>VBKY01000496.1 GCA_005879255.1 Deltaproteobacteria bacterium
GGCGAAGAGATGCTCTTTTCCCAATACGGCGAGCAGATGCATATGATGCAGCCGGTCAAGGATTTGCTCGCCGCTGGCGTGAATGTCCATCTCGAGGGCGGCAAACCCGATGAGCCGCCGGTCTGGAGAATCGAAAGATTCGTGACCCGAACAGACAAAAGCACGCGCAGCGCGCGTGAAGGACGAGTGTGGGGTAAAAGCCAGGCCATCGATCGCAAGCAAGCGTTGTTGATGACAACTTACAATGCTGCGAAGTTCATCGGTGAGGAGAAGATGCTCGGTTCGATCGAGAAGGGCAAATACGCTGATCTGGTGGTTTTTAACGGTAATTACATGTCTGTTGCAGACGATAAGATCGACGAGTTGCTAGTCGATCTGACCATCATCGGCGGTAATACGGTTTATCAACGGGCCGGCAACAAGTAGGTGAGCGCCGATAAGAGAAACGCGATTGATGCGCACTCGAAAGCGCG
>VBKY01000497.1 GCA_005879255.1 Deltaproteobacteria bacterium
AGGGACGTTTCTACTATCGCGGTTGATCGCCTCAAGCTTCTTCTCGACGCCGGCGAAAAGTTCCAGCTCATCGATATCCGGCCAGCGAAAGAGTTCCAAGAGAAAAGGATCCCCGGCTCCCGCTCGATCCCTACGACAGAATTGGATAAGCGGCTCGGCGAAGTTCCCAAGTCCGGAAGAGTCGTCGTCTACGCAGCAACGCCGCAAAACGAGATTGACGACTCCGTCTTCCAGATATTTGAAGATAATAGATACAGAAACATCACCTTCATGCTAGAAGGATTTCAGGGCTGGTTGAAGCACAAATACCCGGTCGAAACCGGACCTAAGAAGTAGATTCTCGACCATCCCTGCCCACCTGGTTCGCGTTTGTCAGCCAAAGCCAGTAAATCCTCGTGTGTCTGCGAGAGAAGTATGATTTGAGCGTCTGTTCAGTTGCAGGTACGGATTGGGCGGCTTTCTCTATGAATCACTTTCCGCTTCGGGCGATATTCCCGGATCTCAATGTCCTGCATAAAACGCACGCCATATTCCAGTGGATGGGTAAAGACCTGAATCTCTGATTTCGCACATGGATAGTGAAACTGGGTGCCAGGAGCCCAAATGCCTTGGTAATCGGGCTTTGCTCTACAGATTTCTATCGATTCATCGGCCCGGTCGCGCCAGAAACAACTGGATGTATCGTAGACCAAACATCTGTTTATGTTGAACGTTACGGGCGATGAAAGAAACATAGTTGTACTGATGACTGTATGAGCTTCGGGCGGACAGAACCATTTTTCATCGTCGCCGCGAGAGCGAGAGCGGCACTTAAAAAGATCGGTTTTAGTTCGTTGAAAGGTGACGGGTTGTATCGTGCGTAGCAGGTCGCCCTCCAAGCAAATCTCATTGCCGGGAACGTTTATGCCCACCGGAACGTCGCTGTGGTAGAGCAAGAACAAATCCACTTCCACGTAAATCTCTTCTCCGAAGGGCGACCTCATACGGCGAACAGATTCTGGAATAGTGATGACGGTGGGTGCTCCATCGCTGGCTCCTTTGGGCGCTGATTTTACCTGACCGGACGTAGCTCCACCGGAACCACTACCGGGTGGTGCTCCTTTGCCCAATGGGCCCGCCCCTGAGTCCGTAGATAGTCCTCCGCCGGTAGCGATTCCACCAGGATCGGTGGCGACGTTTCCCAATCCGCTTGAAGCTGCGTTTGAGCCGGCTCCCGGGTATCCGCTTCCGGAGTTTTGTTCATTGGACTCCGGATGGCGTGACGCTTCCAGCTTACGGCCCGCGCCGCGTATCGCCGTTGGGTCTATTCGCCTTGTCGAATTTTCTAATGGAGTTGTTTCTCGCCCATCAGTAAACTCGTCAGCTAAGCGCACGTTAACCGGGAGGAGCGAAAATGGCGGGTAAATAGGCACTCGCATAAAGAGCCAAAGAATGGTGGCATGAGCGACAATCGAGCCAAAAAGGGACCAGTGCGACGGAGCTAACTTTACTTTTGTAAACATCATCGGTAAAAGTTCGAAGAATCGCTTTGATCCGATAGTGATTACCATTCCGAGTTATCGCGACACGATGCTCAATGAAGATTAATAACGCCGCATTCTCCACGTCCGTGGTGAAGTCGTCAAGGCAAACTTGGTCAAAATTGGGAAATGACCTTTGCGTTCTTGGCCGTCTTGGCGCGATAAAAATCTTGGACCCCCGCCGACTCAGTCGTAAACATCGGCAGAAAATTTGCTCGAGCGGCACGAACTGGCCGGAGGTCGCTAAAAAAGAAAACAGGGTTAATTTGCTCGGGGGATTTATGAAATCGCTGCCGTATCTCTTCCATGCATTTGTTTTTATCCTGTTTGCTGTCGTCACGCTGTGTCCCGCGAACCTTTCCATGGCACAGCTTAGGCAGGATATGATCTATGTTAGGAAGGAAAACTCTTTTTGCATCCTTCCTTGCGCCCGGAGTATGACAAGGCAACTCTCCCGAACCTTTTGAAAGCGTTCGGCAAAAAGTACCCCTTTGTTCAACCGACCTGGGGCGTGACTGAGATGGGGGCCAGGCCAAACCCCCAACAGGCGCTCGCCGAGCTCGCGGCAGGAAAGGCGGTTGTCGATATCCTCGGTTTTAGCGGCTCTTTCCCAAACGAGTACCCCGAGCAGGGGCTTCTCAAAAAGTACCAACTTAAGGCGATGGCAACGGATGGCCAGATCAAAATCCAACTCGAGATGATCGACGACACCGGAATAATCGTTTGGTCGTCGAACAACACCGGGATCATCACCTACAATTCAACCCTTGTAGCGCCGGATAAAGCGCCCAAGGGATGGGAAAGCTGTGTTGAGCCGCAATGGCGGGGAAAGTTTAGCGTAGACAGCGATCCCAACATGCTCACATGGCTCATCCCGCGCTGGGGGGAGGAAAGGCTCTTCGATTTTGCTCGGAAGCTGAAAGACAATGAACCTCTCTTTAGTCGAGGCAATACACGGAACCTAGGTTTACTAGCCGAGGGCAAGCTGTCCTTGAACTGTGGCATGTATATCCACCCCATGAGTCGCATGTTAAAAAAAGACTCGGCTCTGCCCATTAAGATGGTGATCCCAGATCCCTTCCCGATCACTTTTCATGATCCCCAGGCGATCTATGTCGGCGCCAAAAATCCCCACGCAGCGCTGCTCTGGCTCGAGTTTCTTGCCTCCAGGGAGGCTCAGGAAATTGTCGATTCAAACGAGCCCGGTAGAGGATCGTTTTTGGTGGAGGAAACTTTGGCTCACAAGTTGGCTAAGAACGCCAACGTTTCCATCTGTAACGTCAATTGTCTTCTCCGAGGAAATAAGATAGCGGAGCGCATCGCCGGTGAAATCTGGAAACTACCGGAGAGCCGTCCGACTGAACGATGACCCACATGCTTGAGGAGGCGCTGCCGGATCCGCGGGCATGACGAAGGGAAACAAGCTGAGCCGCAACTGACATATTGGAGGATTTATGAGCTTTAGGATGAGGACTTTACTCCTGTGTTCACTTTTTTGTTTGCTTCCGGTCCAGGTATGGGCGCAAACCGGCAAAGGCATGGTGATTTTTGCCGACGCGGTTTATCACAACGGCAAAGTGCTGACCGTCGATGAGCGTTTTTCGGTGGCTCAGGCGCTTGCCGTGCGCGACGGCAAAATCATGGCCGTTGGCAGCAACGCTGAGATTTTGAATCTAGTCGGACCGAGGACGCGGCGCCTGGATCTCAAGGGTAAAACAATTCTCCCCGGATTCATTGATACTCACTCCCATCTGTTCGATTACGCGCCAGCGAACTGGGCGAGCGACCTGGAAAAGCTCGAGCCGGAATTGGCACAGTACCGACAAACCGAGCTCAGGGTGAAATCCGTGGACGAGGCAATCGCTCAGCTAAAGGCGCTGGTCGCCAAGAGCCCACCGGGAAAAATGATCCATGTCCAGCTCCAACCCTCCAGTGTAGCCGAAGAGTTTGGCAACAAAATGATGTTGAAAGAGATGGATGAACTGGCCCCGAAAAATCCCATTGTCGTCCAACTCCGCGGCACGGATAGAAGGGCCAATAGCCCCATCTTCAAGATGTTCACCGACTATTTCGGCGAGCTTCCCGAGGACATACCCTCGGATGCCCAAGGAAAAGCAAAGGGACCCATCGGCTCCGGCGCGATGCGCACTCTAATCGGCGAAATCCTGGTGCAAAAGCCCGGCACGTTGGCGGCGATCTACAAGAAAGAGCTTCAGGCTTGGTCTGCTCTCGGTGTAACCACTTGGTCATCATCGCTACCGACAGCGAAGGTATTTAACGGTTTTGTCGTTCTTGACCATGCCGGAGAGATGCCGATCCGCTTCGCCTATTCGCATCGAATGGGCGCCGCAGGATTTGCCCAGGCCGGCGAATTTTACAAACGCTTGGGCGATATAAGGGGCCACGGCACAGACTATCTATGGACGATCGGCGTATCGCTCTCGGCGCTGGACAGCAGCTACCCGCGGCACTGCACGACAATCAATGCGCGCGAGAGTGTAAAATCCCGGGAAGTATGCGAGGCCGACGCGCAATACAAGATCATGCGCGCCGCCGTCCAAGCCGGTCAACGGATCTCCGGAACCCATGTGTACGGCGACGGCGCCGTCGACCGGTATCTTGACCTGATCGAGAAGGCCAGCGCGGAGGCCGGCATAACCCCCGCTGAGATTCGCGCCAAGAAGCACAACATCGACCACTGCGGCATGAGCCCGCGATCGGATCAGATCGAACGGGCAAAAAAACTGGATATCATCTGGAGTTGCGCTCCGAGATATCTCGAGGATGCCGCCGACATATCTCGGGACTATGGTGAAAAATACGCCCATGAAATGAACGTGCCGATCCAGAGCATCCTCAGAGCCGGCGGCAAGGTGGTGATGGAGATGGATGACCGGCGGGTCCATAGAAAAGAGGGCGGCGCCTTCGCTCATATCAAGTATGCGGTTACGCGCAAGGACAGTGAAGGAAGAACCTGGGGCGCTAAGCAAGCCGTCGACAAGACCACGGCCCTTAAAATGTTCACCCGCTGGGCCGCCGAATATGTTTTGCGCGAAAATGTGCTGGGCTCTCTGGAACCCGGCAAGTGGGCGGACTTCGTCATCATCGACCGTGACTATCTCAATACGCCGGATGAAGAACTCTCCAAAATCAATGTCATGTTGACTGCCGTGGCGGGTAAGCCGGTCTATACTGATCCGCAGTTTGCCAAGGCCGAAGGATTGCAGATTGTGGGCCTTACGATGACGCCCGGCAAATAACGCGGACGCGAGATCCTGTCACATGACAAATTTCCGGCTGGTTGCGGCGGTTGCGCTGGTAATGTTTTGGCCGGCGGTGCTTTCGGCTGGCCATGGAACGGAAGACGATGTCGTGACAGTCACGGCAGAGCAGGTCAAAGTTTTTCTCGACGCGCGTGAAAAAATCATCCTCGTTGATCTCCGTCCTGTCCAAGACTTTCAGAAAACCCGTTTGCCCGGCGCTCGATCACTGCCGATGAAGGAACTGGATAAGCGGTTCCATGAAATTCCCAAGTCAGGCCGGGTTGTGTTGTACTGCGACTGCTCGCAGAATCAAATCATCGAGCAGGCCTATCAGCTGCTCAAAGACTACGGATACCGCAACACAGCGGTGATGGCCGATGCATTCCACGAGTGGGTGTCACGAAAATACCCGGTGGAGACCGGAGCGAAAAAATAAATTTTCAATGGCGACGACCTTGCACGACTTACGTAGCCAAAAAACAAAGGGGGCTTTATGCAGCGGCGATTTTTATTTCTTTTAGGACTTTTGCTCTGGACAAGCCGGGTGTTTGCTCAGGGCGTTCCAGCCGAGCTGGTTCACTACGCCGATACCATTTTCGTGAACGGAAAAATTATCACGGTGGACGAGCGCGCGTCGGTTGCTCAAGCGGTCGCGGTGAGAGACGGTAAGATTCTTACCGTGGGGCAGAATGCGCAGATTCTCAAACTTGCGGGTCCCAAAACCACCAGAATCGACCTCAAGGGAAAAACCATGCTACCGGGGCTCGTCGATACTCACTCTCATCTGCAAGAGTATGCGCTCGATCACTGGGGTGAAGACCATCCCCTGCTGAAATACACCAAAGTCGGCGGTAAGAACGAAGAAGGGGTTTTGGCCGAGATCAAGAAAGCCTTGGAAGCGGCGGTGCCAAAACTAAAGCCGGGCCAGTGGATTCGGCTCAACCTCGAGAATAGCGAGGATGGCCGGGCCCTGCTACGACAGGGAAAATTGTCCAATGCCACCATCGATCCTCTCACCTCGCAAAATCCTGTCTTGATCAAGTCAGGCACTCG
>VBKY01000027.1 GCA_005879255.1 Deltaproteobacteria bacterium
GCCTTCCACAGCAAGATTCAAGCTTTGCAGCAGGAACAGGCCCGTAGCCTTGGCGTGATCGATGAGCGCGAGAATGAACTTCGCAGCGCCCGTACCGAGGCCGCAGAGCTGCGCGAACGGATCAGTCAATTGGAGGCGGCCACGGCCGCCGATCTGACGACGCGACAGATTGGCGAAGAGACACGCCGCAGCCTTGAAGCGGAACTGACGAGCTTTCATGCAACTCTGGCGCAAACAGAAGACGCGCTCAAAGAACAAGAAAATTTCTTCAGATCGGCCGAAGAGAGGCTTGGCGGTGAAATCAACCTGCTGCGCGGTGAATTGGCACAGCAACAAGCGACCAGTGAGTCAAGCAATGCGGAGCTTGAGCGCTTGCGCTCACAAATTGCTGAGCTGCAGGAGCGCAATGCCCAGACAGAGCATACCCGTCGCCAGCTGGAACAAAATTGGCAGCGTGCCGAAGCGGATCGCCAGGAGCTAGAAGGACGCCTGCATGCGAAAGAGGGCGAGTTTCACGCCGCCCAAGCAAAAGCCCAGGAACAGAAAGAAGCCGTCCTCGGGGAACAAGAACGACAATTGAGATCGATTGAAGTGCAACTGAGCGCAGAGATCGCCCGGCTGCATGGCCAACTCGAAGACCGACAAAAGCTCTCCGATCAAGAGAATGTGACGCTGGTCCAGTTGCGTTCACAAATCGCCGATCTCCATGAGCGAAACGAGCACTCTGAGCTATTGCGCCGGCAAACGGAAGAGAACTGGCAGCGCGCGTTAGCGTCTGAACAAGAGTTAGGGACAAGTTTGCGTGCAATAGCGGATGAACTCCACTCTGTTCAGACGAAGGGCGACGAATTCAAGGCCCAGTTTGAAACGGCAATTAGCCAGCTGCAACTCCAGTTGACGGAAAAAGGATTATTGGCGGAAAGCCGTGCCGCCGAAATCGGAAATTTGAAAGCCGAGGTCAATCGGTTATCGGAGCAACTGGCACAGCGAGAATTCGGTGAAACCGAGGCTCAAGTCAATTTCCAGAGGAAAATCGAGTCGAGTCTCGCCGCGAATCAAGCGGAGATGGCGGCCTTACACGAAGAGTATCGTGGCAAACAACACAACCTTGAGAATGAGCTGGCCGAAGAAAGACAAAACGCCGCCGCTCTTCGCCACCAAATCGATGAGCGAGAGCGGCTAGTCGATGAAGCGCAAAGCGCGTCAAGAATTCGCGAACAAGATTTTGCGGCGGCGACGACTGAAGCGGCGGCTTTGCGGGCACGCCTGCATGAGCTTGAAACCTCTAATCAAATAGAAAAGGCTGCCGCTAAAACAGCCGCCGACCAAGCTCTAAACCGATTAGAAACGGAATTGATCTCTCTACGTAGCGACTTGCAGCAAAAAGCTTGGGCATTAGCGCAGCAGCAGGCGACGATGGAGAATGTGGCGCTGGCACACAAAAGCCAGATTCAAAAACTCGAAGCCAAGCTCGGCGAACAACAGCACGGCGTCAAAGATCGGAGTTTGGAGCTGGAAAAAGCCCAGTCGGAGGCTCGAGTGCTCCAGAGTCGCATCGAGGAGCTCGACACAGAGCTGCAATACGCTCAACTAACGGCGCTCAGCCGGACCGAGCAAATCACGCAGGACTATGCAGCGCGGATGGCAGATCTAAACGCGCAACTCGCGCAAAAAACCAGCGTGCTCCAGGAACGCGACTTGGCGCAGTCGAATATCGAGGATACACTAAGGTACGAACTCGAACGGCTCATTCGCGAAGCAGAAGAGAGAAATCAAATCCTGCAGAACCGTAACGACGAGTTGGTTCGGGTTAAAGCGGAGATGGATTCGTTGCAGGAACGATTCGCGCAATTGGAGTTGTCAACATCCCAAACGGAAAGCGCATTGGCCGGAGAAACCGAGCGAATGCACACGGAGCTTCAAGCCCGGCTGGCTTTACTGCAGGCAGAGCTGAGCCAAAAAGAGTGGGCTCTCGAAGAACGGGACGCAACGGCGCGAGGGCTCGAGCAAATCTACCTTGAAGAAATTGAGTCCTTGCGCAAACAGTTGGCGGTAAAAGAAGCCGCCATCAAACCGGATGGCCACGATTACGTCCTGGGCGAGCCGCGGTTGAATCAATCTGAAGAAGAGCGGTTTCAAGTTACTGATAGCGCACGGTCCGATGATCATCACGCCCGTCAAACTCCTCAGAGTCGGCGCTGGCACACCGGTTTCGCTTGGAAGAGGCGTTGGAAGTCGTAGAAACGGCCCAATCACGACCGAATGCCAAATACGGAATGTGATGCGAATCTACCACGGAGCGAAAACTCCGAAACGAACAGAACAGACACAGCTCGATTGACCCAGACGGACGGTTAATCGCAAAGGACGGTCATGTTAAACACAGAGCGCGTATCGACGGGACTCGCGGGACTCGACCCCCTGATCGAGGGAGGATTTCCCAAGGGCCGGTCAATCCTTATTACCGGGGAACCCGGTACAGGGAAAAGTATTTTCGCTTTACAGTTCCTCGTTGAAGGTCTCAAACGAAAAGAAAAATGTATTTTTGTAACCGCCGATGAGGGCCCCCTGGACGTTTTGGAACAGGCGGCTTCGATGGGTTGGGATCTCGAACCGCATGTTGAGAACAAAGAGCTGGCAATTTTGAACGCGGGGGCTTATCTCAGCTCGCTTTCAGGACCGGGTAAAGAAAGGCATATCGATGTTCAAAAAGCCGTGAGCGATCTGGCTGGTTTCGCCAATCAGCTGGGGGCTCAGCGGCTGGTGCTCGATCCAGCCGGGCCGTTTGTGCTCTTGCGCGATAGCGCCATTCGAATCCAAGATCAGATCCGCCTGCTGATTAAAATGCTGCGTTCTTCTGTGCAAACGACCAATGTCCTAACCTCCTATGCGGTTCCCCGGACCGGCGAACGAACGATGCATGGCATGGAGGAATATCTGGTGGCCGGCGCCATTGTGTTGGAAATGATCTGGAAGGACGGCCAACTGGTCCGCAGCCTGATCGTCGAAAAGATGCGCTGCACCAACGTGAAGCCGACCCAGCTCGAATTTGACATCGTCAAGGGACAAGGCATCGTGATCCAGCCGATGACTCCGGCGCGCTAAAACCAGGAACCCTCCGCAATGGTTAGCGAGCGCATTTCGACCGGCATTGCCAGGCTCGACCGGTTGCTTCACGGCGGCTACATCAAGGGCCGCTGCTATCTTTTGACCGGTGATACCGGCACGGGAAAAACCATCGCTTGTTTACAGTTTTTGATACACAGCCTCGTGCAGGGAGAAAAGGCGGTTTACGTCACCGTAGATGAACGCCCGGCGGAAATTTTGGAATCGGCTGCCTCCTTTTCGTGGGATTTACAGCAGCATATTCAAGAGAAAAATCTGGTCATTTTAGACGCCTCTCCCTACTTTGGCGCGCGCAGCGGCAGCGAGAAAGGCATCGATCCCCAAAAGATTGTCGCCGACCTCGGTAGCTACGCACGAAGGCTAGGCGCGACACTGCTCATCATCGATCCGATCACGCCACTCATCTTGCCAACCGACGCAAGCAACTCCAGCCAGGACCAAGGGCGTTCGCTGATGCAGTTGATTCAGTCCCAACTGAACACGACCAATCTCTTCACCGCCCATCTCACCGCAGCAGCCCAAAACACCAGCAATAGCATTGAACAGTTTCTCGCTTCCGGTGTTTTGGTTTTTAAGATCGTCGAGCTGAATGGAAGCGTTAAGCGCGCTTTGACGATCAGGAAAATGCGCGGGACTGCGATCGAGCCGGCCGACTATCCGTTTGTGCTCGTCCCAAACGAGGGCATTGTCTTGGCCGATTGCGCAGCCGGCATAGCTTCGGTCCGCAAAGGCGATCCTCCGATTTTCGAATATTTCGAGCTCGCAAAAAACCAGCCGTAAACAAATCCATTGTAATTGCCCTCCCTCGCTGCCTGCGGTTAGCAAAATTTAGCGCTGTTTGAGCACTGGGCTAATCGTGTTTTTCACGTTTGGCGATTCTTCGCTTTCTTGACAGATCGCCTAACGATGCTTAGGTTTTCATTAAGAAAATCGGGGTAAGAAGAGTATGCGCTTAGAAAAACTCACAACTAAATCACAAGAAGCGTTGCAGCAAGCGCAAGGGCTTGCCGACAAACGCAATCATCAAGCCGTCGACGTAGAGCATTTGCTCTTCGCCTTGCTGGGACAAAAAGAAGGCGTCGTTCTTTCGCTTCTGCAGAAACTCGGAATGCCTCTTGCCAGGTTAACCGAACGGTTGCAGCAAGCCCTCGATCGCCTGCCTCAAGTCACCGGCGCCACCGGGCAAAGTTATATCACTCCGCGGCTAAAGAAGGTCATTGAAAGCGCCGAATCGGAAGCCGAGAGCCTCAAGGACGAGTACGTCTCGACCGAGCACTTGCTGCTGGCGATGGTTCAAGACAGCGGCGAGGCCGGTAAAATTCTCAAGGAGCTCGGTGCCTCGCGCGATAAGATTTTGAGCGCTCTGGTCGGCATCCGCGGCGCCCAGAGAATCACCGATCCCAATCCCGAAGAAAAATATCAAGCGCTGGAAAAATACGGCCGTGATCTCACCGATCTCGCGCGCAAGGGAAAGCTCGATCCCGTCATCGGCCGCGACGATGAGATTCGCCGCGTGATCCAGGTTCTTTCGCGTCGAACCAAGAACAATCCGGTGCTGATCGGCGAACCCGGCGTCGGCAAGACCGCCATCGTCGAGGGTCTGGCTCTGCGCATTGTGAACGGCGACGTCCCAGAAGGACTAAAAGACAAGCGGCTGCTCGCGCTCGATCTGGGAGCCTTGGTGGCGGGAGCGAAATTTCGCGGCGAATTTGAAGACCGCCTAAAGGCGGTACTCAAGGAAGTCACCGAAGCAAGCGGTCAAGTTATTCTTTTCATCGACGAGCTCCACACCTTGGTCGGCGCCGGCGCGGCCGAAGGCGCGATGGACGCGTCGAACATGCTCAAACCGGCGCTCGCGCGCGGCGAGCTTCGTTGCGTTGGCGCCACAACCCTGGATGAATATCGCAAGCGCGTCGAGAAAGATCCTGCGCTGGAGCGGCGCTTCCAACCCGTCTTCGTTGGCGAACCTTCGGTGGAAGACACCATCGCGATCCTGCGCGGGCTAAAGGAACGGTACGAAGTCCATCACGGCGTGCGCATCACGGACGGCGCCATCATCGGCGCGGCGACCTTGTCGCATCGCTACATCAGTGACCGCTTTCTGCCGGACAAAGCGATCGATCTCATTGACGAAGCGGCATCACGCCTGAGAATAGAAATTGACAGTATGCCCATCGAGATCGACGAGGTGGAGAGAAAGATTCTCCAGCTCGAGATCGAACGACAAGCGCTCAAGCGCGAAGAAGACAAAGCCTCCAGGGAACGCCTGGCGCAGCTGGAACGCGAAATTGAAAACCTGCGGGAAACTTCGAGCGGACTGAAGGCTCACTGGCAAAATGAGAAGGAATCGATCCAACGCATTCGCTCGCTCAAAGAGAAGATTGAATCGACGAAAGTCGAAGAGCAAAAGGCGCAACGCGAGGGAAATCTCAACCGCGCTGCAGAATTGCGTTACGGCACGCTGACCCAGCTCCAGAAAGAGTTGGAAGATGCCAACCAGAAACTCGCCGAGCTGCAGAAGAATCAAAAGATGCTCAAAGAAGAAGTCGACGCCGAAGACGTCGCCGAAGTCGTGGCGAAGTGGACCGGCATTCCGGTGTCAAAAATGCTCGAGGGCGAAATTCAGAAACTGCTCAAGATGGAAGATCGCCTCAAGCTGCGGGTCGTCGGACAGGACAGCGCGATTCATGCGGTATCGAACGCCGTCCGCCGCGCGCGCGCGGGTTTGCAAGACGAAAACCGTCCCATCGGTTCATTCATCTTTCTCGGCCCCACCGGCGTCGGTAAAACCGAACTGTGCCGGGCGCTCGCGGAATTTCTCTTCGATGACGAGCAAGCGATGGTGCGGCTCGACATGTCGGAATTCATGGAAAAGCACTCCGTGTCGCGGCTGATCGGCGCTCCTCCGGGCTACGTCGGCTACGAGGAGGGAGGTTACCTGACCGAAGCGGTGCGCCGCCGGCCTTATTCTGTCGTGCTGTTCGATGAAATCGAAAAAGCGCATCCCGACGTCTTTAACGCGCTCTTGCAGATTCTCGAGGACGGCAGAATGACCGACGGCCAAGGCCGAACCGTCGATTTCAAGAATACGGTTATCATTATGACCTCCAATCTCGGCAGCCAATACATTCTCGAACTCGGGACACACAATCGCAAGGAGTTGGAGCAGCGGGTCAACGCTGCACTGCGCGACGCGTTTAAACCGGAATTTTTGAACCGGGTTGACGAGACGATTATCTTTAACAATCTCGGCCGCGACGAAATCAAATCCATCGTTGAAATTCAGCTCAAGCGACTGCGCCAGAACTTGGCGAGCAGAAAGATGGCACTGGAGATTAGCGATCGCGCCAAGGCTCTACTGGCGGACAAGGGGTACGATCCGGTCTACGGCGCACGCCCGCTCAAGCGAACGATCCAGCGTTTGATTCAGGACCCGCTGGCGATTAAGATCCTCGAAGGAGAGTTCAAAGAAGGCGATCGTATCCAAGTAGACTCGCGAGATGACGAATTCACTTTCTCCCGCGGGGCCGTCCGCTCGACTGATGAAGTTTTGGAGGAGCAAAGGACGCTCCATTGAAACCGTCTTCGAAGAGAATACCGCCAGGCCTAGCGCGGGTGCGAAAGGGGCTTCCTCCTCCCGGCAAAGTCTTCAAAGATAAAAAGAGGGCCAGCCGCAAGCGCGCGCGCGAGGAGGTCCTCAGAGAATTGCAGGAATCGCGGTCGCTCAAATCTTCTTAGTCGCTTCCGACGATCTTTTCCCACAGGGCAAGCGATTTTCGCCTGCGCCAATTCTTTATTCGCGTTTTGAAAGCGCGCTGCGAACATGCAAAGCAACGATGAGGCGCCTGCGGACCAGAGACGGCTCACCCTGATTCTTTTCAATGTTTGCGTCGGACAATTTATCGTCGGTTTGGATCAGCGCGCGCTGCTCGTCGCGCTGCCGACGCTAACCCACACTTTTAACACCAGCTTAACGACCATTCAGTGGGTTTTGTTGATTTATGATTTGCTCTTGATCGGCACCGTGATCACCGTCGGCCGTTTAGGCGATCTATTTGGCCGCCGGCGATATTATGCCGCGGGGTTTCTCGTCTTCGTTTTAAGCTCCGCGCTCTGTGGCGCTGCCCAATCGGCATGGCAGATCATCCTATTTCGCGGTTTGCAGGCGGTGGGCGGGGCGATGATCTCGGCTAACGGCCGCGCCATCGCGTCCGTGGCATTTCCCGCCAGCGAGCGCGGCAAGGCGATGGGCTTTGCGTCGATGGCTTTTCATGTCGGTTTTCTTACCGGCCCGACGTTGGGTGGTTTTCTCATTGACACCGTTGGATGGCGTTGGATTTTCTATCTTAATCTGCCGGTCGGCATCTGGGGCGCTTATCTAGCGTGGAAGCTGCTCGAAGAAAGCAAGGATGATGTCAAAGACATTTCTGTGGACTTCCCAGGAGCGATCTTGCTCATGGCAACTTGCAGCCTCTTCCTCTATGCGATGAATCAGCTTCCGCACCTGGGCTGGCGCGATTCGTCCGTCGTGATCATGCTGATGCTCTCGATGGTCGCATGTGCGCTGTTCGTATTCGTCGAACTGCGGTCGCGCATGCCGATCTTGAGCTTCGCGCTGTTTCGTAACCGGCTTTTCACAGCCTCGATGCTCAGCCTATTTTTCATCACTTCGACGCAGTCGGCGATTAGTTTTTTGATGCCATTCTACCTGCAGAATATTCTTCATTTTTCACCTACGCATATGGGCTGGATCTTGATCGCCAACTCGGTGGTCATCGTTTTGATCGCACCCATTGCCGGCTGGTTGTCCGATCGAATGGGCTCGCGCCTGCTCTGCACCGCCGGCTCGGGTCTGATCGTCATCGGACAATTCTTTATTGCATCGTTGGGAGTTGATTCTTCGATCCCACGCATCATATTGCCGTTGTTGCTTATCGGCCTCGGTTGGGCCATTTTTAACTCACCCAACCAGAGCGCGATCCTGGGTTCGGTGCCGCGGGATAAAGTCGGCACGGCATCGGGCATGAATACCACCACGGCGCGTACCGGAGGCGCGATGGGAGTCGCGCTCTCTGCGACCTTGTTCACCTACGGGCTCGCCGCAGCCGGCTTGACGCGCGCACAAGTGGAGTCGCCACAATCGTGGGGCGAAGCTCCCGAACTTTTCGTCCGCTCATTCAATCACACCGTGCATATCGTCAACGTCGTCACACTACTCTCAGTCTTCTTTTCCGCTGTGAGAGGACGGCGGCAAGAATAAACCGGCGCTTCGACAATCCGCATGCAACCTGATCAACCGCAAAAAGGACGGCGCACATCGCGGTTGATCCTGCTCAGCGTCTGCATCGGCCAGACTATTGTCGGCCTGGATCAGCGGGCAATTACCGTAGCTTTGCCCACGTTGACGGCAACTTTTCATACCGCGTTCACGACGATCCAATGGACCATACTGATTTATGACTTGGTTCTCATCGGATTGATTATCACCATGGGTAGGCTCGGCGATCTTTTCGGCCGGCGCCGCTTTTACAGCCTGGGCTTCTTGATCTTCGTGACCGCCTCTGCCGTTTGCGGTCTTTCTCAGACCACAGGCCAATTGATCTTTTTCCGCGCGATCCAGGCCCTCGGTGGTTCCATGATCGCGGCCAATGGTCGAGCGATTGTCTCGGTAAATTTATCCCCTCAGGAGCGTGGCCGAGCCTTGGGCCTGACGTCGACGGCGTTCCACATCGGTTTTCTCACCGGCCCATCATTGGGCGGCTTTCTGATCGACACGATCGGTTGGCGCTGGATCTTTTATATCAATATGCCGTTTAGTCTCTACGGCGCCTATCTCGCCTGGAAAGTCATCCCCGAGACCAGAACAAAAGAGAAAATCGCCGTCGACATTCCAGGAGCGATCTTGCTGCTTCTGACCAACGGGCTGTTTATCTATGCGATCGACCAGTTGCCGCGCGTCGGTTGGCGCCATCCGATTTTTCTCACGACGTTATCCTTGTCGCTGGTCGCGCTGATATTTCTCTTGCGCGCCGAAGCCAGAGCCAAGACGCCGATCTTGAATCTTTTCATGTTTCACACGAGGCTTTTTAGCGCCGGTATCTTGAGCCTATTTTTGATCTCCGCAACTTTGTCAGCGATCAATTTTCTCCTTCCCTTCTTTCTCCAGAACTTACTCGAATATTCGCCGTCGCAAGTGGGTTGGATCATCGTGGCGGACTCGCTGATCATTATGTTCCTAGCGCCCGTCGCCGGCGCGCTGTCGGACCGGCTGGGCTCGCGCCTGCTTTGCACCATCGGTTGCGCCATTGTTGCCCTCGCGCAATTCTTCTTGTCCACGCTGGATCTTCACTCGTCGCTGTTAAGAATTGTCTTCCCGCTGGTGCTCTGGGGCATCGGCTGGGCCTTGTTCAATGCGCCTAATCAAAGCTCGATTTTGAACGCGGTGAGTCCAGAGAGAATCGGCGCCGCAGCCGGTATGATTGCGACGACCGCGCGCACGGGCGGAGCCATGGGTGTTGCGCTATCGGCGACTTTGTTTGGCTATCTGTTGTCATCCGCCGGATTGAACAGCGGCCAAATCGAATCGCCGCAAAGCTGGCGCGCTGCGTCAGAAATCTTCATCGGTGCTTTTTCGACCACAATCTTGGTCCTAAACATCTTCACGCTGCTTGCGGTGTTTTTCTCCGCCGTCAGAGGACCGAGACGCGATGGCTAATCTCTTGAACGGCTCGAGCCGTTGGTACGGCTAGAACGATTTTGAACGATCCTTTCTCCCTTGACAGGAAGGGTTGCGGCTCACTACTCTCTTCAGCAATCGCACGGCTCTATGGAGGCGACAATGCAGCGTCGGAAAATTCTCAGCGCACTATTAATCGGTGCCGTTTTCATGATTGCCGGCCAATTGCCTTCGATGTCGCAAATTTGCGCTGCCGACGGACCGAGCCTCCGTGGCGTTTACAACGCTCTCGGCGGTACCATGTCACCGGCTTGGATCGCTCAAGACCTCGGACTATTCACGAAACATGGCCTCCAACACAGCCTCAACTATCTCGCGGCCACTACGGCGATCCAAGCGATCGTCGGCGGCACCGAAGAAATCGGCCTGGTCGGCAATCAGGGCATCGACGTCGCCCTGGAAGGGGCGGACACGGTCTACGTTGCCAACACCGCATCGCGCTTCATTTTCCACCTGTACGGCGATCCCGCAATCAAGACAGTAGCCGATCTCAAGGGGAAAGTTCTGGCGGCAACGCAGCCGGCCGCCTCAACGGACTACGCAAGCAGGATCTTGCTCAAGAAATACGGATTGGTGCCGGACAAAGACGTGAAGATACTTTACGCCGGCAGCTCGCCGGCTTTATTGACCACGTTAAAATCAGGCAACGCCGCCGCTGGTCTCATGAGCGCGCCGATCACGTTTCAGGCTCAAGAGTTGGGTCTCAAGCATATTCTCAACGTCACCGAGCTCAATATTCCGTTTATCTTCGTGAGCGTCGTTACGACGCGCAACGTGATTCAACAAAAGCCGGACGCCGTAATTCGTTATCTGCGAGGCTATACCGAAGCGATCTCTGTCATCCGGCGCGACAAAGAGACGGCGATGAAGGTGATGGGGAAATTCATGAAAACCGACAACCGGCAAATTCTCGAGGCGGTCTACGAGGAACATTTGCCGGTCTTTCAGCGCGTGCCGCTCATGACTAAGGAGGCGGTGCAAGCGGTCTTGGATGTCGCCAAAAGCCCGAGAGCCCAGCAAGCAAAACCGGAGGACTTCTACGACAATTCGTTTATCCAAAAGCTCGAAGTTTCCGGTTTTATTAACTCGCTTTACGCGCGCTGACCGCGCCGGCATTGCCGTTGGTGGATCGTGGGCTGGTATCTTCACATCGACATGGACGCGTTCTTCGCTTCCGTGGAGCAGGTGCTCGACCCGGGCCTCAAAGGAAAGCCGGTTATCGTCGGCGGCCGTAATGGCCGCGGTGTAGTAACATCCGCATCGTACGAAGCGCGCAAGTTCGGCGTGCACTCCGCGATGCCGGGATTTCAAGCCAAAGCGCTTTGCCCGGACGGAATCTTCCTGCCGAACCGCCGTCGAGTTTATGCGGAATTCTCAGACAATGTCTTCGCGATTCTCGGCGAGTATTCACCCGACGTGCACGCGCTTTCCATAGACGAAGGACTGGTCGACCTCACCGGCACGGAGAGGTTGTTCGGGCCGCCACTCAAAACCGCTGACGTAATCATTCGGCGGATTGAAATCGATCTCGGACTGCCTTCATCCGCCGGACTTTCTACCAGCCGTGTAACGGCTAAAATAGCCGCCACACTGGCCAAACCCCATGGGCTCATCTATGTCCCGGCCGGCTCGGAACAAGATTTTCTCGCGCCTTTGGCGGTGGAAATGATTCCCGGTGTCGGACCAAAAACACACAAAGTACTCAATCAAAAGGGCATCAAGACCATCGGCGAACTGCTGAAACGCGCAAAATTAGCGCATCGCTACCTGAATTTGGCTCCGACCGAGGAGGGACATCATCACGACCACTCCGTCGGCAACGAAACCACCCTGGATAAACCGCTCAAGGAAATTGCCCAGATGGAACAAATACTCTGGGAACTCGTGGAGGAGGTTGGCGGCCGATTGCGCCGGGAAAAATTGTATGCTCGTTGTCTCAAGGTCAAAATTCGCTACTCCAATTTTCAGACCATTACGCGCTCGCGTACCCTGCCATCGCCCACGTGTTTCGACAAAGAGATCTTTGCGGTCGTCAGCGACCTAATGCGGCGAAATATTGGCCAAGGCAGAGCCGTACGACTTTTGGGAGTGAGCGCGAGCGCGCTGCAAAGGTCCGGTTGGCAAGAGCCGCTCTTGAATCGTGACCAGCGCCGATCTTTCGAGCGATTGTACAAAGGCATCGACGAGCTGCGCCACAAATACGGCGAAAGCGCGATCGGTGCCGCCACGCGACGCAATCGCGTCAGTTGATTTTCGCGGCAAAGCCCCATAGTGTTTTTCCCATTCACGCAACCCTCATGATCAAGCCGAATCATGTTTTTCTGGCGGCCTGCCGACGCCAACAAACTTCCTATACGCCGGTTTGGCTGATGCGCCAGGCGGGACGCTACATGGAGGAATACCGCAAGCTGCGCCGCCAATACGGCTTCCTCGAACTTTGCAAAAAACCAGACCTCGCCGCGGAAATCGCCGTAACTCCGGTCGAACGGCTCGGCGTCGATGCGGCGATCTTGTTTGCCGATATTCTCCTGATTCTCGAACCGATGGGTGTTGGGTTGGAATACTCGAAAGGCGACGGACCGGTGATTCATCATCCGGTGCGCAGCGGCAAAGACGTTGACGGTCTGAAAGACTTCGAGCCGGAGAAAGAACTATTGTTTGTCTACGACGCCGTAAAGAAAATCTCCAAGGCGCTCAAGAACAAAGTTCCGCTGATCGGCTTCGCCGGCGCGCCCTTCACGTTGGCTTCTTACTTGATCGAAGGCGGCGGATCGCGCAACTACGTCCACACCAAGAAGCTCTTCTACACGGCGCCGGAGGCGTGGAAGCGTCTGATGGAACGGCTAACGAAACTAACCTCTGAATATTTGAATTGCCAGATCGCCGCCGGCGCTGAAGCGGTTCAACTCTTTGACAGTTGGGCAGGTTGCCTCACGCCGCCGGATTACGAGCAGTTCGTTCTTCCCTACACGCGCGCGGTCATCGACGCCATCGTGCCTGGCGTTCCGGTGATCAATTTTACCACCGGAACGGCCGGTTCATTGAAGCACATTCGCGCCGCCGGCGGTACGGTGATCGGGTTAGACTGGCGCGTTAATCTTGACGAAGCCTGGCAAACCGTCGGCTATGATGTCGCCGTCCAGGGAAATCTCGATCCTGTCACGCTCCATGCATCGCCGAAAGAAATCAAAAACCGCGTCGCTGAAATCCTGCGCCGCGCTGGCGCCAGGCCCGGCCATATTTTTAATCTGGGCCATGGTGTTTTGCCCGAGACCCCGGTGGAACATGTGATCGCCATGGTCGAAGCGGTGCACGAGTTGAGCGCGCGTTGAAGATTGGGGAACTGGAGTATTGGAGTGATGGAACGTTGTAAAGAACAAATTCAAAGATTCCGGGATTGATGACCCAGCACTCCATTACTCCAGTGCTCCATCACTCTTCCTCCAAGCATTAGCCTGATGAGTTCGCCGTACCAAGCCACCCTGCTCATCGCCTTCGGCGGCCCCACATCATCCGAAGAAATTGGCCCGTTCCTCACTCGCGTAACAAAAGGGATTCCCATCGCACCCAAGCGACTCGAAGAAGTCGCGCATCATTATGAGGCGGTCGGCGGCAAATCGCCCCTCAACGAAATCACTTTCCGCCAGGCGGATGTCTTGAGTAAACTGCTAGACGAGCAAGGCGTGGCGCTTCCCGTCTACGTCGGCATGCGCAACTCCAAACCATTCTTCGTCGAGGCGCTAAAGCGGATGGCCGATGACGGGATAAAGCGCGCGCTGGGATTCATTCTCTCGTCGCACCGAACCGAGGCGAGTTGGGAACGCTACCAAAAAAACATTGCCGATGCCCGGAATGAACTCGGCGCAAACGCTCCGGCGGTCGATTATTGTGACGGCTGGCACGATCATCCGCTATTCATTCGATGCTGGACGGAACTCGTTCAAGCAGCCTTTACCAAGATTTCCATTGAAGGAGAGCAATCGACGCCGCTGATCTTCAGCGCCCATAGTTTACCCATGACCATGGCTGCGCGATCGCGCTATGTCGAACAAGTGGAGACCAGCGCTCGCTTGATCGCCGACAAATTACGGCATCGACGCTGGTCGATTGCTTACCAAAGCCGCAGCGGCAAACCAACCGATCGTTGGCTCGAACCCGACATCGGCGACTCCATTCGGAAATTAGCCAGGGAAGGCTCCCAGTCAGTGATCGTCGCGCCGATCGGCTTTGTCTGCGAAAACGTCGAAGTGCTTTACGATCTCGATATCGAGGCAAAGCAGATCGCCAATGATTTGGGCGTGAATCTGATCCGCGCGAGCTGTCCGAATGATCACCCGACGTTTATCCGGATGATCGCTACCGTGATCGAGGCAAGGATGAAACGCTTCGAGGATAGAGAATAGAGGATGGAGAATCGCGATCCTCGATCATCTATCATCCATCCTCGACTGGTATCCTCATGACCCACCGCATCGTCGTCATCGGTGGAGGCATCGCCGGTCTCGCAGCCGCTCACCGTCTCGTTGAACTCAACGCGGAAAAATCTCTCGCCCTGGACGTTAAGCTTCTAGAAGCGTCGCCCCGTCTCGGCGGCACAATCGCCACGGAACGGATCGGCGAATTCCTCGTCGAAGCAGGTCCGGATTCTTTCATCACCGAAAAACCATGGGCGTTCCGGTTAAGTGAGCGCGTCGGACTCACTTCGCATCTTGTTTCGACGCAATCAGCTTATCAAAAGATCTACGTCGTTCATGGCGGCAAACTCCGAGCTCTGCCCGAGGGGTTTTTCCTGCTCGCACCGACTCGTTTTTGGCCGTTCATTCTAACGCCGCTGTTTTCCTGGGACGCCAAACTGCGCATGGCGACGGAATTGTTTCTGCCGCGTGGCGACGCAAATGACGACGAAAGCTTGGGCTCTTTCGTCCGTCGGCGCTTTGGTGCGGAAGCGTTGGAGCGCGTCGCGCAACCACTGATCGGAGGCATCTACGCCTCGGATCCTGATAAACTCAGCCTCGCCGCTACCATGCCACGCTTCAAGGAAATGGAACGCGAGCGACGGAGTATTATCCTGGCTATGTGGTCCGAGCAAAAACGCCGCGCGCGTACTCGTGACACCGGTAGCGGCGCGCGCTGGAGTTTGTTCGTCACGTTGGCTGGTGGGATGCAAGAATTGGTCAATGCGCTTGCATGGCGGCTGCCTGAAAGCAGCATTCAGTTGAACACTCCGGTCACCAACGTGCTCCCGGATCACAACGGTCAGGGTTGGTTGCTCTCATTCAAAAAGGGTTACGGCCTACAGGCCGATGCCATCATTCTGGCGACACCGGCGTTCCGAGCGGGCCAGTTGCTGGCCTCGATCGCGCATAATGCTACCAACGAGCTGAAACAAATTTCCTACGCCTCCACAGCCACCGTCAATCTCGCCTATCGCCGCGCGGACTTTCCGCGCCAACCGAATAGCTTCGGCTTCGTTGTACCGATCATCGAGCGTCGCAAGATCATGGCTTGCACGTTTAGCAGTTTGAAATATCCCGCCAGAGCGCCGGAAGGTCACATGTTGTTACGCGCTTTCGTCGGCGGTGCGCTGCAGCCCGACTTGTTCAACGACGATGATGCGGCGATGGAGAAAAATGTCAGGAGCGAACTGGCAAGCCTACTCGGAGTGACCGCCCGACCGATCTTCTCGCGAATCTGGCGCCATCCCACCTCGATGCCGCAGTATCACGTCGGTCACAACGCTCGAATAAAGCGAATTGAAGCTTCTTTGGATGGATTCCCCACACTCGCTCTCGCCGGCGGCGCTTATCACGGCGTCGGAATTTCCGATTGTGTCCGCACCGGAGAAGAAGCTGCGGAGAAAATTGTCGATTACCTCAATTTGAAACCGTAGGGTGCGCTTGCGCACCGGATTCGGCGGGGCCATCTATTGCGCTTGTGATTGACGGTGCGCAAGCGCACCCTACTCGCTCCGCTCCCTCGGAATAACAGCGGGAATGCTATTGCTGTCATTTCTCCTTGACGCCCACCCGAAAGCCAGACTATGAATCGGATATCGTAGTGATTGTCGTGTTTCCTGCAAACACAAAGGAGCTTCAGGGTTATGCTAATCATCGATTCTCAGGTTCACATTTGGGCGCCGGAGACGCCGGAAAAGCCCTACTCTAAAGAAAATGCCTCGACGCCTCATCGTCCCGTCGCGCTCGGTCATGATGAGCTTCTGCGCGAAATGAACGGCGCCGGTGTCGAGCGCTGCGTGCTTGTGCCGCCGACTTGGGAAGGCGACCGCAACGATACTTCTCTTGAAGCTGCCCGTTTGCATCCAGATCGTTTTGCCGTCATGGGAAGAATCAAACTCACCGCCCCGGAAAGCCGCGCGTTGATCGCAAGCTGGAAAAACCAGCCACATATGCTGGGCGTCCGACTGGTTTTTAACGCAGGCCGCTCCAAGGAATGGCTCGAGGACGGCACTGCCAACTGGTTTTGGGACGCCGCTGAACGCTACGACGTTCCGGTGATGGCGTTCGCACCGAATGCCGTGCCGAAGCTCGGCGAAGTGGCTGAGCGCCATCCGGGCCTGCATATGATCATCGATCACATGGGCCTCAGCTCAACGCTCAAGGGCAAGCCGCTCGGACCCGCAGTCGATAACGTGATCCAGCTCGCGCGTCTGCCCAACGTCGCTGTGAAGGTTTCCGCGCTGCCCTGCTACGTAGCCGAATCATACCCATTCCCGACGCTTCATCCGCTGGTGCGTCGGGTGGTCGATGCTTTTGGACCACAGCGCTGCTTTTGGGGCACGGATCTCTCCCATCTCCCGTGCCCGTACAAGCAAGTGGTCACATTGTTTACCGAGGAAATGCACTCTCTCTCCGCGACGGAACTTGAGTGGATCATGGGACGCGGCCTGGCACAATGGTTAAACTGGCTGCCTGCAAAGTAGGACGGCCGAAGCTGCATTCGCGACCCAAGCGAATCGGAGTTGGGACTGGCTACTTTTTCGATCACCGGTCATGGGGACAGGCAGCTTTTTGAATTACAAAAAGCAGCCAGTCCCCTACAAAAGCAGTCGCCGAAAAAGTTGCTTGTCCCCATTTCACGCGCAATGGAAGTAGTACACCGAGTGCCTCGTGTGGCACTCAGGAATTTTTGAGCGATGGTGAACGCGAAAAAATTCTTATTTTGTGTCACTTCCTTTTTCCTCGGCTACGCCACGCCGACCGGTGCGCAGAACACCGAGCTCCACGTAGTCACCTGGAAAGCGGAAGCGCCTAAGGTGTGGGACCAAGCGGTTGCGGATTTCGAGCGGCAAAATTTCGGAATCAAAATCGTCCGTGAGATCGCCCCCCAATCTTCGACACAGATCCACGACCTCCTGACTCAGAAACTAAAAAATCGCGACTCGCGGCTGGACGTTTTTTTTATGGATACAATCTGGCCCGCGGAGTTTGCATCGGCAGGTTGGGCGCTGCCGCTGGATCGTTATTTTACCGCCGCGGAGCGCGCCAAGTTCCTCCCAGCACCGATTTTGGCGAATCAATATCGCGGTCAAATCTTCGGCGTGCCTCTTTTTATTGACGCCGGAGTCCTTTACTACCGAAAAGATTTTCTCGAAAAGTATGGTCTTGCGCCGCCGCGCCTCTGGCCGGAATTGGTCGAACAGGCCAAGACAATACTCGCCCGTGAACAAGGTTTGCAGCTCGTCGGTTTCTCGGGCCAGTTCAAACAGTATGAGGGCCTCGTTTGCAACATGATGGAATACATCCTGAGCGGCGGCGGAGCCCTGTGGGATGAAAAGCGCATGGTGAGTGCGCTCCATGAACCCGCTGCGCTCGAAGCCGTGCGATTCGTGCGCGACCGCATAATCGGTGAAATCTCCCATCGTGGCGTCCTGAGCTATGAAGAGCCAGAATCGCTCGCCCTCTTCACGCAGGGGCGCGCAATTTTTCACCGCAACTGGCCCTACGCCTGGTCGATAGCCAATGATCCCGCGAGCTCCAAAATCGCCGGAAAAGTCGGCATAACGCCGCTCCCTAGTTTTCCCGGCGCTAAGGGCGTCGCGGCGCTGGGTGGTTGGCAGCTCGGTGTCAGCCGATTCTCCACTAAACCCGATGTAGCCTGGCGTTTCGTTGCGTTTATGACGAGCAACGAAATTCAAAAGCGCATCGGCCTCGCCACCGGTCGCGCACCCACACGCACAGCTCTTTATGAAGACTCAGAGCTTACCGGCAAGATGCCCCAATTAAAATCGCTTCTGGACACGTTTAAGCAAGCCGTGCCGCGGCCGACGACGCCGGTCTATGTTCCGTTGTCGAATGTCATGCAGCGCTACTTCAGCTCGGTGTTAGCCTTGCCGAATACCGAAATCAATAAGCACGCGGCATTAGCGGCTCGGGACATGGATCGTTTGTTGGACCTTTTGCGTGAGAGACCAATGCCATGAAAGGCTCTCACCGCACTGCGCTCTTGTTCCTGTTGCCGAGTTTTATCTTCGTCGCGGTCTTTTCGCTCTTCCCGATACTCGAATCCTTTCGCTTGAGTTTTTATCGGCTGATCCTGACGCTCCCCTGGCTCGGACAAAAGATGGTCGGCTGGCAGAACTACGTTGACCTTGCGGAAGACCCTGTGGCAATGGAGTCTTTGGTCACGACCCTAATATTTGTCGGTGTGACCATTCCACTGGAGTTGCTTCTTGGCTTGGGCATAGCGCTGGTGCTCAACGATGTCTTTCACGGCCGCGGGCTTTTGCGTGCCGTGGTTCTGATTCCCTGGGCCATTCCTACCGTGGTCTCGTCACAGATGTGGCGTTTCATATTCAATGATCGCTACGGACTAATCAACTTTATTTTTTTTGGCGGCGATGTGTCGCGTTATCTCGCGCCGCTTGCTGACCCTCATCTTGCCCTGGTGGCAATTATGGCGGCGGAGATTTGGAAAACCACTCCTTTCGCCGCGCTCATCCTGCTCGCCGGACTGCAAGGTATCCCGGATGATCTTTACGAGGCGGCGAGCATCGACGGCGCAACGGCGTGGCAGAAGTTTCGGCATGTGACTGTGCCGCTCATACGCCCTGCACTGTTATTGGCCTTGCTTTTTCGAACGATTGACTCCTTGCGAGTTTTTGATCTGGTTTTTGTCACGACCCAGGGAGGACCTGCCGACAAAACCAATGTGCTGCAATTTTACGGCTACAAAAAGACCTTCGCTGAAGGCATGGTGGGTTACGGCTCGGCCATTGCCGTAGCTGTTTTTTCCATGTCGCTGGTTTTTTCGCTCGCTTACCTGCGTTTTCTGAAGTCGAGTCGACAGGAAGGAATAGCAAAATGAAGCGCTCCGTCGCTCTTGCGCTACTTTCCATCGGCATCGCACTCTATTGTTTGGTTCCATTTCTCTGGTTCGTTTTGACGTCGCTCAAGAGTGCGGCGGAGCTGACGGCGATACCGCCCATACTGATTCCGTCGTTCCACCTGGGCTTCTACCAATCGGCGCTGGAAAAGTACGGCTTGCTTCACTATATCGTCAATAGCGTCATTATCGCCGGCACAGCAACGTTGATCACTATTGTCATCGGATCTCTCGCCGCTTACGCGATGACGCGCTTGTACCTCGGCTGGACGAATATTTATCTGCTGATCCTGCTCGCCATCTCGATGTTCCCGCAGATCGCCACGGCAGGCCCGGTGTGGAGCATTCTCGACCGTTTGAATTGGCTTAACACCTATCAAGGCCTGGTGGCGGCGTACATCGCTCTTACATTGCCTTTGGCCATATGGATTCTGACGACCTTTTTCCGCGAGGTACCCAGGGAGATCGAGGAGGCAGCACTCATCGACGGTTGCAGCCGGTTCCAATCACTCCACAAGGTGATCCTGCCGCTGGCAGCGCCAGGGATACTCACCGCGGCACTGCTGGTCTTCATCTATGCATGGAACGAGTTCTTCTTCGCGCTCATCATCATGACTGACCCCAGCGTGCAGACTCTTCCGGTGGGCATTGCTTTGTTCCCGGGAGAATACACGATGCCCTGGGGTGAGATCGCCGCAGCGTCCACCCTAGCAACCATCCCGTTGATCGTTCTGACGCTGATTTTTCAACGCGGCATTGTTCGAGGCTTGTGCGCCGGCGCAGTGAAAGGTTGAAATTAAGGCGAACGGTTCGAATCGAATTATGGAGGTTGTATCGCTTCGCTTGCGATAAAAGATCTGTCAAAGCGCTTCGGCACTACGGAAGTTTTAAGAAATGTTTCGTTCGAAGTCGCAGACGGAAAATTTTGCATTTTGCTCGGCCCTTCGGGCTGCGGCAAATCGACAGTCTTACGCTTGATCGCGGGTCTGGAACAACCGAGCGCCGGAGAGATTTTTATCGACACCGAGCGCGTCGATCCGCTGCCCCCGCGTGAGCGAGACATCGCTTTCGTCTTTCAAAACTACGCGCTTTACCCGCACATGACGGTCTTTGACAATCTTGCCTTCGCGCTTCGGCTGCGTGGCGTGCCGCCGAATCAGATCGAATCGAAAGTGAGAGACGCGGCACGCCTCCTGGAAATCGAAAATTTATTGGAGCGCCGCCCGCACGGGCTGAGCGGCGGGCAGCGGCAACGGGTGGCATTGGGACGCGCCATTGTCAGACAGCCGAAAATTTTCTTATTCGATGAGCCGCTATCGAATTTAGACGCGACGCTCCGAGCCACCATGCGCGTGGAGCTCGCCCGACTGCATCGGCGACTTCAGGCCACCATCGTTTACGTGACCCATGACCAGGCGGAAGCTTTGACGCTCGGTGAGAAAATTATCGTTCTACATCAGGGAACAATCCAGCAGATCGGCTCCGCCACGGAGATTTACCACAAGCCGGCTAACATCATGGTCGCGCGCTTTGTCGGCAGTCCCCAGATGAATTTGCTCGAAGGAACGCTGGACGATAGCGGCACCATCCTTCAATGCGCCGGAGTACGCTTGGATCTTGCCAGCGTGTTGAAGCAATCGCTGCCGCGCTCGGCCGGACTTTCTCTGACCCTCGGTGTCCGCCCGGAGGATTTTGACACGACGGCTTCCGGACAGGGTTGGATCAGCGGCGAGATCGAATTGGTCGAAGACCTTGGCTCCGACCGCTATCTTCACCTGAAATGCGCTGGCATAGATCTCGTCGCCAGGGTGGTGAGAGATCTGACGTTTAAAGCAGGCGACACGATAGATCTCATTGTCGCGCCCGAGCGGCTGCATTTTTTTCAGGATGGCAAACGGATCGAACCCTGATGCCAGTTCAACGTTCAAGGCTTACGGTTCAAGGTTAAACCAATGGGAGCTACATTGAACTTTGAACTGAGGCGGTGCCGCGCGGTTGAGTTTTAAATCCAGTCGTAATAACAGAAAACCTCAGCTCACTCGCATGGAGGATTGACACAATGAAGATCGTTAACCGAGATCTTGCAGAAGACAAAGATGGTATTCCTGGTTACCTAGCGCACCCGGACCGTAAAGAGCCAGGGCCCGGCGTTCTGATCGTGCACCACCATTACGGTGTGACGGGAAATATGAAAGTCAACGTCTGTAACTTCGCCAAGCTCGGCTATACGACCATCGTTCCCGATCTCTACAAGATGCTCGGCGCCGCCGACGGGGTGCATGAAGCACAGAAGACCACCAGCGACGGTCAATTCGTCGAGATCCTCAATCGGGCATGGCATTATCTGGGAAATAGAAGCGAAGTGGACGCCAAACGCTGCGCGGTGGTCGGCTATTGCATGGGCGGGCGCATCGGGATCCACTTCGTCGCCGCCACTCCCAGCGTGCGCGGCTTCGTCGGTTACTACCCGTCCGTTAGAGACGAAGGCCCAAGCAAATTGAGGCCTCGCCATCCCGATGACGCGGTCAAAGACTTCAAGTGCCCGTCGCAAATTTTCTTCGGCGCACGAGATCACGTTGCTAGCGTTCCGACACAGCAACGTTTGATGGCGAGCTTTCAGTCCAATGGCCAACCCTTAGACTGGCACTTCTTCCACCACGCTGGCCACGGCTTCGCCATGGCCGACGGCGACTGCTACGATCCGAAGCTGGCCGAACTCGCGTGGGGCCTTGTCGAAGACTTCCTTGCGCAAGAGTTGGCTAACGAGTAGCCGTCGTAAATGAACCGCGCGGCTGGATGAATCAAGCCATCTCGTAAATAAAATTAGCAGCGTCGCTGCGTTCGCTCCATCCGGCCTTCACGTAGAACTGGCGCCTATACGATTCACGGTGGCGCAAATTGGTCAGGGACATCCGTGTGCACCCACGAGAGCGAGCCTCCGTCTCGACGGCGTGAAGCAGTCGCCTGCCGACGCCGCGGCCACGGGCGCTATCAAGAACGAACAACTCGGAAATATATCCCTCCGGTCCGCGCATGAAGAGATACGGCAACCAGTGAACCGAAACGTAGCCGATGATTTTGTCATCATCGGATTGCGCCACATAAACAAAGTGACTGTCATCGGCGAGGCATAACTCCAGTTCAGCCCTGACGCGCCGACTTGACTCCTCCGATGACTCGTTCTTGAAGACTTCAAACCAGCCGATTTCTGTCAGGAGCGATGCGAGCGCCTCAGCGTCTTCAATCGTGGCCTTACGTAGTCGCATCTTTCCGCCTCCTAGCGCCGATTACATATTTCACGCACCGCCTTGGAGAAAATCGCTGGGCCGTCACCTAAAGTCGTCAAATAATCCCCTTCTCCTTAAACTCAGCGATCTTTGTGTCGTCGTAACCGAGCGAGGTCAAGAACTCCGCATTGTGCTCGCCCAATTCCGGCGGCGCGGTGGGATGCGACATTTTCGTGTCGCTGTATTCCAACGGAAATTTCACAGTGCGGATAGACGGCTTATTCTTCCGCTCGATCTCGATTTCCATTCCCATGTGTTTGATCTGCGGATCCTGAAATACTTCCTGCAAGTTATAAACCGGCGTATGCGGCACATCGTTGGCTTCCAGCTGATCCATCCAGTAGGCGCGCGGCTTTTCTCTAAAAATTTCGCCGAACGTTTTGCTCAGCTCGTCATAGTTTTTCCTGCGGTTCGGTCGCGTATTGAAGCGCGGATCTTCGATCAACTCGGGATGTCCCGCGGCTTTGCACAGCCCCTCCCAAAATTTTTGTGGTGACGAGAGATGAATGGCGAACGGCAAACCGTCCGAGCTGGAGAACGCATAAGTTTGCGAGTGCCGCGGCCGCGTGTACGGCCCAGGAGGTTGTCCGTGCGCGAGAGTTTCGGTCGCCGGCGCGATCAAAAACGCCAACACAGAGCCGGCCATGGTCGCGTCGATCTGTTGGCCTTTACCGGTCTGCGCCCTGGCCACCAGCGCGCCGAGCACCCCGAGCGCGGAAAACATGCCGCTCAAGCTGTCGGCATACGCCGGACCGATGGGTCGCGGATCTTTTGCGTCCATTAGTACGCTCAACATCCCGCCCAGCCCTTGACCGACTGTGTCATAGGCGAGCCGGTTGACGTAGGGACCCGTGGGACCGGTTCCCGTAATCGAACAACAAATGATTCTATCGTTCAATTTTCTCAACGTCTCATAGTCGATTCCGAGCTTCTTCGTGACGCCGGGTCGATAATTTTCCATCACGATATCGGATTTTTCGACCAGGGCATAAAAAACTTCTCGCCCCTCGGCTGTTTGAAGATTCAACGTGATGCTTTTCTTGCCGCGATTAAACGCCCAAAAATTGGGCTGGTCGCCTCCCAGATCCCAGCCGCGAAATGGATCGCCACCCTTCGGGTTTTCGACTTTGATCACCTCAGCGCCCAAGTCGGACAGCAAGCACGCTCCGTACGGGCCTGAGATAAAATTTCCCAGTTCTAAAACTCTGATTCCTTCTAAACAACCTTTCATTCGTCTCTCCTCGTTTTCTTGTTCCGTCCCTCATTATGCCTAATGCCTGTTGCCTAGTGCCCTACTCTTCGGATAATGGAACTTTCATATATCTCAATTCGCAGGAGAACAAGATGGCTACGCCTCCGCCGGTCACCGACACTCTGGCGCGCTTTGTCGCCGAAACGGCTTACTCGACGATTTCCGAGAAAACTATAACAAACGCCAAGATGCATATCCTCGACATTCTTGGCGTCGCATTGGCGGCGGTTGCAACGCCAGTGGCGGCAATCGCCCTCGATTACTGCGCGCGAGTCAGCAACTCGAATGAAGCGTCGATCTGGGGCACTCCAGCAAAATCATCCGTCCCCATGGCAGCATTCGCCAATGGCCTTTTGGCCCACGCTCTCGATTTCGACGACTGGGAGGATTCCATCCATGCCGGTCATCCCACCAGCATGGTAACCGGCGCCGCGCTCAGCTTGAGCGAAACCTTGGGCGCATCCGGCAAGGATCTATTAAAGGCCTACGTCTTCGGCATCGAAGTACTCACCAAGATTTCCGCTGCTGGTCCCAACCTGCACGACCGCGGTTTTCACAGCACACCAGTCCTTGGCAGCATTGGCGCGGCAGTCGCCTGCGCCAGCCTGCTCAAGTTGGTTCCCGACCAGATCAAGGCCGCCCTTGGCGTTGCTGCTTCGGGTTGCAGCGGCATCCATCGCCAACAAGGGTCGATGGTCAAACCGTTTCACGCCGGCAATGCCGCGCGAAATGGAGTGGAAGCGGCGCTTCTGGCGGAAAAAGGTTTTACCGCTGATGCGGCCATCTTTGAGGCGCCGCGCGGCTTTTGTGACACCTTCTTTGGCAAGGGAACTTGCGACTATGAAAAAATGATCACCAACATCGGTAAGCCCTACTTTCTCGAATCGCCGGGCCTCGGCCTCAAAATGCATCCTTGCAGCGCGCCCCAGTTTCTCGCCGCCGACGCTGCGCTGCAGTTAAAGCACGAGCATCAAATCCGCTTCGAGGATGTCGCCAAGATCGAAGTCAGTATTCCGCCGGAGCGTTACCAGCGTCATTACCACGCCGAAGTCAAAACCGGCCTGCGCGGCAAGTTCGCGATCAATTATGTCGTCGCGCTCTGCATCCTGGAGGGCAAGTTGGAGATCGCGACTTTTACCGATGAGAAAGCCAATCAGCCGCGGGTTCAAGAAGCGCTCAGCAAAGTGAAAGTAATCGTCGATGAGTCTATTCCGGAACCGGGGCGGTATTGTCCCGTGACGGTTGAGCTCAAAAACGGAACTGCTTTTAGCTACACGGCAACAATCGCCAAGGGCGCCCCCCAAAATCCATTGACGGAGAAAGAAGTCCTGGACAAGTTCCACGGCAATGCCAGGACGGTGATTTCTGAAAGGCAAACCGAGGAATTGATCGGAGCAGTTCAACACCTCGAGACTGTTGGTAATCTGAAAACGCTCGTCGAATTACTGATTCCCTCTTAACGCCGAGCCGAAGAAATTCATATTCACTGGCTATGTGTTATTCCGAAGGACCGAACGCGACGAACAATCCCGAATGCGAGATCCCTCACGTTCATCAGACTGTGTGAAAACTAGGTTCATGGTTCGACGGGGCTCACCACGGACGGAATCGCTTCAATTGAAATTAAGCACATAGCCGTTCGCCCTGAGCGCCGTCGAAGGGCTCCGATCGAGTTCCGTAGGATGGGCGGAGTTCCGCGATACCCATCACTCCATTACTCCAACATTCCATCACTCCAATCCCCTCCTTCATTGGACATCCATTTTCAACTGCGATAAGTCCACTTCTTGATTCAGCGCAGCACCTTTGATTCAGGAGGCTACCCGTGCCGAGCGAAAAACTCTTAGCGCCGCTCTTCGAAGCCGATCGTCTCGCGATCATCGGCGCCAGCGATCGCAATCATTACGCCGTCAATATTTTCAAAAATCTGCAGAACATGGGCTTTGATTCCTCCAAGATCATTCCCATCAACCCGGGTCGTCCCGAAGTCTTTGGCCTCAAAGCGTATCCAAGCATCACCGACGTGCCGGGCGATATTCCGCTAGCGGTGATCGCGGTGAACAACAAGACCGTTGTTTCCGTCGTCGAAGAAGCGGGCAAAAAAGGTGTTAAGGCCGGAGTCATTTTCGCTGACGGTTTCGCCGAAGGTGGCGAAGTGGGAACAAAGTTGCAGCAAGAACTGACCAGGGCCGCCAAGGCGGCTAACCTTAAACTTCTTGGCCCCAATTGCATGGGTTTCGTTTCCACGCGCGCGAAATTAGGCATCTGGGGCGGCGAGTTACCAAAATCTCTCCGTCCGGGAAACATCGGCTGCATCTTTCAAAGTAGCGGCATGATGAATCTCTTGATGAACGCCGGCTCCAAGCGCAGTCTGGGTTTTCACGTCTGCGCCAGCGGCGGCAACGAGATCGTCCTCAACTCCGCCGACTACCTCGCTTATCAAGCCGAATGTCCGGAAATCGACGTCATCGCGACTTATTTTGAAGCAGCACCCAAGGAGCCGGAACGTTTTGCCGCGGCGCTCGATCGAGCCATAGCCAATGGCAAGAGCGTATTGGTTCTCCGCGCCGGCAAAACCGCACGCGCCAAGCGCAATGTCATCGCTCACACCGGCCAGCTCGCGGGATCGGCCGCCGCTTGGGATGCTTTCTTCGAACAACACGGCGCGATCATCGTCAATGATCTTGACGACCTGATCGATACGACCGCGCTCTTCGCCGGCGCCAAACCGCGGCCAGAGAAGCATGATCGCGGCGTCGGCCTCATGACGATTTCCGGCGGCGATTGCACGCTGCTTTGCGACATCGCCGAACAAGAAGGTGTTCCAGTCCCGGAACTCAGTCCGGAAACGCAGAAAGTCATGATCGAGAGTTTGGACAAGCCGACCTTGCTCGGCAATCCACTCGATGTCGAAGACTTGCAACGGATCAATCCTGAGGCGTTCGATCGTTGCTTGGAAAAATTCTTCCAAGAACCAAGAATCGACATGCTCGGCGTGCGCCTGAATTTACCGGAAACGATTAGCCCATCTTCGGAAAAGTTGTACACGAAAATTTCACAGCTGAGCCGCGCCAACGACAAACGTGTCTTCGTGCTTACGCGCGCCACCGAACCGCCAGCGGAAGTCTGGTATGACAAACTCAATAACCTCGGCCTGACGTTCACCGGCGATTACCGTAAATCGCTGCGCGCCATCGGCCGGCTGCGCAAGGACGAGCGCGACCGCGGCGCTGGTCGCTTTGTACCAGTTACGCGGTCTGGGGCCGCGCCCGGGCGCGTGCAATTACAGCGTGGTGTTTTGTCCTATGAAGCAACAGATAAATTATTGCAGGCGTATGGAATTCGAATGGCGTCCGCGGTGCTGGCGAAGACGGCGAGCGAAGCGACCGCTGCAGCAGAAAAGCTCGGCTATCCTTGCGTATTGAAAGTTTGCTCCGTCGATATTCCGCACAAAACGGAATTCGGCGCGCTGCGCCTGAATCTGACAGACCGAGAGAGCGTGCAAACTGCTTACGAAGAAATGATTGTCGGCGTCCGGGTCAAGAAACCCGACGCGGCGATCGAAGGCATTTTGGTGCAAAAACAAATCAAAGGCCTCGAGTGTCTCCTTGGCATCTCGCGCGACGAACAGCTGGGACCGACGCTGGTCACGGGCCTAGGCGGCGTGTTCGTCGAAATTCTAGCCGACGTGGCAATTCGCATTCCGCCGATTAGCTCTAGCGAAGCACAGCGAGCACTGGAATCGCTAAAAGGCGCAAAAGTATTTGCCGGCGTGCGAGGCGCTTCACCCGCAGATATCGACGCCCTCGCCGAGATGGCCGCCAGAGTTTCGTGGCTGGCTCATGATCTGCGCGACAACATCGACGAATTGGATCTGAATCCCGTGGTCGTGCTGCCGAAGGGCCAAGGCGCCTTCGCCGTCGACGCGCTGCTGGTGGCGCATTAATCGGATTGATACCACAGAGCCGTCTATGTGATATTCATCACACCATTCAGCCCGGATTCCGCAGTTAAACCTACGGGCCCTTAAGCGAGGAGCAAACCTGGAGTAGCGAAGGCACCCAACTGTAAAGTTTCAAAGTCCTTTTCGCTACTTCGCACTTCACCATTAGAATCCGGAAAATTATCCAAGTGCCCCTTGATGCCGATCATCGAAAATCCAAAATTTGAATAATGAGAAGGCAGGTCAAGCCTCAGCTATATCTTTACCTCAATCCAAAATCTAAAATCCAAAATTAGAATGCGGAGGCGGGGGGATCGGGGCGGGACCCATATGTCATGGTTCCCTCAGCTTCCACGTCAGCGGCAAGGCAAGCGCGCACAGCGCAGCCATGACCCAAAATCCTTGGGCGCCGAGGCGGCCATAGAGTGCGCCCGAGGCGAGGGTGAGAAGTGCGGTGGCTACTCCGATGCCGACCGTGCCATAGATCGCCTGCGCCGTCCCTTCGAGGCCTTGCGGCACGATGCGGGCGATCAGACGCATGCAGGCGAGATGAAGCAGCGCAAAGGTGATGCCGTGCAGCGGCTGCACCAGCGCAAGCGCCATCACATCGGTTGTCTGCGCCACTACCGCCCAGCGAAGCATGCCGGCCAGCGCCGCGATCGCGAGCGCGCCGGCTGGCGTCAGCCGAGTCACGAGCGCCGGGCCGATGACGAAGAACACGAGCACCTCTGCGGCGACCGACTCCGACCAAAGCACGCTCGCGGTAACCGGGCTGATGGCTGCGGCGCTCCAGCGGATCACCGCGAATGCGTCGTGCATGGCGTGGCTGCCGAGGATGAGCGCCGCCACAAGAACAAGATTCCGAAACAGCGGCAGCCGGAGCAGAATGAGAACACCGCCCGCCGGCGCGCGCACGGCATCGGCTGTCCGATGGTGCATCAGTTCCGGCACCAGGACGGCGGCAAGAGCTGCCGCGCCGAGCAGTAAGGCCTGCAGACCGACGATCACGTCGAGGCCGAATGCGCCCACCGCCTGCCCGGACAGTAAAGTGCCGGCGATGAAGGCGGCCGAGCCGGTGCCGCGCACCCAGCCATACTCGAAGCCGCGGCGATCGCTGGGCGGCGGCGCCGCTGCGGACCCGAGCGCCAATGCGTCGGCCAAGACGGTAATTGGCGCCAGCGACGCGGCATGCAGCAGACTCATCCCGAGCAAAATCCAAAATCCATGAGCCGCGAGATAGCCGAGCGTCACCGAGGCGGCAAGCGCGATGCAGATGACGAGCACAAAGCGGAGTGCCTGGGTCAAGTCGCCGATGCGGCCTGCGAGCGGCGCCGTGAGCAATCGCACGGCCGTGCCGGCGCCGAGCACGAGCCCGAGCTGCTCGGGCGCCAACCCCCGCGCGCTGACAAACGCAGGTAAGAATGGAGAAGCAACTCCGAACGCCGCATACATCGCTGCATAGAGCAGGATGAATCTTGTCAGCGGTTGCATCGACGATGAATTCCCGTGATTGGCGGCGAACTGCACGAATCTAGAACCGCATCCTCAATAAATCATTCTGCCAAGTCTTCTTGCAACGGCGCACAACGAATTTAGAATGAAATAGCAAAACGATTACTTCGGGAGGAGTCTAATAATGACGCGGGTGCTTGCGAGGCCGCAGTAGGAAGAAAACGTTTCATTTTGAGATAGTCGCCCGGATAGCTTTTCCTGTCGCCGCACCTTTTCCTCCCGTGAAACCACCTTCAGGCGGCTAAAGGTTGATCAACTATCGGAATGATCAATGTTGCCCGGACACCCATGTCCGGCCGATTTTCTAACTTCACGTCGCCCTTGTGCAGTATCGCTATTTCTTTCACGATATTTAGTCCGAGACCCGTGCTTTTTTTCCCGCTGTCGGGACGCTGAAGCGAAAAAAATTTATCAAAGACCTTCTCTAGAGCGAAATCAGGAATCCCTGTGCCGTGATCTTCGACGCCAAACTTCAGTTTCTTATCTTCGACTCGGCCGATCAGCTCGATCGAACCATCGACCGGACTGAAATCGATGGCGTTTTGAATCAGATTGGAAAGCGCTTGAAAGAGCAGGAATCGATCAGCCCTCACCATAACAAATTCCGGAACTTGATCGACCAGGCTCAAGTTCTTTTTGGACAGCATAGGTCGTTTGCTCTCGATAACGGTTTTAACGATAGAAGAGAAGGAAAGACATTCCATATTCTCGAGGATCTTCTGGTTCTCCAAGGCGGAGAGTTCCAGCATCCGGTCCACCATTTCCTGAATACGATTGGCCTCCTGCCGAATGTTTGACAGAAACCGTGCTTGCTGCTCGGGCGGCATTTCTTCTTCCAGCAACTCGGCCGCTCCGCGGATGGCCGATAGAGGACTTTTAATTTCGTGCGTGAGGTTCTGGACATACTGCTCGACATATTTCTTTCCTTCGAGGGTCTCCTGCATTTTTGCAAACGCATTGCCCATTTCACCAACTTCGCTCTAATCCAGTTCGGGGAACTCCACGCGTTTTCCCCGGCGAATATCGTCGGCGTAGCGAGTCAACCGCGTAATCGGCCGGGTGATCCATAACGAAGCGAGATAGCTGAGGAGAACGGCGGCGAGGCCGGCGAGGCCGACAACTTTGAAGATTTGAAGCTTCGTGCTCTTTAAAAAAGTGTTGATGTTGGTCGTCGGTTTGGCAACCGTCAAAACGCCGGCGAGCGATCCATTGACCACTACCGGCGCGGCCACGTACAACACTTTGGTGCTTGGATCGCGCGAATCCGCCGCTGTGGTTCGAGCGCCGTACTTTCCATCGAGGGTCAAACGAACGTCCTGCCAGACGCGGTAGTCGGCACCGACGTTTTGTCGGTCTTCGGAATCGAACACGATCTTGCCGGAGGCATCGGTGATGTAGATTCTCATATCCACGTCGGTCTTGATCAGATTGTAAATCGTCGCGGACAATGACCGGGAGCGAACGTTTTCAAAGGCCCGGTACCACTTTTCACGGTCGAATGTCTTGCCTTCAATTTCGCGCCCGACCATCGCCGCCAGAATATTGGCCTGATCCACCAGCGGTTCTTCGACTCCTTGGAGATAGCGAACGCGGAGATTGTCGAAAAACCAGCGGACGGGATAGGAAAAGCAAACGGTAAATATGAAAAGGCAAATGAGAAAGATACGGGTTCCCAGTCTCATAGGTCCTCTTTCAAGGAGTACCCGATGCCGCGGTGGGTGGTGATCGGATCTATTTCCGCTTTTATGGCTTTGAGCTTTGCACGGATGGTTTTGACGTGGGCATCCACCGTCCGATCCATGCTTGCTTCGGGTTCCTCCCAGGCCAAATCCATGAGCCGGTCGCGGGAAAGCACATGGCCCGGACGAAGAATGAGAACTTTTAACAGGTTATATTCATACCGCGATAATTCGACCGGCGTGCCGAAGTAGGAGATGCGCCGCCTCGTCTCGTCAATCTGGAAAGCCTGCCGGGCCGGCTCTGGTGGACTTGGTTTTTGGGTGCGCCTTAGCACGGCCTTGATCCTGGCGGAAAGTTCTCTGGGACTGAACGGCTTGACCACATAATCATCGGCGCCGATCTCGAGCCCTACGATCCGGTCGATTTCGTCCGTTCTAGCGGTCAGAAAGATAATCGGCAGCGGGTGTGTTTTGCGGATCTCTTTGCACAATTCCACTCCGCTGATATCCGGCAGCCCGATATCGAGGACGATGAGATCCATCGGCTGCTCGTCCAGCAACGAATGAACCGGCGTTCCTGACGAGAGACAATGGGTCTCAAACCCGTCGGTTTCCAACGCGTACTGAATCGTTTCGGAGATGGCCGGCTCATCTTCGACGATAAGAATCTTGGCTTTCTTGCCGTTCATGGTCGTTTAATTTTCAAACCCATTATGCTTTTCCAGCCCCAATGCACTAATACGAAGACGGCCAAGACGGCGAGGCAGCCGGAGATAACCGTTCCGCCGTGTTCGGCAAAGCGTGCTCCATCTTTGGCAAGCGCGCTGTTGAGCAAGGGAATCGCCAGAGTGATGAGGCCGTACCAGAACAAGGGGACCCGCCCCGCTAACGCGCACCGCGAAGAATTGGCCGTTCCGCGTTCCGCTTCATTTTGTCTCTGTGCTCTCTCGATCAAGGAGAAAACGGCCGTAATTATCCTATAAAACAGGCACAGGAAAAAGAAATAAATGATGACCCCTTCAAGCCGGTGCATTCTCTGCGGCGTGAGCCAGCCGGAGTAGATATCGGCATCATATGAATAGATCGAGACCATGATTCGAACAGCGTTGGCAAAAACCGTCAGGCCATAGGCGCTCACCAGGGAGCCTGTCAACCATAGCCATTTAACCCGCTGGCGTTGAATGCGATGGAGGCTGGAGAATGCCGCCATGCAAAAAGCGATAACGAGGAAATTAACGCCGGCACAGGCGGGCGCAATGACGATCCGGCGCGCATAGCTGACGAATCCCGTATGCGCCTCTTCCTCGAATGGAATTCCGCTGATCCACTCGACCAGACTCGCCGTCGGTCGCAAAATCCAGACAAGGTCTTCGCTGCGGGCTTCGCTGTAGTGATATTTGAGACCGACGGCGAGAAACGAGGCCAAGACTATAAAGATCCCGTTTTGCAGAACAAAGACCTTGCCCTTATCGATCTTTCCCAGCAGCGCTTCCTGGCCGTGCTCATGAGGGATGGAACTCCCCGGCCCGCGAGAGTTTTCGATCGTTGTCACCGATAGCATCGCTCACCGCCTCTCAAAGACCGCACGTCTCAGCCATTTTTTATTGATCACGCCCGCTGATAGCATTACCGCAGCCATCGCCAACAGCAGTCCCAATTCGGGCTCCGGAACCGACGCCATTCCAACGGCCAGGTTGGATACATGCAGCGGCAACGGCAGCGGTTGGTTTACATCCTCGCTGTCGCCCGAATTGCGAAGAACCTCGCTTACCGCGATAAATGAGGTATACGCAGTTAACAGATTGTAGGTAAGTCCCAGGGTCACGATTTCATCCTTTTTTTCGGGTTCCCGGTTAAAATTAAAATCGGATAGGCGGCCGATGCGCGAGCGCGCCCACAGGTAGCGCAACGGGCTGTTGGTCTCCAGGGCTGGCGTTTTCGCGACATAGAAGGTTTGCGCGTAAGATCCATGTCCACTCGTGCCGCTGACTGTAATGACGCCTTGAGCGGCGCCGCGCCATTTACCGAAAGCGATCACCGGGCGATCGGCGAAAAGGTCGTGGACGCCGACCGGCTCGATGTCATAGGCATCAAAACCCGCGTAGGAAACTCCGATATTGGTCAGCACCGGAGATTGGATATACTGGCGAAATCTTTCTGCCGCCGCCGGCGCCTCGGACGGATCGGTAACCACAAAAGGCTCGCCCTGACCCGCTTTGGCGATACCTTCGATGAGATAACGGTTGACACTGGTCCCTATCCCGAATGCGAAGACGTTGGTCCGCTGCAGATTTTTTTGAATCTCGTCGAAGACCTGCTTTTCGATCCCGATAAACCCGTCGGTGATGATCAGCATCGTTCGCGCGTAGGCTTGGTCGCGCGGCAAGGAAAATCCCCTTTGCACCGCAGCGAGCAGTTCGGTGCCTCCGCCACCCTGCTGTTCCTCGATGATCTGAATCGCCCGGCGAGTGTTGCCGTCGGTAGCTGGCACCGACTGGGGAGCCATCAGGCGGGAACCGCCCGAAAACAGAATCACGTTGAATTTATCGGTTTGCCTCAAGTTGCCGATCAAGTCTTTCAGCAGCTTCTTCGAGGTGTCTAGCGGGAACCCATGCATGGAGCCCGAGACATCGACCACAAAGATGAATTCTCGGGGTGGAATATCTTGCTGCCGGATCCGTTCCGGCGGTTGCACCATCAGCAGGAAAAACTTTTCGTCTTTGTTCTCAAAAAGCATGAGTCCAGACTGGATTTCTTTACCGGCCAAGCGGAAGCTCAGGATAAAGTCCCGATTCCCACTGAATGTTTCGGCATCTTTCAAGGCGACGGTCGCAACCGAGTCGCCTTGCCGAAAAACATCGGTTTCATGGGAGGGAGTCACGACTTCCTGCAGAGCCATACCGGTTGAAATTTTTGCCGTGATATTGAATTTCGTTTCCGGATTACTGCCCTGCGGAAGATACGGACTCTTGATCCACAGGTCGGTCTCCAGTGCATTCGCCTCGGTTGATTCGAATAGCGCGGACCGACAACCGTGGGATAGACGAACTCGTAGGTGCCGTCTGTCGGCACCAGCAATTCGGTGTAATTCAGCTCGATATCGATGGTATCGCTTGGCATAATATTGGCGACGTCGATACTGAATACATTCGGCCGCTGTTGCTTGAGCAAGGAAGCGCTTTTGCCCTCGGTTTTGGCCTGATCGAATTGCTTTTGCGCAACTTCTCGTTCTTTAACCTTGGCGGTGATGACCTGGTTGCCAATGGTCATCTTCATGCCGTGAACCGCGGCCCGGGTGGACGCTGGAAAAATATAGCGCGCGCTGATGGGACGCATACCGTCATTGGCATACGTTTGCTTAACCGAAACATCGGCTATCACCCCGCTGATATTAACCTTGACGTCGGTTTGCTTCAGCGGAAACCGATCCACCGCCGGGTCCCCGTTATCGATAAGAAAATAGGGAGACAGGGTGCGGTTACCCCCCGTCTCCGCGTACAGGCTGGCTGGCGAGATCGCCAAACCGATGTTGAGCCACAACCACAGCCGCCATCCCGATATTTTGAACATAGTGACCTCCTTGGGCAATTTTCCCGAAGGCTAGTGATGCAGTTCGAAAAGAGGATGAAAGAAGCTGGAAGAATCAGTGAAAAATAAAAATATTTGCTAAAGGAGCCACTAGCCAGAAACTCGGCGAGCTTGCGTTATAGATGGATCGGAAAAACCTAGGGAAGAAAATAAGATGGCAAATCCGAGTGAGACCGGGTGCTTAGTGCGGCTTGTTAAGGGGCAACGCACCCTCCCTCCGCAAGACACAATGCCCCCGTGCCGACCGCCATTTAGCTGCCTGACTCTGAATTTTTGTTCCCCAGCCCAGACCGCGTTTCGCCTCCTTAGGCAAACCGTGAGACCTAAGAAAAATTCACAAATGAGTTTTCCAAACGTCCAATGAAGTGGCGCTTGGACGCCGCATAGAGGGTTTGAGAACGGACGCCCGCAATGCCTCGCCGAAATACGAGGATACGGTTAACTTTTGCGCTAAGGATGGAAAGTCATGATTGGAAAATCCACCACACGGACGCGGCTTTGCCCATACTGTGCCAACAGTATCGAGGAAGATGCCACGGATTGTCGTTATTGCAAGACCGATCTCTCATCGCAGTCTGTTCCTCAGTGGCTCAAGCGTGACGAAGCATCGTCGGAACCACGAATTGGCTCGGATAATCACAAGGGATCCTCAATCCCTCCAAAGTTTATCTGGATAGCCGCCCTGCTCGTTGTCGCTTTGATCGCCTTTTTTGCCGGCGGGTACATCCAACGCAACCAGCTATTGCTGTCATCGCAGGCCAACTTAAAGCAGCTCCAAGCGAAAGATCAAATGATTCAAAGTCAGGAAACACAGCTTGCTCAGACGCGGCAACAACTGAACGAGAACTCCAATCAGCTCGCCCAAATGAAGACTAAACTCGAGGAAAGCCAGAAAGAACTTTCGCTAACACAGCAACGGCTGGGTGTCGCCACGCGTCAAGTAGATCATCTGAACGCGAGCCGGTCTCCGGCTGTTAGAAGAACTGCATCGCGCGCGCCAGACACGGCTGCGCCGCTTCCTCAGCCGGTGGCGGCGAGGCGAGCAGCCGAGCCGGGAGTCTATGAGACCACCCGGCCGACGTCGGTATATGAAAGTCCGTCATCCGCTTCGCCAGTGATCTCGCAAATCAGCGGAGGAACCAGGATCAACGTCGTAAGTTCTGCCGGTGATTGGTTGCAAGTGCGGTCGAAGCACGGCAATCCGCCGGGATATGTGCGGTCCGATGACGCGCGGCTGATCGCCAGAGCGAACTGAGAAATGCCCCGAGGGGGGCCCGGCCTGCAATTCGATCTTCCTATCAGCCACCTGCGAGCGCGGGGGCATCAGACCATTCCCCTAGGGTAACTCCACGCCGCCCGCCGCATTCCGGTCGACCCCGTATCCCGCCCCTTCCCCAGTTCTAAATATTACCGTCACAAGGCTTTTAATTTACCTGGGTAAAATTACTTGACATATGAAATGTTTCTCTTTAGAGGGTTGTTGATCTGCCAAGAAGAGTTCTCAAAAAGGTGTCCACTCAGTGCGCCATTTCTGCCTGTGCCATGGCGACAGGTTGCTTGTCCAGATGATGAACGCGAGAAATATTTTGTCTGTCGGCCTGTTTTGGGTCCTGATGCTCGCGGCCGCGGCAAACGGCCAACAAGACAAAGCCGCCGGAGCGGTGGAATGGGATAAGTTGGTTGATGCCGCCAAGAAAGAAGCCAAGGTCACGGTATCGCTTCCGGCCAGCGCCGAGATGAAAAAACAGGTCGAGGAGCAGTTCAAAAAACGCTATGGCATCGAAGTGGAAACTTTCACGGCGCGCGGCAGCTCAGCGGTGCGCCGCATGGCGGACGAATTCAAAGCCGGCGTGCGCCATTTCGATCTGCACATCGGCGGTTCTTCTTCGATCGTCTCCGGCATGCTGGACGAGGGCATTGTCGATCCCATCGAACCGTGGCTGGCGCTCCCCGAAGTTAAAGATCCGAAACAGTGGTGGGGCGGTCATCTATGGGTTGATAACGCAAAACGCTTCGTTTACACGTTTCAGGCGTATCTGTCGGAAATCATTTGGTACAACACCGATCTGATCAAGCCGAACGAGATCCGTTCGCTGGACGATTTTCTCAACCCAAAATGGAAAGGCAAGATCGGCTATCTCGATCCGCGCACGCCGGGGGCCGGAGACTCGACCTGGTCGTTCATGTGGCGGGTCAAAGGCGAAGACTATCTCAAAAAACTCGTGGCGCAGGATTTATTTCTCGGCCGTGATCAACGCGTGCTTGCCGAAAGTTTGGCCAAAGGACGGGTCGCCGTCATGATCGGTCTCTCCTATTATTCTTATCTGCCGTTTCTCAAAGCGGGCTTGCCGATCAAGACTCTTCCTAGACTCAAAGAGGGGAATTACGGCACCGGCGGCAGCGGCAATCTGGCGATCATCAAAGCGCCGGCGCACCCGAATAGCACCAAGGTTTTCGTCAACTGGCTGTTGGGCCGCGAGGGACAGGAGATCGTTTCCCGAGCCCTCGGTCAAGCGACCCGGCGCCTTGATGTCGACACCCGCTTTCTGCGAGAATCCGGCACAATCGCGGCTAAAGACGTTATGTCAGTCAATGATTTTTTGCAGATCGAAAATCAGTCCGAAGAAAAACTCGACAAGGTGCGCGAACCCGCGGCCAAGTTTGCCCACGCCCTCTTGAAGTAGCAACGACGGCGAGCGCGCCGCGAGGGAGGGCAACCGCGAAACGTCACGATCGAAAGGATCCGCGTGATGGCTAACAACTCGACGACGAACGAATCCGACCCAGAAGTGCTGGAAGCGTATTTCAAGAAATACCCGGACGTTCCCAAGGAGACGATTCTCAAGCAGCATCTCTTGAGCCTCGGTCATTGGTTTAGCGATGCTGCGCTCCAGGCCGCAGCAGCCGCGCTGGTCAAGTCCTACCGCTTGTTCTCTTACGATCTCGTACCGATGTCTGAGTTGAAACGGGGCGAGCATCGGCGCGTTCCCGAGCACTTCGTCATCCTTAAGGGGCCTTACGGCATGCGCCCCGTAGCGATTCAGACTTCTCTCTCCCCTCATTCTCCTTACCTGATCGATGTGGTCGATGGCCGGCTCGTCATGACGACCGAAGGGCGCGTCCTCGCGGAAGTCCGCTTCCCGAAAACCCCTGACTACTATGCCAAGAGTTTGCCGGACGGGACGCCATATCATGAGATCGTTGCCTTCGGCGCGTTCATTACGATCTTCCGCAATTGCCAATACTGGGGGGCGAAGGAGGAATGTAAGTTCTGCGACATCAACGAGAACGCCCGCCAGATGAAGCTGTCGCGCGACTTCACTTTGGCGGCGCCGGTAAAATCGTTGGAAGATGTCATGCTAGTCTGCGAGGAAGTCACCAGCGACGCCCATAGGCTTGGAGTAGCGGCGCCCGGCTTCGTGCTCAGCGGCGGCTCGATCACCAAGACTCTCCACGGTAAAAGCGAAGTGGACTTCTACGAGGAGTACATCCGCGCCATCAAAGGGACCTCGGCCAAACCAAGAATCACCTTCGAGGTCAATGCCCGGCCGCGCGAAGAGGTCGCACGCTACAAAGCCGCCGGCGCCGACAACATTCACTTCAACATGGAGGTGTGGGACAAGCGGCTCTTCGAATGGATCAATCCCGGCAAAGCGGAGCGCGTCGGCTGGGACAACTGGGTGCGCTGGATGTGCGACGCCGTGGAAGTATTCGGTCCGGGCAACGTGCAGCCGAGTTTCGTCTCCGGCGTTGAAATGGCGCGGCCCCACGGGTTTGAATCCGTCGCTGAGGCGGTGAAATCGACCAGCGCCGGCTTCGAATACCTGATGTCACGCGCTATTCTGCCGCGGCCGCAGCAGTGGCGGCGGGAGCCGTCGACAGCGCTGTGCAAGGAGGCTGAGCAGCCGCCGGTACCATTGGACTATTACGTGCTGCTCACGCGCAATTGGTACGAGTGCTACCAAAAATATCGCTCGCAGTTGCCTCAGTTCGGCAAGCGCAAGGCTGGGCTTCTTGCCGAACGTAACTTGCTGGGTCCGGTTCACGGCGCCTACGGCGACTATGTCATGCTGAGCGAAAATCTATTTCCGGACGATATCGAAGAGCAGATCAATCGGCGCAGCGTGCCGTTCGAGAATCTCGAGGGAGGCGCAAGTGTTTCATGACATTTCAGCGAACATGCAACAGGTGATGCGCGCGCTCGAGGAACAGACGGAACGCGATCAACGGTCGCTTCGCAGTGTTTTCACAGACGTCGGGCGCTGCCTTTCGCTCCTGGCGATGTCGGCGCCGCAGGGCGCGTTTCTCGAGCTGGGTAGCAGCGGTGGCTATTCCAGTCTGTGGCTGTCGCTGGCCGCGCGCGCTCGAGGTGTGACGCTCACGACGGTCGATCTCGATGAAGGGAAGGTCGCCTTGGCTCGACAGAACATCTCGCGCGCCGGCGCGGCAGATTCGGTCCAAGTCTTTCATGGCGACGCTCTCGACTACGCCACTCGTTTCGAGGAGATCGCGTTTTGCTTCTCCGATATCGAGCCGCCGGAGTCCAACGCCAAGGTCTACGAGAAGGTGGTCCCGCGCCTCGTGCCCGGTGGATGGCTCGTCATCGATAACGTAACTTCCCCGCGCATCCAGAAGGAGCTCCTGAACCGTGCCGAAAATGATCCGCGAGTAGACAGCGTGCTCTTGCCATTTCCAAAGGGAGATCTCATCTGCCGGAAGTGCTGAAACCAAGGCCATGATTCATCTGGACGCCGGCTTACTGACCCGCGTGTGATCACGGATCTCAAACGCTCACGCTATACGCTTCACTTCGGGCTGGAATCAGGTTCAGCACCGTGTGGGGGTCTCGGCCGGCCAAAATGAACTTGATCACGATTGCGGCGGCCGGCTCGAGCAGCCGGGCATACTTCAGCTCTCCCAGATCCGCGGGTTCTCCGCCGGTGTTCTCGATCAACGCAGCCACCTTTTGCTTGGCTGCGGCGTCGTCGCCGCAGTAAAGCACGACGAGGCGTCGACCGTCGAACAGCGGAGGTTCCATCTGCCAAACCACCGCGTTGCACATGTTGAACGCTTTAACGACTCGCGCAGCCGGCGCATAGGCCGCGATGGCTTCGGCCAGGGACTTGCCGTCGAACGTTTCGCTCGAAGCGGACGGCATTGTTCACCGCCGCGTTTACGCGACCGTGCCGCCGAAAGTCGAGTATTCGTTGACGCAATACAGTGGCTCGCTAAGCGAGCGCCGCACGCGATCCGCGACTGGGGTCGCATCCACATGGATTGCATCGATGCGGTCGAAAAGGCTCCCCCAAGCGTCCCGAAAGATTGTAGTGATTGTTATGTCCGACCCCAAGCTTCTCCCGCATTTGATCGGTCGGTTGTCGATTTTGCATTGAGCGCAAAGACGAACCGCTGTGATCTCGATAACGAGACTGTAATTCGTCGATCCGAATGGGCAAACCTCAATCAACGTTGGCCGCGCGGGCTTCTGGTATCAATCGATCTGATTAACTCCTTCGTTGTCGGGATCAGCGGAGGGGAAATACTGAGCGCACGGAAGCCGATTTCCAATAGCGTTGGGATTACTTCCTCTCGGCCCGCTAGCTCGCCGCAGATTGTGACTGGCTTCCCCGAAGCTTCCCCAATGATGATGCCGAGCAAGCGGAGCATTGATGGATGGGTTTCCTCATAATAGTCACTCACTGTGGCATTATCGCGTCCGGCGACCAGAGTGTACTGGGTGAGGTCGTTTGTACCCACGGAAAGGAAATCGGCGTGCCTTACGATTTGCCCGACGGTCAGCGCCGCGGCTGGCGTCTCGATCATTGCGCCGAGAGGCGGAAGGTTTTCGATCCCCATTTCGTGAGCGACCGCTACGAGCAGTTCGCGTATCTGTTGCATGTCACGCTCGAAGGTGATCATCGGCACGAGGATGCGAATGTCTTGGGCCTGAGAGAGCCGCAGTAAGGCTTTAAGCTGTGTGCGCGCAAGCTGCGGATAGGCGAGCAGCAGGCGCACCCCGCGTTTACCGAGAAGCGGGTTTGACTCAAAAGGAAGCCGCAGGGACGGAATCGACTTATCGCCACCGATGTCCAGCAGGCGGATCGTCACCGGTTTCTCACGCAGAGGCGCAACGAGGTGTTGCAGTTCGCTGAAAAGCTCTTCTTCGGAGGGCGGTAGCTCACGCGCGAAGTAGAGCTCCTCAATGCGAAACAGACCCACACCGTCAGCACCGCTCTCGATGACTGTGTCGACGCCTGCGTGTGCGGCAAGATTCGCTTCGACAGATATCGTCTGGCCATCGCGGGTAATAGCAGGCTTGCCGCACTCCCCTTTACAGGTCAATATGCTGGCGCGATATTTTTCGAGTCGCTGTTCAAAGTCGTGACGTGTCTCGGGGTTGGGTGAAATTATCAGTGCTTCGCGAAAAGCATCGACCAACACCTCATCGCCCCTGCGAATCTGGGTGAGCAGGCCGGGCAAGCCGGCTAAGATTGGAATGCTCTTTTCACGAGCGCGCAGAGCGGCGTGCGAGCCTTGCCCTAACGACTCAACGACAATCGCCTTCACGTCTCGCGGCGAGACGGCAACTACATCGGATGGCAGCAGCCGCTGGGTTACCAGCACGCTACCTGCGGGCATTGCCGCGAGTCCGAAAGCATCCACGCCTTCCAGGTGGCGCAAAACTCGCCGGGCTAAATCGAGGATATCGTCGGCCCGCTGGCGAAGCGTCTCATCCTGGATCGCAGCGAACTTCGCTTCCCATTTGCGAAAGACTCCCTTGACCGCCTCTGCGGCACTCGTTAAGGACCCTCGCAGTTCCCTTTCGAACTCGTTCGACGATAGGAGGCTCTCCAGCATTAGCTGGTGGGCACGAAATATCTCGGCCAGGCTTGGATCAAGCTGTTCGCTGACGCGTCGCGCTGATTCTTCCAACTCAGTTTCCACTAGCACGAGCGCCCGCCGAATCCGTTCCATTTCAGCTTCGACTTGGTACGGCTCGATGCGATACGCTTCTGCACTGCCATCGAGTATGTCACCTGCCGTCCATACTGTGCCGCTCGCTAGTCCTGGCGAGATTCGGGTTCCCCTGAGACTCAGTTCCGTGTGCGATGACTGGCGTAAACTGCTCCCGCTGGCTGCTGGTTGAGAATTCATGGTTAGACTTTAGCATTCCGGTCCGTCAAAGCGTAACTAACATCTCGGCGCGCATAGAAGTCCGATTATTACATGAAGTGCTGGTACCTGGCTGCCGGGCCAACGAGCAGCAGAACCGCTGCGACTTCGTGACGCGCCTCTAATCTTCGCGTTATGAACGTATGAGCTCCCGGTCAAGATGTTCCGGGCGGATGCCAAGACCGACGATCCGAGCGGGGATCCGGCGCAGCAATGGAACTGCAGCAAGTAAGCGCACCGCGAGCGGCGGTTTGAGAGATCCGCTCTCACCCAACACGCGCGCAATGATCCGGCGCTGCACGGCGACCTGCAACCATTGCGTCACACGCGTGGGCAACTCGCGGCGCTTCTGGATCCGGCGTAGGTGATCGATCGTGAGCTGTCCTTCCCGCAGCGGTTTGAAGAGAACATTGGCGGCCGCCACGGCATCCTGAATCGCGAGGTTAATGCCGACCCCACCAACCGGAGACATTGCGTGCGCGGCATCTCCAATGCAGAGAAGACCCGGCCGAAACCACTCTAGCAATCGGTCCACACGGACCGTTAAGAGCTTTACATCATCCCAGCCGCGTAGCTCCCGCACCCTGTCTCTCGTGTAAGGCGCGAGTTTTGTGATCTCCGCGCGAAACATTTCGAATTCTTGCCGTCGCATCTCTTCGAATTGTCCTTTAGGAATGACGTACCCACACTGCCAATACTCACCACGATTGAGTCTGATAAAACTCCTCCCTTTATCGAACCTCCCCATAGTCGCGACCGGGTCCTCCGGACTTCGATTGATTCGGAACCATAGAACATCCATAGGCGCTCCGAGGTCCTTCACTTTAAGACCGGCCTTCTCGCGCACGATCGAGCTCCGGCCGTCCGCGCCGACGATGAGATCGGCGCGGACTTCGACCGCCCTGTTTGGAGTCTTTGCCTGGACTCCAGTCACGAACCCTGATTCTTCAATAAGGCCGCATACCTCAGCTTCCATCATGAGATCAAAGCTGGGGTAGCCAGCCGCCTGGTCGGCGAGGAAGGTGAGAAAATCCCACTGCGGCATGAGCGCGATAAAGCGGCAGCGTGCCGGCAGGTATCGAAAGTCTGCGATGGTCAGCTGCATCTGGCCAACTTGGGCGTTAAGCTCGTAGACCTCCTGACGCGGCAGCCTGAGAAACTTTTCGAGCAATCCCAGCTCGTACATCACTTCCAGCGTCGACGGATGAATGGTATCGCCGCGAAAATCACGCAGGAAATCGGCATGCTTTTCAAGCACCAAAACCTTGACGCCGGCGCGCGCGAGGAGATAGCCCAGCATCATGCCAGCCGGACCACCGCCTGCGATGCAGCACTGCACGGAAATTTTCTCAGGCATCCTGTTTTTCAGTTTAACCAGTGCTCCCGGCGAATCAAACAACCCGGAGTAAGAGAATTGGCCTGAGATCGAGCTCGCAAAAGGCCGTGATCCTCCGATCCTCGGATTTAGAGTTGACGAAGAAAATTCAGAAATAAACGCCACGCCGGATCACTGCGTGCCGGCGCAAAAATCATTGGCAATCCGAGAACAAAACGATCTGTGCCTTTTATACGACGGTAAAAAATATTTTCTTAACTATTTTTAAGGATGGTCCGGAAATTACCTCAAACTGTCGGAAAAAACGGACGAGAGGTATTTCCTTCCACCGGTCCGTAAAAAATTCGCTCTTCAAGTATGAGGTCTTACAAAAGATTCCCCACTTCACGTGATGGCACGGTGGTTGCGTTATTTACAATATGTGTCGATGAAAGGAGGCACGTAAAAATGAGAACGATTAGTTTACTGAAATCTCTCGCTCTCAGCCTGATTCTTGGGCTGAGTATGGCATCAGTCTCGGCCACCGGCGCATGGGCCCAAGACGATATTACTCGCCGCGAGGTGGGAACTTTACACGAATTTCTCGAGAATCACCCCAGGGTTGCCGAGGAGCTTAGAAATAACCCCTCGTTAGCGAACGACCGGCGTTGGGTTTCAAGACATGATGACCTTCAAGCGTTCCTCAGAGATCATCCGAGAATACGCCAAGAGTTGAGGGAAAATCCGAGCAGAGTCATGAGCTGGGAGCGCAACCTCAATGCGCGCGCGGATCTACGCAAATTTGATAGGTTCTTAGACTCGCATCCGAGGGTTGCTGAACGGCTAAAAGCAAACCCCGAACTTATCAACAACCGGCAATTCGTCGAGAATCATCCCGAGTTGCGGGACTTCTTGCGAGAAAATCCAGATATGAGGCGCGAGTTACAATCCCGGCCTCGTGCATTCATGGAGCGGGTCGAACGCTATGACAGGTTCAGTCAAAGATAACCCAGACTAAGCGTCCGGGTCAGGAAAAAAGAGGCTGGAGATTTCCAGCCTCTTTTTTTTGTTCAATGAAGAGTTCCAGACCGGAATAGCATATATCACGCCTGCTCCTCAGGTTTGTGTGACCCTAAATCTCCGTCGTTGTTCCCCATCGTTATGGCAACGCCAATCGGTGAGGAAGAAATGGCTTGACAGGAGTTTTGAGCCGAATAGACTGACACGTCGGTTAAGAATGAATAATGAGGAGGAAGACGGAATGAGCGTGATTGACGCCGATGGACATATCATTGAGCCGGAAGGCATGTTTGAGCATCTTCCCGAGGAGTTTTATCTGCGACGTCCGATCCCGGTCCACTTACCGGCCGACACGGTCCGGGGTGACTTCAATGGCTGTTGGCTCATCGAGGGGAAAAGCGTTCCCAACATTGGCAGCCGTGGACGCACCACCGCGTCTCTTTCGTGGATGGAACGGTCGAAAAAGATCGACGTGTCCCTTGGCTCGCAGACTCTGGAAGACATGGAAGCTCGGCTGTCCGACTTGGATCGGTTCCACATCGACTGCCAGATAGTCTTCCCCACAATGTTTCTCGCTGCCGTAGCGGAGGACGTAAAGCTCGAAGGTTCGCTATTTCACGCCTACAACACGTACGTCGGTCAAGCCTGCGCCAAGTCAAAAGGCCGCGTCAGGTGGGTAGCGCTTCTCCCGTTTCGCGACCCGGAGGCTGCGGTGAAGGAGATGCGCAGGACAAGCGATCTCGGCGCTTCGGGTATTTTCACCATGGGCATGGTGTGGGAGCGGAACTTGGCCGATCCGGAGTTCTTTCCGATCTATGAGGAAGCCGCGGGACTTGACCTCCCCCTTTGCGTGCATCTCGGTTGGGGATCCCCGCAGGTAACTCAG
>VBKY01000491.1:0-2062 GCA_005879255.1 Deltaproteobacteria bacterium
AAACCAGAAAGCTCATCGATATGGCACAAGCCGTGGCTCAGCTCGACAGAATGTTCCGCGACCGGGCCGCCGGCAAAATGCGCAGCGTGCCGCGCCGCCGGCTCAAAGGCAGCGAGAAGCAGCTCAACGTGATGGCCGCATGGCATCAAGACTCGGACCTCATCTGCCTACGCTCCTACGCCGCAGATGCCAATACCATCACGCTTTACCACGGCCGCAAGGGCGGCATCCAAGCGATTGTCAACATGGGCTTCTTGAGCAGCCTGCGCACGGGCGCCGCCACCGGCGTCGCCGCGAAGTATCTCGCGCCGGCAAACCGCAAAGTGCTGGGCATCATCGGCCCGGGATGGCAAGCTACTTTTCAGGTCGAAGCCGTCGCCAAGACCTGTCCCATAGAGCAAGTAGTCGTTTGGGGCCGCACACCCAAACGACGCAAAGATTTCATCAAGCAGATGAGCAAGGTCGTGAACACCGATTGGAAAGAAGCCGACACGGTCGATGAAGTCGAAGCGCTCTCCGACATATTGGTTGTCTCCACGGACTCCACGACGCCGGTGGCCACGGGCCAAAGCTTGAAAGACGAGGTGCTGGTCGCGTCTATCGGCGCCAACGCGACGGTGAAGCACGAAGTGTCGAGTAATCTAATCCGGCGCATGGATTTAATCGTGGTCGACGACCTCGCCGCGGCCAAAGCCGACAGCGGCGATCTGGTCGAAGCCTGTCAAACTCGCATCGCCCGTTGGGAAGATATCGTGCCGTTGGAAAAGATCGTCGCCGAAGGCGTGCCGCAGCCGCGACCGAAGAGGATTTTCTTTCAATCCAACGGTATCGCCGACGAAGATCTCGCGGTCGGCAAGTACGCGCTCGACCAAGCCAAACGGAAAAAGTTAAAACTGCGGAGCGTGACGGAGATCTAAGGCAATCTCAAATCGCATCTTTCGACATCGCATACGGGTGACCGGCCGGTCACCCGTGTTGAACCTTTTTGGCAGTTCCTATCGCGCGCTCACGGTTTCACAAACTTAAGCACGAAGCGGTCGCTCTTATCGCGAATCTTGACCACGCTGAAATCCCGCGTGTCGTCGGCGCGGCTGAGCATTTTTCCTTCTTCGGCTAAGCGAAACCCGACGCTGGTCGCCTCCTTGATCACCAATAGCTTGTCCATGCGGTGCAGCGTTTTCGCTTCACTATCGCCGACACCTTCTTTGGCCGAGTGGTCCACCACGCCGTAACTGCCACCGCGTTTGAGCGCGGCAAAGATTCTTTTGTTCATCGCGCCACGCACATCGGCAGCGATTTCATGATAGTCGAGATGGAGCAGCACGAAGTCGAGCGAACCATCCTGCGGCAGCGCCAGCTTGTCGAACGGGCCGTCGAGCACGCGCACATTGCCCATGCCCGGCTGCTTCAAACGGTCGTGCAGTTCCTGCCGCGGCGCGGGATTGGCTGAGTACACAACACCGTCCGCGCCAACCAGTTGCGATAAGATCGCCGTGTAGTAGCCGCGGCTGGCGAAAATATCGGCGACTCTCTGGCCGGTTTTTACTTCATAAAACGCCATCACCTCCTGCGGCTTGCGCACCGGATCAATCGCCCGTTCCGCTTCGGGTCGGCTCATGTTGGTGAGAATGGCATCGTAATTCGGTGTCGAAGTCGCGGCGCAACCGACGAAGATCGACAGGGCAAATGCCATCGGAATGAATTTAGCGTAATTGCACAGCCGAGTAGTCATCAAAATCTCCTCTGTAGCGACTTGTTAGCGGCCTCAAGGTTTCTCAAACGCCAGCACGAAGCGATCGTCTTTGTTGCGCTCTTTGTTGACGTTGAAATCGCGCGTGTCCTCGGGCTTGCGCAGCATGTTTCCTTCTTTAGCAAGCTTGAAACCCGCATCGCCAACTTCCTTGATGACCTGAGCCTTGTCGATGCGATGCAGCGTCTTGTTCGCTTCGTTACCCGAACCGTCTTTCGCCGAGTGATCGACCACGGCGTAGACTCCGCCGCGTTTGAGGGACGCGAGAATCCGTTTGTTCATCGGTGCGCGCACCTCTGGCGCCACGTCATG
>VBKY01000491.1:2068-6576 GCA_005879255.1 Deltaproteobacteria bacterium
AAATCGAGCGAAGCGTCCTGCGGCAGCGCGAGTTTGTCGAACGGCCCATCGGCAACTCTGACGTTGGTGAACTGCGCCGCCTTCCAGCGCTGATTGATTTCGTCGCGGGAATTTGGATTCACCGTGTACACGACTCCCTGGGGTCCGACGACCTTGGACAGGATCGCTGTGTAGTAACCCCGGGCCGCCCAAAGATCTGCGACTTTGTCACCACTTTTAACACCGTAGAAGGCCAGCACCTCGTCGGGCTTGCGTGCCGCGTCGAGCTCGCGCTCGTTGGCCGGTCGGTCCGGATCACTAAGAACCGACTTATAATCTGGCGTCGACATAGAACACGCCGACAGGACCGACATCGACAAGGCTATAATTAACGATCGCAACTTTCTTAAAGACCTTTGATTCATGGTTCTTCCTCCGTTCTGTCGGATGGTGGCTCAACTTTAGTTATTGCGGGGAGAATTGCAAGCTTGAAACGATACGGATCTAATCCGCGGCGGGCTGTTTGCGATTTGCGGTCATCGCAAAATTCTTACGGGCGGCCATGTTCCATCGCATGTTCAACATCGTACTTCAGCAGATTCCAAATCTTATCCATGCAATTGGCAAAATCGGGGTCCTTCATGCTTTTGAAATTCCGCGGCCGTGGCACATCGACCGTAACCACGCTCTTGATGAGCCCCGGACGCGAGCTCATCACCGCGATGCGGTCGCAAAGCATGACCGCTTCGTCGAGGTTGTGCGTGACGAGAATGACGGTTTTCTTGTCGCGCTCCCAGATGCGCAGCAACTCCTCACGCATGAGCATCCGGGTTTGCGCGTCCAAGCTGGCGAAAGGCTCGTCCATTAAAATAACTTCCGGATCGTTGGCCAGGGCGCGCGCGATGGCAACTTTTTGTTTCATTCCGCCTGAGAGCTCGTGCGGCTGGGCGCCGGCGAAATCGAGCAAGCGCACCACCTCGAGAATAAAATGGCTGATGCGCTTGTAAACCGACGGCGGCTCGTGGCGAAACTCGGCTCCCAGCGGCACGTTTTCCTCGACATTGCGCCACGGCATCAGCGCCGATTCTTGAAAGACCATCGACACCATCGCCTTGCCGCGCTGCTCACCGACGAACTGCACCGAACCGGTGCTGGGCGTTTCCAATCCGGCGATGATGTGCAGCAACGTCGTCTTGCCGCAGCCTGTCGGTCCAATGATGCCAAAGAATTCCTGGTCGCGCACTTCCAAATTTATCCCGCCCAAGGCGCGCAGCGTCCCCTGGCCGGAAACAAATTCTTTGGTCACGCCGTGAACGACAACTTTCATCTTACGGATTTTGGAGATTTAACCGCAAAGAACGCACGGTACGCATAGATAGGAAAATTCAAATTCACTGTCGTTCACTGCTCGCACCTTTGTGACCCCATGCCATTTTTGGTTAGTTTCGTTTCCGACCTTTGCGTCCTTTGCGGTTAATCTTTTTCTTCCCTTCGTGGCCTTCGTGTGCTGCGTGGTTAGAAAAAACCCGCCCTACCGCCCGCCGAAGATCTCGTGAAATATTTTGGCGTAGCGCTCGACATTTTCGAGGACTTCCGGCGACGCGAAGGCCGGCTTGACGCCCTCAATCAGGCGCGACTGCTCGGGCGGCATGTCGATTCGGTCGGGAATGCGGTTCATACCGCGGATCAACTCCTGGCCGCGCTTCGATAAAACGAAATCGACAAACAAGCGCGCCGCGTTTGGATGCGGCGCCTTTATGGCGATGCCGGTGGGATGAATGTTGGCAAAGACGGGATTCAAATAAACCCAGTCGACCGGCGCGCCGGAAGGTTTCAAAACTTCAAAGGTTTGCGAGTAGGCGGTCAACGCGCCTTTGAATTCTCCTGCCGCCACCAGTTGCGCTAGCAATGTTCGACCGGCGCGCAGTTGAGCTTGCTTGGCCAACTCGCGCATGTACGCCAAGCCCTTTTCATCACCCATCGCTTTCACCATCGTGCCGAACCACTCATAGGGCCGGCTTTCCATGCCGATCTGTCCCTTCCATTCCGGTTTCAAAAGGTCGCTGTAAGATTTCGGCACGCTGGTCGCAGGCACGGCACGCGTGTTGTAACCTAAGGCCGCATAATTCGTGTAAGCCGAAGTCCAAGTAGCTTGCGGGTCTTTGTAGCCGTCGCGGTAAAACTTACGCTCCGGCGAATCGTACGGTGCAAACAATCCGCGCTTTTTCAAATTGTGTCCGTAGAAACTCGACGTCATCACGATGTCCCAAAGATGCTGTCCGGCGCGGCTTTCAGTTACGATTTTTTCCACCATGACCGAGTCCGTGGCCCGATAATAGGTGGCGTCGATTTTCGGATAAAGCTGTTTGAAGCCATCGACCAAAGTCTTCGAGTCGGCGGCATTAAAAGTCGCGTAGAACATCAGCTTGCCTTCGGCCTCGGCCTTCGCTCTCACATCCTGCGCTTCAGTTGGAAACGCACCGATCCATAACCCAAGGCTCGCTACGAGAAGCAACCCAACCGCGATCCGAAATCTTCCCATCACTCCATTACTCCAGCACTCCAGCACTCCAGTCTTTACGGCATCTCTGCCAAGAGGCGGCCGTATCCCATCACCGGCTCGTTCAAATGGAGAATTTTCTTCGTCGCCCATACTTGCGCGGGGATGCTCGAAAGCACCGTGGTCTTCAAATCTTTTTCCAACATCTCGATCACTGGCAGGTTATGCCAGCCCGCGCCGAGCATGTAGATGCCATCCGCCGGGCCATGTTCGAGAAATGTTTTCTTAGCGAAATTATAGATCGCCTCGGGCGCAAGTTTGCCGGCGTCCTTAAACGGCACGTCGATGCCTTTCATCGCTTTCACATCAAAGCCGTCGTCCTGGAGAAACTTCGCGAAGCGTGCGTTCATATCGTCTTGAAAGTAAGTGATGCCTACGAGTTTCTTCATGCCCAAAGCACGGAACGCATCGACCTGAGCGATCGTCGCAACGGTAACGGGAATTTTGTATTTCTTTGTCAGCGAATCGGCGATTGCCCGGTCCGCGCCGTGGCCGCGCACCATCGTCGGCGGCGCGCCCATGATCATCACCACGTCCGCGCCCAATTCCGCCAAGCGCGCCACTTTCCTTTCAGCAACCGTCAGCGCCTCTTGCAGCTCCTGCTCGTTCCCAGCGCGAATCCCGGCGTGAGCCGGAATAAAACCAACTCCCTCCGGCATGAGCTTGATAAAACTCTCCATCGACCCCGGCCGGTAAGTAGGCTTAACCAGCCCGACAATTCCCCGCGCGCCGTAGTACATATTTTCTCCGCTCGCTTTCTAATCTGATTAACCGCTCGAATATCCTAGTCGAGTCAGCTTATCAAGCGGTTGGTCAGAAGATAACCCATCAGGAAGTAACGGGTTGGCCGGATCTCGTCTCCAGCCGTTGTTGAGTCGATCCGGGATCGACGAAAGTAAACTGTCAACTCTATGCCGAGATTTAAAATCTGTGCGACCGCAGCCATTTGTTCCAGGCGACGGCCCGGCCTTGTTCCCAAAATGGGAACAAGTTATGCTGGCATATGCGAGTGATTTCAGTGAAGACACTGAAGTTATTCTGGGAGGAACATCGCGATGCCGAGAGTCCTTTAAGAGCATGGTATACAGAGGCCAAGAAAGCCAGCTGGAAGGGTCCGCAGGACATCAAAACCGCGTATCGGACGGCAAGCATTCTTCGCAACAACCGTGTCGTATTCAACATCAAGGGGAATACGTATCGGCTGGTCGTAGCGGTGAAGTACGAGTTTCAAATTGTCTATATCCGGTTTATTGGCACCCATGTGGCGTACGACAGAATCAAAGCAGAGGAGGTTTGACATGACGATTAAACCAATCAAAACAGAACGTGACTACCAGAGGGCGCTCAAGGAGATTGAGAAACTTTGGGATGCTAAGCCGAACACTTCGATGTATGAGCAGAAGCATTACAAGGTCGACCCTCCCGATCCGATTGAAGCCATAAAGTTCCGCATGGAGCAGCTTGAGCTCAAGCCAGCGGACCTCGCTGGAATTCTCGGGGGCCGGAGCCGCGTGTCGGAAGTTCTCAACAAGAAAAGGAAACTCACCGTTGAGATGATGCGGTCCTTGCGCAAACACCTAGCCATCCCCGCAGAATCCTTACTGGCTTAAGTAGCGACGCGGAACTCCCGAAGGTCGATCAGCGCTTCGTGTCCTGCCCGTCGCCCACGAATGGAAACCATTCGCTTCATATCCCCTCTGCCAGGCGACCAACACTGGCCCCCTCAGCTCTTCGGTTGATTCTGCCAACGACTTGAACGGTTTGAACGGCTGGAACGATTTGAACAAGGGTGGAAATTTAGGCGCGGAGCCGCGCAGTGGCGTTTTGAAGTGGTTGGAGATGCAGTCACGAGAGGCTTTATTTCAGTTTCGAAAGGCATAGGAGAAAAGTTCCGCCGCGTTACCCAAATTTCGCAAGTCTGGCACCTCCGCGACACCGGTGGTCGATCATTCCATCTTGGACAAAGTTT
>VBKY01000156.1 GCA_005879255.1 Deltaproteobacteria bacterium
CATGGCTCGTTGCTCGGCGCTTAATCACGCGGCCTTGAGAGTCGCGGTCGAATTACTGCGGCCAGGCGGAGCACTTCTGATGAAAAGTTTTATCAGCAACGATCTACACAGCTTCACCGCTGAACTGAAGGAATATTTTTCCACCGTGCAGCGAACCAAACCCGAGGCGACGCGCCAGGGCTCCTCTGAGTTTTACTTCTACGCCAAAGGGTTCTCCGCGAACGCCAACGGTCGTACGTAAACTGGCGCGACACGTCTCCTCCCATGTCTGAATTCAGAAAAGATCCGGTCACAGGTCGCTGGGTCGTTATCGCTTCGAAAGAGAGAAAAGGCCGCGCCAGCATGGCCATGGAAATCATTCGGCGCGACCTGAGCTCTGCCCATTCTGCGCTGGAAACGAAGCCATGACACCGCCGGAAGTGTGGGCCCAGCGGGAAATGATGAACACGCCCCCTGACACGCCGGGTTGGTTCGTGCGCGTCGTTCCCAACAAGTATCCCGCTCTCGAAAATCGTGGCACCTGGACCGTTCGCCATGACGGCATCTACGAATCGTGGAATGGTCTCGGCCTCCACGAGGTCATCATCGAGAGTCCCAATCATTTGGTGAACATGGGTAGCCTCAGCGAACCACAATTCGCTGATATTCTGCGCGCCTATCGCGATCGGATGCGCGACCTACAACGAGATGGCCGTTGGGGTTATCTGCTCCTCTACAAAAACCAGGGCGACCGTGCCGGTGCGACCCTGGAACACGTTCACTCGCAGCTAATCGCGCTACCAGAGGTGCCGAAGCAAGCCGTCGACGAGCTTAGCGGTGCGAAAATGCACTACGAATTGAACGGGCGTTGTATCTATTGCGAGATGATCCAGCGGGAATTGGACTATGGCGAACGACTGGTCTCGGCTTCAGAGAGCTTCGTCGCGCTTTGCCCATTTGCATCTCGCTTCGCTTATGAAATATGGATTTTGCCTAGGAATCACTCAACGGATTTCGTGCAAAGTTCAGAACCGGACATCCTTGCGCTTGCCTACGGTCTGCGAGACATCATCACGAGGCTAAACCGCGCCCTCGACAATCCGCCGTTCAATTATTTCATTCACTCGATACCCGTGCATGAGACCGTGAGCGCACACTTCCACTGGCACATTGAGATATTGCCGCAGCTCGCCAGAGCCGCAGGCTTCGAGTGGGGCACGGGTTCGCACATGAATTCGGTGGCGCCCGAAGATGCTGCGCGCTTATTGCGCGATGCGACGGTTTAGACTTTCCGCCGGTTGACTTTCCCGCGCCTGTCTTTGCTGGTAAAGCAGCGCCGTGGCCGCCGCAGCGCAAGCCGCTCCGGAGATTGCGATGGCCCGCGGCGTGCCGACGACATGAGCGACGCTGCCGATGAATAGAGTGCCAAAGGACCACAGCCCTTTATCCATGAAATACAAGCTCAGCATGCGTCCCAACAAATCTGGGGGCGTTTCCATTTGGACGACGGTATTGGCCACCGCGCGAATGGCGATGTTGCTGGCGCCGACAAGCATTAAGAACAAAATCGATAATGGCAGCGACCGGGAAAACGAAAACAAAATCAGCGAGACGGAAAATGCATAGACGCTCATGGCCACGAAGTGCCTGCGGCGGCGCAACCGACCAAATGAAGCGATGCCCAGGCCGGCGACAACGGCACCGATGCCGGGAGCCGCGAGCAACAAGCCGAAGGTCGACGGCCCCGCGTGCAGGATGTCCGTGGCGAACACCGGGAGAAAACGCGAATACGGCGTACCGACGAGAGCCACACCGTAGGTTAGCAATATGATCGAAAACAAGCGCCGTTGGCTCCGCAAGAAGTGGTACCCTTCACTGACTTCATGCCAAAATGGCGCTTGATCTTTTGCCTTAGCTTTGACCTGGGGAAACTCCATGGCGATCAGCGTTGCTATGATGGTGAGAAAACTGAGGGCGTTGAAGAATAAACAACCGGCGACGCCGATGATAGTGATCAGTACGCCGCCCAACGATGGGCCAATGATCTTTGCGATATTCGCCATCGAAGAATTCAGAGCGATGGCATTCATTAGATCCTCGCGCGGCACCAAATTGTTGATCAACGAGTGGCGCGCGGTTTGATTGATGGTATTGACTGTGCCGAGGAACAACACCAACACGAGGATATGCCAGAATTCGATCCAGCCGAAATAGACCAGCGCCCAAAAGACGAAAGCTTGAACCATGGCGAGTATTTGGGTCGATATCAGCAACCGGCGCCGCTCGACGCGGTCGACAAAGGCGCCACCGACAGCACCCAAAAGCAGCCGGGGCACCGCTTGACAAAAACCGACCACGCCGAGCAAAAACGGCGAGCCGGTCATGGTCCACACCAACCAGCTTTGCGCCATCGCTTGGATGAAATCGCCGACGTGGGAAAGACTGGTGCCGAAAAAAAGCAGACGGAAGTTGCGGTGCTCGAGCGAGCTGAGCGTTCGCGCCAGATGCATCGACCCTCGTTCGAAGAGGGCCATTATTCTACCGTTACGCTCTTCGCGAGATTACGCGGCTGATCTACATCGGTACCGCGGTGTACCGCGATATAGTAGGCCAATAGCTGCAGCGGAATCGTCATCACGATCGGCGTAAGGTAATGCGAAGCTTTCGGCAGCGTCAAGAACCGGTAAGCAGCGATTTCGCTCGCGGTCTTGGCGTCGTCGGTTAGCACGACAACCTTGCCGCCGCGCGCCTCGACCTCTTTAAGGTTGCTCATCGTTTTTTGAAAGTAACGATCGCGTGGCGCCAACACGACGACCGGCATTTTTTCATCGATCAATGCGATCGGACCATGTTTCATCTCGCCGGCCGGATAGCCTTCCGCATGGATATAGGAAATCTCTTTCAGCTTGAGCGCGCCCTCGAGGGCAATCGGATAATTGATGCCGCGGCCGAGATAAAGGAAATCCTGGCTGTGCATGAGCTCACGCGCTAGTTCCTTGACTTGGCCTTCAACCTCTAACGCTTGCTCGACCCATTTGGGCAAATACATCAGATCGCGCAGCAATTTTTTTGCGTCCATGGGCTTGAGCTTGCCATTGAGCCGCCCCAACGCCACTGCCAAGAGATAGAGCGCCGTCAATTGGGTGCTGAACGCCTTGGTGCTCGCCACGCTGATCTCCGGTCCGGCATGGGTATACAGGACACCGTCGGATTTCCGCGGGATCGAGGAGTCAATGACGTTGCAGATCGATAGAATCTTGGCTTTTTTGGCGTGGGCGATTTCGATAGCTGCCAGAGTATCGGCGGTTTCACCGGATTGGCTGACCATCAGCAGCACCGACTTGGGATCCATCAGTGGAGAGCGGTAGCGGAACTCGGAGCCATAATCGACCTCGGCAGGTATGCCGGCGATCTCTTCGAGCATGAATTTGCCGACCAGACAGGCATGCCAGGCGGTGCCGCAGGCGACTAGGTGGAAGCGCTTGATATTTTTAACTTGGCTTGCGGTCAACTTAATGTCTTCAAGCGACACCTGCCCGTCTTTGAGCGAGATGCGTCCGCGAAAAGTGTCCGCCAACGCGCGCGGCTGATCATGGATCTCCTTGAGCATGAAATGAGGAAAGCCGCCTTTACGCGCCGCCACCGCGTCCCAAGTGATTTCCTTAACGGGTCGCTGAATGGCTTTGCCTTTACCGTCGAACAAGCGATAGGAGCCCAGCGTGACTTCGCCAATTTCGCCGTCTTCGAGAAAGGTGACTCTGCGCGTGTAATCCAGTAGCGCCGGAATATCGGAAGCGATAAAGGTCTCCCCCTCACCCCAGCCGATTACGATTGGCGTCGAGTTTTTCGCTACGATCAGTCGCTTCGGATCGCGGCGGTTGAGAAACAAAAGTGCGTAGGAACCGTGAATTTCCCGTAGCGTTCTGCGCACGGCATCGAGGAAGTCGACGCCGCGCTCGACTTTTTCAGCAACCAAATGAGCAACAATCTCCGTGTCAGTCTCCGAGCTAAAATGAGTTCCCCGTTTGCCGAGCGCCTCTTTGAGCTCCAAGTAATTTTCGATGATGCCGTTGTGGACCACAACCACATCGCCCGCGCGGTGCGGATGCGCGTTGGTTTCAGACGGTCGCCCATGAGTTGCCCAGCGCGTGTGGCCGATGCCGATCGCTCCGCTCATTGGCTGCCGGTTGAGCATCGTTTCCAGATTGTTCAACTTGCCTTCGCAACGGCGAATCGTCACTTGGCCGTCGTTCAACACGGCAATGCCCGCCGAGTCGTAACCCCGGTACTCAAGCTTTCTCAAGCTGTCTAGAATCAGCGGGGCTGCTTCCCGGTGGCCGATATATCCGACAATGCCGCACATTACTTCTTGCTTCCCTTCATCTTCTTGCGCTTCTGTTCTGTCCAGCCTTCGCGCACGCGCTCATCCCGTTGATTATAAACCAGTGCGCCCGCCGGAACATCGTGTCGCACCGTGCTGGCGGTAGCCACATAGACGTCGTCGCCGAGAGAAACCGGCGCGATCAACGTGGTATCGCTGCCCACCTGTACACGATCGCCGATGGTCGTGTTGTATTTATGGAACCCGTCATAGTTGCAGGTAATCGTGCCGGCGCCGATGTTAGCCTCGCTGCCGATGGTCACGTCGCCGAGATAGGTCAAATGGTTTGCCTTAGTGCCTTGGCCGATTTTTGCTTCCTTAGTCTCAACGAAATTGCCGATGTGAACGTTCGGACCCAGATTCGACCCCGGACGCAGATGGGCAAAGGGCCCGATGATCGCGCCATTCGCGACGCGACAACCGGTCATGACAACCGAGAATCGCAAATGTACCTCATCGCCAATTTGGGCATCCGTGAGAAAAGCGCTGCCGTCGATCTGGCAACGTTCGCCGACCACAGTTTTGCCGCGAAGCTGCGTATTAGGTCCGATCACGGTGTCTTTGCCAATGGTTACGCCATCCTCGATATAAGTCGTATCCGGATCCTTGAACGTCACTCCCGCCAACATCCATTTCTTGTTGATGCTCTGGCGCAGGTTTTTTTCCATAAAGGCGAGCTCCTCTCGGGTATTGATCCCCAGCATTTCGCGGACATCGTCGACTCTTACCGTTTCGATATCTGCTCGCCGAGCGAGACCGATGGCTACGATATCCGGTAAGTAATATTCGCCCTGCTGATTGTGATTTTTGATTTCACTCAACGCCGCAAAGACAAACGGCGCCGACACGACGTAAACGCCGGCGTTGACTTCCCGTATCCCTCGCTCTCCCAGAGTGGCGTCTTTTTCTTCGACGATACCGGTCACGTTGCCATGATCATCACGCAGGATTCTGCCATAGCCTTTCGGTTCATCCAGAAAAGCCGTGAGCAGTGTCAGCGCCGCACTTCGGCTGCGATGGTGCGCAACCAACATGAGCAGCGTCTGCTCTCGAATGAACGGCACGTCGCCGCTCAGAATAATGACCTCTCCCTTGAATTCCTTAAACGCTTCTTTCGCGCACAACACGGCGTGGCCGGTGCCGCGTTGCTGCTCTTGAAGGATCCAGACGACATCATTTCTTGCGTAAGCACTTCGAACCGCCTCGGCTCCATGGCCAATTACGATCGCCACCGGGTTCGGATTCAGGCGCTGTGCGGTTCGCAAGACATGAAGAAATAACGGTCTGCCTCCCAATGGATGTAGCACCTTCGGAAGATTGGATTTCATCCGGGTACCCTGCCCGGCGGCTAAAACAACGACCCCTAATTCCTGCATGTCGCTACCTAATGCGCTAAAGATAGAATTATAAAGGAACTCTGGGAGTAATTAAACACGGCTATGAGCCTTCCGGGCGCGCCTCGACCCACTTCGATGTTTGTCGCGTGGCGCGAGCGGTCTTTTCATATCGTTTTGAGCGCGCCGGTGGCTCCAATTTTTTTTAGAGTTAAACAAAAAAATTCTTGTCAGAGCAGAAGAATTCGATTACAAAAAGCAATCATCGCAAAAAATCGCTATAATCAATTGACACCGTTGCCGGACGGCATGCTCGACAGCTCTGGAGGATTCATAAAATCCTGTGCCCACGCGATTCGGAAGATTCTGCAAGTGGAAGAGAGCTCACGGATCGTAGCGGCTCGCGTTGCTGCTAAAATCCACACTAAGGGGAACATCCGGTGAATCGTCCAGAAACACTGCCAGTCGAGAACGAGCCTGAAGAAAACTGGTGGGACTATTGTCCTATTTGCAATACGAAACTGATCAATCAGAAATGTAAATACGTCTGCCCCAATCCCAATTGCAACTTTTTCATGAGCTGCAGCGAATTCGACCGCTGAGCTATTCTTTGGGCTTAGAGCACTGGCCATGTCCATTTCATTGCGCTAAGAGATAGACAGCATGTCGAAAACCGCCGGTATCGTCATCATAGGCAACGAGGTCCTGTCGGGAAAAACACAGGATATCAACTCTCATTTTCTCTGCGCCGAACTCCGTCAGCTGGGCGTTGAAGTGCAGAAGATTTCGACGATTCAAGATGAAATAGAGCTCATCGGTCACGAAGTCGCGGCGTTTTCCAAACGGTTCGACTGCGTGTTCACGACCGGCGGCGTCGGGCCGACCCACGACGATGTCACTATCGACGGCATCGCCTATGGCTTGGGCCTAAACGTCGTCCGTCATCCGGACATCGAACGGCGCATGCGCCAGAGGCTCGGCGGCGAGGTGAACGAAGCTCGGTTGCGCATGGCCAATGTTCCCGAGGGCGCCACCCTCTTAGCGACCGAAGCGTTATTCGCGCCGGTCGTGAATATTCGCAATGTCTACATTTTTCCCGGCATACCGAAGATTCTCCAAGAACGTTTTCACGCGATAAAAGAGCGGTTTCGCGAGGCGCCCTTTTATCTCAAGAACGTTTACCTGCGATATGGCGAAGGCGTGATTGCCGCCATGCTCAATGACCTTCTCGTAAAATTTCCCGAACTCATGCTGGGTTCTTATCCGGTTCTCGATTTGCAGGATTACAAGGTCAAGGTCACGCTCGAGTCGAAGGATCTCAACTACCTCGATCACGCGCTGCAAACTTTCGTTGCATCGCTGCCGAAAGATGCGGTTCATCGCATCGACTAAAAATAGCTCATGGCGGACTATTTGTCCTGGGGAGTCTTGCCGTCCTACAAGAAGGCACCGCTCCCGCCGCTGCCGAGCATGCTCGGCGCATTGGGCCCGGGGGTCATCTTCATGGCGCTGGCGCAGGGTAGCGGCGAGCTTATCTGGTGGCCGTATATCATCGCCAAATACGGTCTAAGCTTTTTGTTCCTTCTGTTGCCGGCTTGCTTGCTGCAATTCCCCGTCACCTACGAGATTGGCCGTTATACTCTGCTCACTGGCGAGAGCATCTTTCAGGGTTTTATCCGGTTGCAGCGCCACTTCGCTTTTTTTCTATGGATCTTACTCACGCTCTCGTTTCTCTGGTTCGGCGCTTTTGCCGCAGCGGGCGGCACCTCATTGGCGGCTTTGACAGATTTTCCTAGAGGTTGGAGCGCGCGGGGCCAGACGCTTTTTTGGGGCTATTCGTCGATGGTCGTCTTTCTCTCGGCCATTCTTCTCAGCAAAGTAATCTACCAACTGGTGGAAACATTTATGTGGGGAGTGGCGCTACTCACGCTCGTAGGTTTGATTTGGGCCAGCGCCAACCCTGAAGCTCTGCACGCGCTCCCAGCTTTCGTCAAAGGCTTGTTTGTTCCCGACCTGTCGATGCCTCGGCCTTGGGACCCGGCGGACGCGACGAAATTGCTCACGGCGATCACCTTCGCAGGCTTGGGCGGATTCTGGACCCTCTTCTATTCTTACTGGGTGCGCGACAAGGGCGTCGGCATGGCCCACTACATGGGCCGGCTTACCGGGCCGATCACTGGAAAGGCCGAGGCGATTCCCGCGTCGGGCTTCACCCCCGGCAACGACGAGGGCCTAGCTCATGTCCGCCGTTGGTGCCGTTATTTGTTTTGGGATATCAGCATCGGGATCGGCGGTAACTTGCTGACCACTCTGATGACCTGTTTGCTCGCCTACGCGCTGCTATTTCCCAAAGGACTGCTCCCTCAGGGATACGAGCTGGCGGTCGTACAAAGCCGATTCTTTGAAGTAAGCTGGGGCGTCATTGGTAAATTTCTTTTTTTGATCGTCGCCGCGGCGTTTCTATCCGACACTTGGCTCGCTACCGTCGATGCCGTGAGCCGGATTCACACGGACTGTCTCTATGCCTTCTTTCCCAAGACTCAATCTACTCCGGCGCGCAGCTGGTATCTCATTTTTTTATTTCTACTTACGGCCATCACCGCGGCCACCATGGGCGCCGCTGAACCAGGCGCACTGATCCTGCTCTCTGCGGTCATCGGCTTCGTTGGCACGGTGCTATTCTCCATGGCGCTGGTATTCCTCAATCACGTTTATCTGCCGCGCCATCTTCCGGCCATAGCGCGGCCGGGACGGCTCAATCTGGTCCTGCTAAGCGTGTCTTGTCTCGCCTATCTAGTCCTCGCCATCGCTTATCTTTTGACGATCACCAACGTGATTCGGTAGCGATGGCTGGCTGCGCATACTCGTTGCGAATGATTCACTGAGAAAAATTAGGCGCGCGGCAACGCCACAAGTAAGAATTGTCGGGTAAAGACTACGACGAAACTTAGAAGAATTCTAACTCGGAACCGATTTCCCAACCTAAAAAAAATACCGAAGGTCACACTAGCGACGCCCGCGACACGCGAATCCAGCGATTCATGACCGTGAAACGCTGCGCGGTGAGGATAAACGGTAGGCTGATAATACCACTGAGCAAAAGCATTCCGCCCACTGAGCCTAAACCAAAGATGACGATATAAACCAACCCGCCGACGGGTGATTCGATCGTCGAAAGCATCAGTAACATCAACGCCGCGTTGCTGGCTAGTCCATGCACATGCCGACGATGAACGGCCGGCGCATCGCTTTGAACGGATGAGGATGGGCATGATCTTGGCCTGGATTCTCGTGCACGTGAAAGTGCGTATGAGTTTCCGGATTGTGGCTGTGAGTGTGTAGATGAACTCGTTCCGGACCGAAAGACTTTCGAAGCACATTTAAGCCCGGGATAACCAGCATCGCCGCGACCAGAAGCTCGAGCCCCGAGCCCAGTCGGGGAGGAATGGTCACACGCAGGCCGATAACGATCAAACCCACGATGAACAATGTCGTCGTGTGGCCTAATCCCCAGAAAGCGCCGATCAACGACGCCCATTTAAAGTTTCTGTGCTCGCTGACAATCGTCGAAACCGCGATGAGATGGTCCGGATCGAGTGCATGCTGAATACCCAGCAGCAACCCCAATCCAAAAGCCGCCAAGAGTGAAGGGTCTATGTTTGATTTTAGATCTTCGACTTTGGATTTGAGAGTCAATCAAAAAATGGCAACCCACAATTCCAAATTTTCATTGATCATCCCCTATTACGAAGGGTTGAGTCGTTGTCCGGTTTGGGTGCCGATCCACACTTCGCCGCCTTCGAAGACTTCCTTCTTCCAGATCGGCACGGTTTTTTTGATCTCTTCGATGGCAAAGCGGCAGGCCGCAAACGCGGCGTCGCGATGCGCCGATGATACGGCAATGATCACGCTGGCCTCGCCAATCTGAACCGGCCCGAGCCGGTGCGAGATCGCCATGCGGCAGATCGGCCAATTTTTCTTCGCATCCTCACCGATGCGCGCCAGTTCCTTTTCCGCCATCTCCGGATAGGCTTCGTAATCGAGGCCGATGACCTTGCGACCCTCGTTGTTATTGCGCGTGGTGCCGATGAACGTCGCAATCGCGCCGGCCTCTGGGTCAGTCACGAAACGGACCAGTTCATTCAGATCGATCGGTTGATTCGTCACGCGAAACATTCTCAGATCAACCTCCACTCACCGGCGGAACAAATACCACTTCGTCTTTGTCTTTCAGTTTGTGATCGACGCCGACGTAATCCTGATTGACCGCGTACAGGAGCCGTATACCCGGCACGTCCAGCTTAGGATATTCCTTTTGCAGCTGGCGCCAAAGATCGGCGACGGTGCTGCCCTCCGCGACCTCCTTTAAAACCTCCGAAGCACCGACACGCTCTCGCAAAATAGCGAAAAACTTGACCCGAACTTTCATTGACCTTGCAGCTGTGACACCATGTGGCGGATCTCTGGTAAGATCAGCTTCTCCATGGCTAGGGTGACGGCCCCTTTCGAGCCCGGGAGCGAGATCAATACCTTGCCGCGCGCGCTGCCCGCAGCCGCCCGGCTCATGATCGCCGCAGAGCCGATATCCATGTAGCTCAAGTAGCGGAATATCTCGCCGAAGCCGTCGAGCTTTTTTTCCAAAAAGCGGTTCACCACTTCGTAGGTGCCATCGCGTGGCGCGATGCCGGTGCCGCCGTTAACCAGCACCGCATCCACCTCGCTAATGCCAAGAGCTTCGTTGAGCAAAGCTTCGATCTGAAGTGGCTCGTCTTTCACTATTGTGTAACCCGCGGTCTGGTGTCCTTCGTCGGCCAGGAATTTCTTGATCGTCTGCCCGCTCGTATCGGTTGTTTCATCGCGAGTGTCGCTCACGGTGATGACGAAACAACGAAGGCTTTTCTTGCCCTTTTCCTTGTGCTCTTGAACCGACATCGTTAAGACTCCTGAAAAATGGGGAAATCATAGCAACCCCTATCGTGAATTCAAAGACGGGTCAAATCCGGTCAAAATTCAGAGCCTTGACCAATTCGCCGGCTCGGGTAGGTAGTTGCCGGCGGCGTTTTGCCTGATATTATAACGACGTAATGTTACCGCCCTTCTCGCTCTATATCCACATCCCGTACTGCATCAGCAAGTGCCCCTATTGTGACTTCAATTCCCATGTGGTGCAGGAAATCCCCGAACGAGACTATACCGACGCTCTGCTGCGGGAGCTTGAACATTACGGAAACTTGGATGATTGGCGGGGTCAAACCGTACAGAGCATTTTCTTCGGCGGCGGCACTCCGTCGACATTCAAGCCCGCGAGCATCGGCAAGCTTTTGGCGTGGGTTGCGGCCACGTTTCCGATCGATGCCGATTGCGAAATCACGCTTGAAGCCAACCCGGGCACGGTCGATAGCGACAAATTTTTCGGCTACCGCGACGCCGGCGTGAATCGCATCAGTGTCGGCGTGCAATCGTTTCAACCAAAAATTCTCAAATTTTTGGGACGCGTTCATTCAGCCGACGAGGCCCGCAAAGCTTTGCAGGTCGTACGTCACGCGGGTTTCGACAACTTTAATTTTGATCTGATTTATGCAAACCCTGACCAAACCTTGGCAGAACTTGAAGCGGACCTCGATGAAGCATTGGAATTTAACCCACCGCACCTATCGGCGTACAACTTGACCTTTGAAGAGGGCACTCCGTTTCACCATGAGTACCGTTCCGGTCGGATGAAATCACTCAGCGAAGACGAAGAGGTCGCCATGGCGGAACTGATCGAAGAAAGACTTCTGGCGGCCGGATTGCAACGTTATGAAATCTCGAATTACGCGCAATCGGGGCGGTACTCGCGCCACAACGTGAATTATTGGCGGTATGGTGATTATTTAGGCCTCGGCGCTGGAGCCCATAGCTATAAGACGACGGGCTCCAAGGAATTCGCCGGCCGACGATGGAGCAATGAAAAGAACCCCGGCCGCTACATGACCCAAGTCAATCAGGCGAATCGCGCTGTCGTCGAGCGCGAGGAAATTGATCTCGACAAGGCTGCAGGCGAATTCATGTTTCTCGGCTTAAGAATGACCGAAGGGATCTCGATAAACGCCTTCCGCGCACGATTTGATAAAACCACTCGCGAAGTCTTCCCGCAAATCTCTGACTGGATCGATGGAGAACTCTTGGAGGAGAAACGCGGTTTCCTCCGGTTCACGCGCAAAGGCCTGCTTGTCGCTAATTCGATGTTTGTTCAATTCATGTAGTATTCGTTGTTTTGAAATTCCGGGAGGGAGCAATAGTCGTGGTATCACCTACTGATTTAGCCAAAATTCGCATCGATCACATCGGCAGTCTGGTTCGCCCGGCAAAGTTGAAAGATGCTTTCGCCCGCTACGACCGCCGGCAAGCGGCGCCAGAAGAGCTTGCGGGAGCTCAAGACGATGCCATTCGCGACGTGATTCAGAAACAAGAAGCACACGGTCTGCCGATCATCACGGACGGCGAATTTCGCCGTCACAGCTTTCAAGAGAGTTTTTCCGAGTGTGTAGCCGGCTTTGATGTTCCAAAGAACGTTTCTCTTTATTACGAGAGGCGTGATCTTAACCAGAATCCTTTGGAACGAGCCGAACAAAATTTCGAGGAAGCCGGGCCGGCGATCGTTACCCGCCGCGCCGCCGTTGAGCGATTAAATCTAGTCCGTAATCTGCCCCTCGAGGAATTTCGTTATGCTCAGAGCGTCGCCAAAGTTCCCGCCAAGGTCACCGTGCTCGGTCCGGATCGAATCGCCCAACGTTTTAAATGGGAAGGATCGAAGAACGTTTACAAGGATCTCGATGATTTTGTCGATCACGTGGTCCGGATCGAACGCCAGATGATTACGGAGCTTGTGAGAGCCGGATGCAAATACATTCAAATCGATGCTCCTGGCTATACCGCTTACGTCGATAAGGTTTCGCTGGAGCGAATGCGCTCCCGCGGCGAAGATCCGGAGAAAAATCTTCGTCGATCCATAGACGCCGATAACGCGCTCATTGAAGGTTTTCCCGGCGTCACGTTTGGCATCCATATCTGCCGCGGCAATGCTCGAACCATCGATCCAAAGACGGGTAGACTTGTGCCTCAGTGGCACCGAGAAGGCTCCTACGACGCCATCGCCGAACGGTTATTTAACAGTCTCAAACACCAGCGCTTGCTCTTGGAGTACGACAGTGATCGCGCCGGCGGATTCGAACCTTTGCGTCTCGTGCCGCAAAGTAAAATCGTTGTGCTCGGCTTAATTTCGACCAAAAGCTCAGACATGGAGACCGTCGATGATTTGAAACGGCGCATCGATCACGCGAGCCAATACTTGCCGGTAGGACAGCTTGCGCTCAGCCCGCAATGCGGCTTTGGCGGTATCGACTCTAAGGTGCTCAGCGAAGACGAGATGTGGCAAAAATTGGATTGCGCAGTAGAAACAGCTGCGGAGGTTTGGCGCTGAGGCAACGGACGAAATACGTGGCGGACGAGACCACTAATAAATACGGCATTACGTCCCCCATGTTATTGTCAACTCGGTGCTTGTCCTACAGGGAAATCAGTAAATATCCTAACGAAGAAATGATAGAAAGGCGGGAAACTCAAGGTTCAAAGGTCTGTGGCCTTTTAAAAAGTTATAATCATGCCATCAATGAGACAACCCTCCAGTCATCTGACTCGCCGTA
>VBKY01000028.1:0-8405 GCA_005879255.1 Deltaproteobacteria bacterium
TACCCTGAGCGGGCTTCTTCAAACATAGCTTTTATCTCATCCCGCCGCGCGAACAAGAGGCCCCGGACAAGATTCTGCAAGCGTTCTCTCTCGGTTTTTTGAGATTTCAAAAACATCAATCCGACGCGATCAAGCTGAACATTTCGCACCATCGCCGCATCTATCTTGATGGTCGAGACAGCATCCTGGGTGCCGAGTGACAGATGAAAGATCGCCCCCTGCGCCATCTGCGCGTCAGTTTGAATCGTACAGCCGGCCATCGAAATGTCGCCGACTCGGCCTTTACCGGTGACTTCATCGTTCGCGAAAGCAATCGGGAAGTTTACCGGAAACCTTTGGTACAGGCGCTGTTCTTCATCAATTCTCACGTATTTCACTCCGCGCAGGAAAAAGCTGAAACGCTCTCCACAGAGCTGGCAAGAGAAGGGATAAACATAAAATACGCCGAGCAGACGTTCTCCGATTCCTTCGCGGCGAACCCGTCTGATGTATTCGGAGCGACATTCTGGGCAAACAGGATTGGTCATGAAACTACTCCATTCTTCTGGGCTAGCTGCTGAGCCAACGCTCACCTTCCAATCCCGCGCAGGCTCGCTAAACAGCCGGTGATCGCCTGGTTGCCATTCTTAACTAGTTTTCCAAAACCGGTGGTTACCACCGTGGGCGATATATCGCAGCGATGGGTAAGCTGACTCAGTTGTGTCGGGTTAGGCCAGCAGATGGTTCCGTAGGACATCACGCAGCACCGCTAATTGAAATGGTTTGTACAAAACCTCTGCAGCCCCTGCGTTAAGCGCGCGGTCTACGCGCTTTTCAACGTTGCAGTCGGTGGTCCAACTGGTGTTTATCACCACGGGGATATTGCGGGTGGACATATTCTTCTTTAATTGCGCCGTGACTTCATCTCCATTTAGTCCAGGCAAGCGCACGTCCATCATGATCAGATCCGGATGTACACTGGAAGCTTTATCGATGGCCTCTAAACCGGTGGCCGCCTCGAAGACTTCATGGCCCAAGCCTTTAATAAATGCCCGGAGCGATTCTCGAAAGGCGCCGTTACTGTCGACGATCAATAATTTTTTCGCCGTGTTCTGCACGCGAGACATCTGAAGCACAACGAATGCCAGCCCATGCAAACGCAAATATTTTGGTATTTCTCGCGAGTAGTGAGCATCTTGAGATATTCGCGGTGCGATATTCGTGGAGGATGACTGTTACTTTGGCGTGATCGCAATTCACTCGATTGACAATCTCACCTGATTACATTGCTGGTCAGTTTTAGCAGGCAAAAGTGCCGTTCAGTCAAGTGGACTGCAAACTCACATAAATAAACGTAATTTCTTCAAAGCTCCCGACAGCGTCATGCCGTATACGCTTCGACTTTACCTCTGCCTTTTCATCGTCGGTTTCGTAGCGTTCGTTCTCGTGGACTGGCTGAGTCCACTGGGACCGGTTGTGAATGCCTTGCTAGCGGCCGTCGTTGCCTATCTCACGATCCTTGTTGGTCAACGGGTACTTGAACGGGTACTTGGCAGAAGAATCTGTAGCGATGCGCGTTTGAGGCGCACCGGAGGGCGTAACGGGACGGCGCTGGTCACAAGTAGTCGAGAGCCTTACCCATCGACGGCCCGGGCCTCGACTTCGTGGGTCGAGCCACAAAAGGAAAAGCATCAATGCGAAACAAAGGCCGCCTACAAACAGAACAATCCAGCTGAAAAAATCCATGATGTACCTGCCAGACTACAATTGAAATTTACGCGCACGTTGCGATCAGGAAGATTAAGACGGCGCATAGGACGACGCACCCGGGGCCATGACTATTGGTCCAGCGGCAAGCCTGCAGAACGAAGCGCCTCGTGTATTGAAGCGATCACGCCCGGGCAATGGCCGGCATATAGCAACAAATTCCGAGCTTCTGCTTCATCGCAGCTGACAACGGCGTTGCTCCCGAAAAACTTCAAGTGAAGGGCGTTCTCAAGAATCAATTTAGAGCGTGATCCTGCAGGGATAGATTGCTTGAGACAATGAAAGCTCTTGTCATCAAGAAAAATTTTTAGAATCATTGCGCACCCGCGACCCTGAAAAATGGGCCGGGACAAGGAAATTCAAAAAGCTGTCGTATCGAAGGTGCGCTTCCCATGCCCCAGCGAAGCTATTCTTGAGCACGTACCATGCCCTATGCTCGATGGAACTTTGGAGAGATCAGGTCAATGTATGGGAGTTGAACTCTCGCAATGAGCACGGCAACTTTGCCTGGTAAGTTTTTCCGTAGATAGAGATCAGGTCAAAGTGTCGACTCGATTGTGACTAATGAACGGGCGCCATGGTTCACTGCTCAGCGCCGATAATTTCCTAAAGATTGAACCACCCGGGCGACTATCGTCGGCTGCTAACGATGCCGGAGAGCTGCGCTACGCCATGGGTTAGCCTATCCACAATCGGAATAAGCTTGGCCAGTGAGTCAAGATCCTTCTTCTCCATGAGCCATTGTAAGTGTAAAACCAAGTCGTCATTGATCTGTGACAGCCTATCGAGTGTGGGTTTATCCATGTTCTCGACGCAGAACGAGAAGGCACGACACAATAAGTCCAGCCAGCATCAATACCGCTGAGGAAGGCTCAGCTATTTTCGCTGCGGTAAAGTTAAATTCACCACCGCTAAATGTTTGCGTGCCTATGGTTCCTAGACTACATCCGACCGGGATGCGGGCGGGAAAATGCATATTTCATAAAATTCAGAGGAGGTAACGGTTGCCAGCCGATCAGGCTCTGGTAGTGGAGAGGCAAGCGGTAAAGCACCAAGCGGTGAATCGTAAAGCAATTCAAGCGTGATAAAGCCAGCTCGGTCGGTGCTGAAAAACCGAACGTCGGTGGGAGAAATGACAGCCAGGAACGAAATGCCGCCACGCACGCCTGCTGCTCCGGTTTCCAGTCGCCCGCGGTGGTACCGCAAAAAAAACGGATCGCCGGGACAAACGGGATCCACAATTCGCCCAGGATTAACGATCTCGACGTGACGCGAGTTGCCATCCTTTGGTCGCGTGGCATAGTGATTCGTGCATTGAAGGTCATCGGGGGGCTAGGTCCGTGTCACCCGAAACCATATTCGGCCTACTCGCCTTAATTATAGACCTCATCTTAGCCACGGCGACGGCGAAGGTCGCGAGCGACAAAGGCAGCAATGCAGGGGTCTGGTTCATTGCTGGCGCGCTGCTGCCAGGAGTTGCATTGGTTGTGGCCCTTTTTTTAGATGAGCAGTTGTTTAAGGAGTGCCCAAGGTGCGCGAAGCGGGTTAAGCGCGCAGCCCGCGTCTGCGGCTTCTGCAGCTACCACTTCACCCCGCGTGACGATCTGCGCCGATGACAACGCAGTTGCTCCAGGATTAACAATCTCGCTATGACCTTGACCTTACGCCTGACCGATTCAGGGATGTTTCAATGAACTTTCCCGCCGGGCGGGAAAATCTTACATTGGTCCCAAATCCTCAATGCACCTTGGCGCGCAACCGATCGAGGATCAAGCATAGCTCCGAGATCTCGTTAGCGATATCGGCTCGGCGCGGATCGCCCGGCGGCGTTTTCGCGTCCTCCCGCACGAGCTCGTCCATGTGGAGATTTATTTCGTCCTGATTCAACTCGGCCATTGAGGAACTCAGCAAGTCTCTTTAGAGCGCTACTCGTTCCGCGCTTCTGAGCTGAGACATTCATTGGGCGCGGAGTTGAGTGACAAATCCGGTTTTCCGTCATCGATCCATTTCTTTGCGAATATAAGACCTTCTATTTCCGCTTCTCGTCGTACACGAAACGCGCGGTTTACCATTAACTTACTAAGCCTTCCTTCACCGTCTTCGCTCCAAATTACCGTAAGGCGTGGCTCCCATCGCGTGGCAGTCAGCCGTGAAGTTGAAACGATAATTTTGTGGCCTTTGTGAGTTTCGTTCATGAATTTCCTTCCTAGCGGAAGCGATATTGTCTTTGATTATGGTCTTTGGCGTCAAGCTTAAAGCCCGCGGGTGCGCCTTGTCGCAATTGTCAGTTTTTGGACATTAACCTGTTCCATTGACACCTGCGTATGATTCCTATCTAGTTTGGGACTGGCCTTACAGCTTGAGGTTAACATCGGGAGGCTAGGTCCATGTCATCCAAAACCGCATACAGCATTCTCGCCTTTATTTTTTCTCTCGTCTTCGCCGTGGCGACAGCGAAGGCCGGGAGTGACAAAGGCCGCAGTCCGGGGCTCTGGTTTGTTGCCGGGGCGTTGCTGCCAGGAGTCGCATTGGTCGTGGCACTTTTTTTAGAAGAATATCATTCGTTCAAGACGTGCCCCAGCTGCGCGAGACGGGTTAACCCCGAAGCTCGCGTCTGCGGACTTTGCAGTTACGAATTCATCGCGCATGACGATTTTCGTGTGACGTTGTAGCATCGCGCTCGATGACCTAAGCCCGCGGGTGCGTATTCGCATGCACGGTTTTTACCTTATAAATTTCGGTCGTGATGACCGACCGGTTTTTGCGGCCCGTCCGGTTTCATTTCCCAATGTTGTTCACTAGTGCTTCCGTTGTCTGGGAGAGCTAACAAAATTAGTTTCCTGGCAGACCATTGATTGATGTTCCACAACTGAAGCTGAGACCTGCTCCCGCTAGTGTCAAAACTGGGATTAGATAGCCAAGAGTTTTTTTAACGTTTGTATTCTTTGTGATCGGCGTCTTTTCTTGTGCCGGCTTGTCATGGCTTTTCGTATGGTTTTCGGTAGCCGGAAGTTGGCATTGTTGATGCGTCTAAACATCCCGTGGCTGCAAAGAGAAGCCGTCCAGCTGATGCAGGGAAGCTGTTAATTCACGAGTTTCGGAACTGCATTCATGAGATCAACATGGAACTTGATCTGGCGGAACTGGGAATCGAGAAAAAATTTAAGTATGCCGATTTCATAAGCGCAGTGGATTCCATGAACCGTTCGCTAGAAGATTTGCGAGTTCGTCTTATTAGAATGGAGGAGAGTCGTAGAGGCGAAAAAATCTATAGGGGATTGTGAGAGCGGACGACTGCACCGGCGCCCGGATTAATCAAGCCCGCGGGTGCGCCTTCCATGACAACTGGCGCGTCCCGTGCCAACGTCGCTCGATGACTCTCTTTTCTTCTCGCCTTCCTCGGCGCCGGCCTGGGTGCGGCCGTACGAAGGCGAGCGCCGCGCGGGCGGGTGCGATTGATAAAAGTGTGATCTCCCAGGGAGTCGATCCCCTGTTCATCCAAGGCGCTACAACCGCCTGGCTAGGGCTTGATGCGCTCCATGCACTCTTGAATCGCCAATGATTCGCTTTTTAATAGAATTTTTGCGTCCTCGTACGACCATTTCGCGCAGATATCCCATGCTTCTTGTCGTCTTTTATAATCGTAGTATTGGCGCCAGATGTACGCGAGGCAAACCAAAGAGACGAGAATCAAAGTCAAGAGCTGGACCACTTTTATGACCTTATCCATTTCAACGGCTTCCTATTCTCCAAATTAAGGTACCAAAAACAACGACAATCTCATAGGTACGTAGCGATCGATCAGGGTCAAGGCTTTTAAGCCCGCGGGTGCGTGTTTGCGTGCACCATCTTCCCCCGGATTGGGTCCGACCTACCGTCCGTCGCCATTTGTTAACCAACTCTTTCCATCGATCGCCAGTGACCCGTTTCATGCCGTTCTAAGGAATTTCAGGCAAAATTGCCACCAGTTTTTCAGACGTTCAGGTTGCATATTCGCTTGGATCTCTCCAAAACTCCTTCAATGTCTTGGGCATACCGCTTGCCCTTTACGTGGCGGGAAGGAAAGGAGGCAGTGCATGTCAGTTAAAGCCTCGGCGCACTTTCGAATCAAAAAATTAAAGTTATTTGTGACCGCTGCAAACAAATCGTTGAGGGGATTCGAGGCGAGGAGTTTACCGCTGGATTTTATGACATGACAAAGTGGGAAGAGTACCGGCGCGAGAACGAACAGTACGTGTGTGATTCGTGTATGTTCGCTGATCCTAAATACGTAGAGCGTTACGGCTCTTGCTTCTAGCTTTGGTTATAGTCACGGCCGCGGGTGCGTCGCGCTATGCGCCGTCTCAACCTTCCTGATCGCAACGGGCGCGTAAATTGTCAAATTGTAGTCTGGCAGGTACATTATGGATTTTTTCAACTGGGTTCTGCTGTCTTTAGGCGGCCTTTGTTTCGCATTGTTGTTTTTCCTTGTATGGCTCGGCCCGCCAAGTCGACATCCCGGCCTTCGGTCGAGGCCGCGGCGCCGTCCCGTTACGCCCTCCGGTGCGCCTCAAACGCGCATCGCTACAGATTCTTCTTGCCCAAGTACCCGTTGACCAACAAGGATCGTGAGATAGGCAGCGACGGCCGCTAGCAAGGCATTCACAACCGGTCCCAGTGGACTCAGCCAGTCCACGAGAACGAACTCTACGAAACCGACGACGAAGAGGCAAAGGTAAAGTCGAAGCGTATACGGCATGACGCTGTCGTTTATCGCTGACGGGATTTTGTTGCAAGAAGCGAGGCCGCGAGTTCGGCTGGCTACTGCGACATTGACCGCTTTGAGAGCCCGTGGATATGAGCCATAAACATGATCACGGTACCAACCGTATTGATCCTCGGCGCTGGAGCTTCGCCAGCGCAAGTCTAATAGGATTGTGGATTTTGACACCGCTCGCTTAAAGTGATTAGTCTTTCTCCTCGCTAACGAGATCCGTCTCTATGGCTTTTTCGATTGTCATTTGCGGAGGAAGCCATGACTACCGAAACCGCATTCGGCATACTCGCCGTGATTTTAGTGCTCTTCCTAGCTACGGCTACCGCCAAGGCTGCGAGCGACAAAGGTTGTAGCGCGACGCTTTGGTTTATCGCTGGCGTTCTACTGCCGGGCGTCGCGTCGGTCGTGGCCCTCTTTCTAGATAAGCAATTGGTTAAAGAGTGCCCGAGGTGCGTGCGCCGGATTAGCCGCGACGCTCGCATCTGTAATTATTGCGGGCACGACTTCACCGCTCGTGGCAACTTCCGCGTGGGTAATTTCGGTTACTAGCTCCAGTGCGTGTTAGCGTAGACTCGGCTAGGCTAAAGCCTTTCCCTGCGAAGAACCTTTCGACCAACGACTAGGGCTACATATGCCGCAATGATTGCAAACGTGATGTTAGCGATGAATCCGACCTCGCTTATCAACTGTCCACCGATGAAGGCGAGAGCGCTAGCAACAGTTAAGAAGATCGACAATCGCAGCAGAGTGAGTGAGTTCGTCCACAGGGCCGCGCAGGGACTAGTGAGAAACACCGAGTTCGAACTATGAGCGGCAATCCGTCCGTGACGCTACGAGATCACTACATCCCTGATTTCGTGTCTCGAACCAGGCGCTGAACGTAACATAGAGTATCCCTTGATTCCCAAACACTCTGGCCACAAGTGACTTTTCCTTTGAGCACACCTTGGCTCGGGAACGCGTCGGCGGTATTGTTTCCTTGAGCGGGGCAAAATTTGGCCCAGTCTAAGATGTTTTGGCACTGGTTTAAGTTACCGCCATTCGGTATCACCGGAATCAAATAGCAACGCGACGGGTCGGCCTTGAACATAGGTTTGAGGTAGCCATTAAATACTGTTGCATTCACGCCGTTTGCTATATTTCCACAATACCCAATATCGATTGCCGGCTGGCCCGCACAATAAGGCAGTTTGTCGAACAGGCCGCGCACCTCATCCGAGCTGGCGTTGTCTATTTGGTAAGTTTCCCAGCCGCCGGTGCTTTTGCCTCCCGACTGAAAATCTAGCTCCACATCACTGGTTTGCCCGCAGAGACCTTGCACGACTACGATCGGCAGTCCGGGAAGTGCCTGGTTCACGGCAACGGCGCTGACGCTCACATCGGCCGTCTTGTTCGTGGATTGCCCAAACAAATTGAACAAAGGCGTTAAGAACAGCGGGGATTTCATGGCTTTCCCAGCATTGCCGCCGTAGGGGTTGTCATTTTCCAATGCCACTCGGGCTCCGTTAGCATTGTTGATATTGACTCCTGACGTAGTAAATGCGCCAGTCGCGTTGTCATATTTCACGAGTGTCACATTCTTTTGACTAATTTGATTGTGCGGACTGTCTAGATAATTGTTTCCGGTGCCGGGATTGGTCCCGCCAGGATTAAACTTCGTCACTCGGTCTGTAACCGTCGACCAGCTTCCACTTGGGATTGCGGAAGAGGCGGCCAGAGCCGCCGCATCCACGGCGGGCTGACCCTGGGATCGGATATATGCCAGATGTCCGGTGTCTAATCCCATGCCAACCATGATCAAGAGCAAAACAATCATCAGAGTTGCGAAGACCATCACATAGCCTTGTTCATTTTTTATCGGCTGCATATAAGCCTCCATCGACCTAACCAGAATATGGTCCGT
>VBKY01000028.1:8427-47074 GCA_005879255.1 Deltaproteobacteria bacterium
ATCTGCGTTGTCCGAGAGATAATACGAGAGTTTGGAGCGTTACCACCAAACAATCTCACTAACTGATACATGAAAAATTTGTATTGACCCTGTGCCGTCACCTCGACAAATTCCATACAGGCGGTTCCCGTGTAAAATGTCACGGTAACGGTCTTGTTAGTAAGATAGTTCGGCAATCGGCTGATGACTTCCGTCTTCACGATATCGGCCTCAGCAGAACTGAAGACTAGGTCGGGAACCTCTCCGCTCTTTTGGAGTCCGCTACCGATCCGAGCCCCCTCCCGAGCCGCAATTTGAGTGAGATTGCCCATTAAAAAGGCGACACCGAAATCAGCGGGTATATACAACGCAACCAACAGAAGTGGTGTGATAAGTGCAATCTCAATAATAGCTTGGCCTCTTTGATTCTTTACTTTATTTTCACTGCTTGAGGTCATTGAGTTGGTCTCCCATTCGGTCACTTCGATTTTTAGACTTAAACTTAGCATCCGGACTGGCCCTCCCACCTCATGCGCGTTTGACGAGTTATCGGTGTGTTGTTTAGGTTGCCTTTAATCCCCACCCAATGCAGGAACTGATAAAAAAAGAAATTATACGTTCCTGATACCGTGACAGTGACCATCCGATTGCAGTTCGCACCCGTATTGGGATCTAGGCTCAGTGTGATGGTAGCGCTTGGAAGGAGTGCCGCCGAAATTCTTGCTGCCGTTTCCTTAAAAATGTTTCCGGTACAAGAAGGCATGGTACAGCTGGTGCTTCCGCTTACGAGCGTCGAATCGGCAGCCGCAATTCTGGCTCCTTCACGCGCGGCGTTCTGAGCAAGTTGCCCGGTATAAAACGCAAGCCCAAAGTCTGCCGGTATCCAGGCAACAATCAGGAGCAGCAAGAATGTTAGCGTGAACTCGACGACGGCCTGGCCTGAGGCATGAGTAAAATTAGTTAAAGGATTGCGATTGCGGGAGGCCCGGAACCTAAAACTGATCGGTCGGCTCAAAGATACGTTAAAATTGCCCAAGAATGTCTTCATAAACTTAAGACTCCTCGTATCACTATTCCGGAGGGCAGAGTTCATGCCACTCTCCTGTCCTGTGACAACCCGCGAAACGCAGTAAGGGCCAATGCCAAAATCGCTTTGCAGCGTCCATTTTCGTCTACTCTTACTGCGAGCAGCGGACAAAAATGGATGCTTTATATTTGGTGACCGGTGTTATGCTGAATGTGCGGAGTTCGTGCTAGATGCGGACAGAAGGACGCATACATGGACAACAATCATCTTGCAGTGTATTTGAGTGATCATCTGGCAGAATCGGTGATGGCTGTCGATCTCCTAACTGAGCGCGAGTCGATACATCAGGACACGAAAAGGGCGCGTGTGTTAGAACCGATATTGAAGCGGATCGCGAGAAGGGCGTTTGCGGCAAAATCCGCCTTTACCGCACGTTCTTGCTTACAGGATGTTCCAGACTTTTTTAAGAAGCCAGGCGACCGCCAGAACAATCCCGGCCAGTACCACAAAAAGTCCAAAGATTAATACAATGACGAAAACCCAATCACCAAGAGCAGCTCGTCTCGATTCCCTGCCGGCGTAGCGTTCGAGCAGCTCGACATTTTTTACATTACTGCGAAACCAAATCGAAATAATATCGCCGAATATAGGGACAGCGCCGAGGATCGTATTCACAGCGATGTTCACGCCCATGCGCAGCAATACGACTTTGGGAAGACGGTACTCTGCCGCGATAAGCAGAATAAGCGATCCCGTTAGATTGGCTATGAGATCGCCGATGCCGGGAATGAGACTAACAATCGGATCCAGTCCAATCCGAATTGATGTTCCAGGAATCGTAAAACGCTGATCCAGTAGATCAGCGAGAAACCTGGCAAACCGCAGGAGATCCGCACCGTGAAATGCATGCGTGCTGATTGAGCGTTCCATCCTATCTCAGATCTTGTTGTTCCGGCCAATCTATTTCTTGTGTGTCATAGCGGCCGTCAAAATTCCCGGGGCGAAAGCTCTGCCAGTAGACTCGACTTGGTTCATTGAGCACGCTTTCGGCGCCTTGTCACGGCGCCAACGTAAAAAATTAGTGCCGTGTCTGAAGCGATTTCCCGTGAAATGATCGTACTGGACCTCGACGACGAGCTTAGAACTAAGCGGCTGCCACTCGGAGGAACGGTTAGTGCTCCAACGGCTCGGCCCGCCGGGCGCATTGCCAGTAAACCCAGGCGGTTTAATCAACGGATCGAGCTTTTTCAGCAGAGCCCTTCTTTCGCGGCAAAAGCCGAAGGTAAAACCAACATGATGAAGCAGGCCTTGCTCGTCATAGAGGCCGTCTTTGAACGCGAGGCAACGAAACCCATCCCATTTCGGTTCATAGCGCCAGGATTTTCCCGAAGGAATATTTTCGACGGCCAGGGCCTCCATGGGAGGATAAGGCGGCTCAATCGGCAGCGCCATAGAATGATGCCAATTTTGCTCGGCCTTTTCGTGCCAGCAAAGGCGCCCACAGATCGCCGAGCTTCTTGATGCGCCGGCGAACATTGTCCATCCGGAAGTCTTCGATCCGAACTCCTCGTTCCAGCTCTTTCCAGGTGATCGGCGTAGAAACCGTGGCTTTGGGTTGAGGCCTGACCGAGTAGATAGACGCGAGAGTCCGGCCCCAAGCGTTTTGATTATAATCCACCAGTACGCGCTGGCGCGGTCGCTTGGCAATTCGATATTCGGCCGTCATCAAATCGGGGCGCAGAGCCGCCAAGCTCGTGGCCAGCTGTTTAGCAAACGTCCAGACCTCTTTTTGCGTTGGCCCGCGAACGATCGGGACATAAATATGAAACCCCCTGGAGCCTGTGGTCTTGATGAACGCCGGCAGTTTGAGCTGGTTCAAAGCTTCGTGCACGACGGTAGCGGTTTCCAACATCTGTGGCCAACTCCCTCCCTTCACCGGATCGAGATCGAAGTGCAGGTAGTCGGGCCGATCGACATCGTCGCAGCGCGCATACCAGGGATTGAGATCGATGCAGCCTAGATTAATCACCCAAAGCAGTGAACCTAAATCACCGATCACGGGAAAGTCGATGACGCTGCCTGAAGCATGCTCGATGGGGCAGGTCTCGATCCATCCAGGCCGCGGCGATGGAGCGCGCTTCATGAAAAAGAAATCGCCGCCGATGCCGTTGGGATAGCGCTTCATCACCATGGCCCGGTCGGCCAGATGCGGCAGCAGAACAGGGGTGACGTCAATATAGAATTGGAGAAGGTCGGCCTTGGTAATTCCGAGATCCGGCCAGAAGACTTTGCGCAGATTGGTCAAGCGCACGGTTTTGCCGCCGGCGTCGAAGTCCACGGCATCCAGATGTTGGGGAATGCCAGCGCTTTCTTTGACTACGTATTTGCCAACCGTCCTTCGTCTGGAACTCATTTACCGAGATAGAGCTTGCGAGCGGTGCGTAGATGGGTGAACGCTTCTTTCTTTTCGCCTAAAGATTCGAGCACGAGACCGAGGTTGTAATGAGCATCAGCGAAGGTAGGGTCTCGCTCGACCGCTTCCTTGTAGCAGTGCGCGGCTTCCCGTGGTCGCTTCAAGTCTTCGAGCAACACACCTAAATTAAAACATGGCGCTGGATCGCGAGGACCATACTCCACCGCCGCGCGATAGTGTGTTTCGCCTTGTTTGAGCATGCCGGTATCGTGATAGAGCTTGCCTAGATTGAGGTGGGCGTCGCTCATCTTAGGGTCGAGTTCCAGTGCTCTAACGTAGGCTCGCTTAGCTTCCTCGGTCGAGGTGGCTTCTAACTCGGTGGCAAGATTAAACCAGTGTTGCGCGGTGAAATTTGCTTTAATCGGCTTCGGCGCGGGCAGTTTCACCGTACGCATGACACTGCGAGCGTCGAAGTTGAATAAAAACTGGCCCGAGTCGGGCTGCCAGCGAGCCTTGCCGTCCCAAACCACGACCCGGCGGCCGTCGGCATAAATCTTTAGACTGGAAAGATGTTGCTCATCCGGAAGTTGTCGCTTCAAGGAAGACAGTATGCGGAGAATTCTTTTTACCGGGACGCGCGATGCGAGTAGGCTCTTGGCGGTTTTCAGAAACAGCAGATCTTGAAAAGTAAACCGAAGGGTTTTTGTTTTGTTTCGCGCCGGGGCGAGAAATCCGGCGCGCACAAAAGAGCGGATCCGGCTATCCGGCAGATTTAAAATATTCGCCACCTCTGCCGTGGAGAAAAGCTTCATTTCTTCGATGAGGAGGCTCGCTTTCGCACTTTTTCAGCTTCGATCGGCTTTGCCCGGACCGCCGGCTTTTTCTGTCGTGGTACATTCCTGCCGAGACTTTCCTTCAGCGCTGCCATCAAATCGATCACCTGACCGCGCCGTGCTACCGGCTGGGTGAGGGTGATTTCTTTGCCTTCGGCTTTTTTATTAACCAGGTTCATTACACGTTGCGCGTATTCGTCTTCGTACTTCTCCGGTTCGAATTCATCGTTCGACAATTCATCGATGAGACGAACGGCGAGACTCGTTTCGGCATCGGTAATTTTCGCAGATTCTCCTTTAGAAATTTCATCGAAATTGCGCACCTCGTCGGCGAAATACATGGTGTGCATCAGCAGGCCATTTCGCGCTGAGCGAACAATGACGAGGTTCTCTTTACCGCGCATAACGAATTTCGCCAATGCGACTTTGCCGACCTGGGTCATGGTATCGGCCAGAAGACGATACGCCTTTTCGCCGCCCTTATCCGGGCCGAGGTAGTAGCTTCGCTCGAAATAGATCGGATCGACCTTGGCAAGCGGAACGAATTCGGAGATTTCGATTGCCTCGGAAGCTTCACCCTCGAGCGCTTTGAGTTCCTCGTCGGTAACTTTGACGTACTGATCCTTGACGAATTCGTATCCCTTAATCAAGTCTTCGCGCTCGACGACCTTATTGCAGGCCGGACAAAAGCGCTGTTGCCGGATTCGATTGCCGCAGGTCGCGTGAAGCAGATTGAAGCTGGGCGATTCAGACGAAGTCGCCACATACAGCTTTACCGGGATTGAAACCAAACCAAAGGAAATAGCGCCGGAGCCGATCGAACGTGGGGGCATCAGACCATCCTCCTTGTGTTAGAACCTATTAGAGCGTAGCAATGGAAGCCTGCCAATCTATAAGTTTATTTAGATCAATTTTAAATCACCGGATTGTCGGTTACCAATTCCCCGTAATCGTCATGGTGATACGCGACAGTAGCAAATGATTAATTTTTGATCAATCATCGGCACTCCCATTATACATATCTAATATATATCTGTAATCCGGCCGATGATAAACAAAAGGTATTTGCATCTGCACCCCTCGACGGGCCATGATCCGATCGCCGTTGTCGTCCCAGCGCACGATCGGGCGATGGCACACTGCGATTGTGGAGATCATTTACTTGATTTGCTACCCTGCGCACCTATGCTGATCTCAAGTTTAGTCGTGCTAGGCATTTTATGGCACGCAGTGCGGACTTTGCCTGGCTTTCTGAATCCGTTGGTTATGTCTTTGGAATCTTACTTGCCTCCTTCATGCTAGATGCATGCTTCCCGCGCCATGTAGACTAGGGACACCGGCCCACCGATATCTGGTGTTCTCGTATATACGGGCTGGTGCCTTTTTTATGTTTTTTCGCTATGCTAAGAAATTGAGACGACACAGCAGCCACGCTCCCGAAGCGCTGATCCTGGGGCCGTGCGTGCGAATCGCGCCGGGAGCATTATGATAAATTCCAAATAGTCACACCGGTGTATGATCGGAGCAAATAGCATGGCAATCTCCAGCAAAGAATTCGTAACAGAAATTCAGCAAATGGTGCGGCGCAAGCACTCCAAAGATCATCCGATCATCGGCATGATCGAAGAGGGAGAGCTTGACCGTGATCAGCTCAAGGGATTCGTCGGCCAGTTCTACTTGTTTTTTCCAAAACCATTTCCGAAGCCGATTGCCGCGATGCTGAGCCGCTGTCCGGATGATCCCGAGCTGGAGAAGATGTGGATCGAAAACGTTGTCGAAGAAGGAACGGGTGAGATTACCGGAACGGACAGTCACAAGGGACTATTTATTCGCTTCGCTGAAGCGTGCGGCTACAACAGAGAGGAACTGGACCGCGTCGAACCGTTACCCGAGACTGAAGCGTTTCTCGACTGGCGCGAGCTCTTGATGTACCAGCGAAGTTGGTTGGAGCTTTACGCCTGCCAAGGATTTTGTCTTGAAGGCACGGCCAATGAGCGCATGACGCGGGTCGTCAACGGCCTGACCCAACATTATGGATTCAAGTACGAATCCGAAGATATCCGCTACTGGACGCTGCATATGGGCGTCGACGAAGAGCACATGAAGGTGGGGCCGCTCGCGGTCGAACGATATGCCGTAAGCGAACCTCAACAAGCGATGATCCGCGCATCGGTGCAAAAAACTTTGGACCAATTCTGGCTTGCCTTCGACGGCATCAAGCGGGCGTACGTGGACAAAGACCCACTCTACGCGCGCTGGCGAAACGGCAAGTAACTGAGGAGATATTTTTATGGAAATGGTAGACCTGTCGCGGATCATTTACGACGGCATGCCGAAGATTCCGATTTTACCGGATGTCCATGTGCAAAAATTTCTAAGCCTTGACAAAGGCCATCCACTAAACGTCACCGAGTTGTCGCTGCCGTGCCATGCTGGAACCCATGTCGACGCGCCGATCCATATCATCCCCAAGGGGAAGTCAATCGAAGAACTGCCGCTCGATGCCTTTGTCGGCCCAGGCGCGGTCATTGCTGTCAATAAAAAAGGTGGGGAAGAGGTGACGGCAAAGGATCTTGAAGCGTCGGGAGTACCGGTCAATCGCGGTGATATCTTGATGCTGTATACGGGTTGGGATGAAAAATTTGATAGCGCCGATTACAACCTGCACCCCTATCTATCCGTCGACGCGGCCGAATGGATGGTCAAGAAAGGCATCAAGATGTTCGGCATCGATTGCATCACCGTCGATCTGCCGACGCCGCTTCGCCCCAAAGGATTTAATTTCCCTGTGCATCGCACGCTCCTCGGCAACGAAGTGTTGATCGCGGAGAACGTCACCAACTTGGGCAGTGTCGTCGGCAAGCGCTCGCGTATTTTAGCATTGCCTTTGCGAGTGAAGGGCAGCGACGCAGGTCATGCCCGGATAATTGCCGAGATTTTATACTAACCTCTATGGCCGTCACGAAACCTATAAAAGGCGTCATCGGCGCTTGTTTGACTCCGTTCGATGACAACGACCGGGTGAACTATCAAGCGCTCGAAAAGGAAATCGATTTCCTGATAACGGATTGCGATGCGGTTACCATCGCGGCCGTGGAGGCTGCGGAATACACGATGCTGGCGCGCGACGAACGCAAGGAATTACTGAAAGTCGCGACAGAAATGGTCGGCAAGCGTGTGCCGGTTATTCTCGGATGCTCGAGCCCCTCGCCTCGAGAAGTCCTCGATCTTGCTGACTACGCAGCTACAGTCGGCGGTGATTTCGTCCAAGTCTTGATGCCGCTTCGCCCGTGGGGCGGCCAGCCGACGATCGCCGAGCTGATGGAGTTTTATACTCAGGTGGCCTCTGCGAGCCCGCTGCCCGTGGTCTGCTATCACAATCCCGGCCCGGGGGCCGATCCGCCACAGGATGCTTTCGTGAAAATCAGCGAAATCGACAATATTCGATACTTCAAGGAGAGCTCGCGGGACATTACGAAAATTTCTCGACTAATCGAGCAGATCGATCTCGCTGGTCGCGGACATTACTTCACTACGATGCAGCCGCTGCTGGTGACGTTGATGCTCGGCGGCTCGGGAGCGACGATGCCGCCGCCTGGGACGCGGATCGGCGCGCAAATCGTCAAAGCGTTCAGGGCAGGGAACTTGGAGACGGCGCGATTCTGGGCGCGTTGCTATGCGCTCTTCCCCGGAAAGTGGGCGGCATACGGCCTTCCGCCGGTGATGAAATCGGCGATGAAGCATTTCGGTGTGGACATCGGCAATCCTTGCCGGCCCTACGCACCAGTGAGCCCTCGCGACCACGCACAGATCGGCCAGTTCCTGCGGCAGGTCGGCTTGATCGGTGAAGCCGGGCCGACGCCTCAGGCCTTGCTCGACGCCCAGGATACTCTCCGGCAGGAAGATACCTTCCTCCGTTAAACGATTCAAAAAGTGGTGAGTTCAATGCTTTGCTCGACGTCGGCGGCGCGCGCTGATCGAGGAGTAATTTTATGGAATGGATCAAGGATCTCTCGGATAAATTGATCATACGGTTCTTGCGGGTCACCTCGAGGTTCGGCAAAGAGCTCACCGAAGACGGAGCTAAGGAACAGGTACTTTGGCGCGAGCAACGGGTTAAGAATCTTCAGAGTTTGTCGCTGCGCTCGCGCCAACGATTCAGCGGCCGCGATAAATCAGCATAGTCGATCGGTCAAATGCAACTACTATCTAAACGAAAACGGATCGTCATTTTAGGCGGTGGCTGTGGCGGAGTGGTTGCCGCAACTCACCTGGGACGCAAGCTGGGTGCGGATCATGACGTAATCTTGATCGACCGGCGCGCCGATCATATTTTCATGCCGGCGTTTCTTTTCATCATGCTTGGCGAACGTCAGCCGCGCGATATCAGTCGCAGCCTAAAGCATTTAGAAAAGCGCAACGTCCAAGTGTTTCAATCAGAAATCTTCGGCGTCGATCCAACCCGTCAAGAAGTATCCGTGCAGAATGGGAAGGTCCGTTACGACTGCCTGATCGTGTCGCTTGGACTCCAGACCAGACCTGACCTGGTGCCCGGATTTGCTGAATCTTCGCAGCATCCCTGGGAGATGGAATCGGCGGTTCGCTTGCGCGAATCACTGGCGACCTTTGGCAGCGGCAGAGTCGTCGTTGGCGTTCCGCTTGGCCCTTACCGGTGTCCGCCGGCGCCCTACGAGGCACAATGGATGCTCGATGGTTATTTTCGCCAACGGGGAATTCGCGAACACGTCGAAATCGAATATTTTACTCGGGAGGCCGAGCCGACCGGCGAAGCTCATGATCCAACGGTCTGGATGGATGCTGAGAGCAAACGGCGTGGCATCAAGCAGAACTATGAATTCGTTGTGCGTTCCATCGACCCGGAACGCAAAGTCGTTCAGGGCTTGTACAATTACAAAATAGCCTATGACTTGTTGGTCATGGTGCCGCCGCACCGACCCGCACAGGTGCTCCTCGACAGTGGTTTAGCCGATACGGAAACTGGAATCAGAGTCGATTACGACACGTTACAAACCAAATGGGACAATGTCTACGCCATCGGCGACTGTGCCGACATGCCGGCCTCGAAAGCCGGCGGCGTCGCACACCAGGAGGCCGACGTGCTCGCCAACAATCTGGCGGTGCAGATCACCGGAAAAGGACGACCGGTGGAGCTTTGGTTGCACACTATATGACTGCTCGCTTTCGGCGCTGGACGCGCCGCGGCAAATCGAACCACTTATCCGACCGGCTGGCCGCCGTTTGGCGTTACTGCTACTCGAACTTGGGGTCCGTCAAGAATGATCTACTGGGCTAAGATCGGTTTCGAGAAATGGTGGCTTTGGCGTTATTTCTGATTGATCTCTTGCCCAGACGGCGACTGAAGGGGACGCGCTCAGATCCGCAATAGAAAGACCTGGAGGCGAAAGTTTACATAATATATCTTATCAGACGTCGTGGCTGACAGCCTTTAATTGCCTACTTAGCCGCAGCCCCCTGCGACTCCTTGGCTTCGAGCTCCGAAAGCTTGATCGCGAGCGGCGAGCCTGGGTTGTCTTTGAGGTATTCCTTATAAGTGGCGATGGCCGTTTTGGTGTCGCTTAGTTGTTCGGCGCAACGTGCCTTGCCGAGCGCGGCGCTGGATTGCAGCGCTCCGGCGATTTTTTGCGCGTTGCTATAGTGCTCGATGGCCGTCTGGCACTGGTTCTTCTGCTCCTCGGCGCTTGCCAATGTAAAAAGCGCGATTTGGCGATACAAAGTGTTTGGTCTGGTAGCGGTCAACGAGCGTTGGGCCGCACTGATCGCCTTGTCGATGTCCTTGGTCGCTAAATAACTATTGGCCAGATACAAATGTGCCAGGACTGCGTAACGCGACCAGCGATAGGTTTGGACTGCCTCGAATGCGGCGATGGCGGCGCGGTATTTCTCGCCTTGGTATAGCGCAAGCGCCTTGGTGAATTCGTGTGACGCCGCGATATCTTGTTTTGCCTTGAAGATTTGCCAGCCCCAAACAAAGGCAATGATCACGACGGCGGCGGCCGCGGCGGAAACTACTACTGTTTTGTGAGTCTGGAAATATTCGAGCGCATTCTCGGTCGCAAGCTGAAACCAGTCCGGTTGGCGCAGTTGTTTTCTGCTAATCCTCCTGCTTGCGGTCGCCATAAGAAATATTTGAATGCGAGCGGCTAACTAAAACCAACGCCTTGGAGCTATTTTGCTTGTGAGTGGTTGGTAAATAGATCGGGGCTACTGCTTATATTTAAAGTCTTCGGGACCCATCTTTTCAAGAATTTCAGCCCATTTTTCTTTGGAAACGTTAGAAACGTTTTCGACGGAGCTATCAGCGCCTTCTTCGTTCTGCTGCAATAGGCTCGATGCTTCAAGAACGGCTTTGGCAACATAAATGGGGCTTTTGGTGCGTAGCGCGAGCGCAATCGCATCGCTTGGGCGTGAATCGATCATCACCTGGCGTCCGGCCAACAGGAGATGCACGGAGGCGTAATAAGTATTTTCTTTGAGCTCAGTAATTTCCACCGATTCGACCGAGCAACCGACCTCGCCAAGAATCGTCTTAAGAAGATCATGGGTCATCGGCCGCGCCATTTTGATCCCTTCAATTTCCGTGGCCATGGCTGTGGCTTCCAACAAACCGATCCAGATCGGCAGATTAAGCTTGTTTTCAGTGTCTTTGAGAATAACTATGGGCGTTTTGGTCACCGGATCGAGCGTCAAACCGCCAACTGACATTTGGATGGTATCTTCCCTTTTCGTCATGCCATGTCCCCTTCCAAGCGGCAATTCAAATCAGACTTATCCCACAAAATCTCGCCAAGCAATGAGTTGGCAGTCGCATTGGTTACTGTTACCGGCACCAGCTGACCGATCAGTCTCTCCGGACCTGTGACGTTGACGATCCGGTTGTTGCGCGCGCGGCCCATGAGTTGGCCGTTTTTCAATTTTGACGACCCGTCCACCAGGATTTCCTCCCGTTCCCCGATACGCTGCCGGTTTTTTTCCAGCGATATTTTTTGTTGCAGCGTCTGCACTCTTCTTAGACGATCTTTTTTAACGTCTTCAAGAATATCGTCGTCATAAATTTTTGCTGAAATAGTTTGCGGTCGAGGCGAATACATGAACGAGAAGATTTCATCATACTCCAGTTGATCGAGCAATTCTAGCGTGCGCTCGAATTCTGCGTCAGTTTCGCCGGGAAAACCGACGATGATGTCGGTAGTGAGCGCAACTTTAGGACAGCGCTCGCGCAACCGCTGAATTCGCTCCACATATTCCTGCCGCGTGTAGCCGCGGCGCATGCGGCCCAAGACGGCGTCGGACCCCGACTGAACCGGCAAATGAAGATGTTCACAAAGATTGTCTAGCGTCGCGAACGCTTCGGTCAATTCGGGCGAAAGATCCTGCGGATGGGAAGTCGTAAAACGGATCCGTCGCAGTCCTTCAATTGAATCGACGCGGGCCAATAGCTCGGCAAAGCTCAGCTCGCCCGGAGTGAGCTTGCCGTATGAATTAACATTTTGTCCTAAAAGCATCACTTCAATAACGCCCTGGGCAACCAGCGATTCGATCTCAGCGATGATATTCGCGCTCGGCCGGCTGACTTCGCGTCCGCGCACATGGGGGACGATGCAAAAGCTGCAGACTTTGTTGCATCCCTGCATGATGGTGACGAAGGCTTTGACTCCATGCACTTGAGTCCGACCGTCGGCGTCTTCCATGTAGCTGGGATCGCGATAGAACGCGATCTCCACCGGTCGCGCGCGCGACGTTTGCGCTTGATCGACCATTTCCGGAAGCTTGTGAATGTTGTGCGTGCCAAAGACGAGATCGAGGTGCGGCACGCGCTTGAGAAGATTCTCTCCTTGCTGTTGGGCGACGCAGCCACCGACCCCCATGATCACTCCTTCGCGAGCGTCTTTGAACTCCTTCCAGCTGCCGAGCGCGCTGTAAACTTTTTGCTCGGCCTTATCCCGCACGGTGCAACTGTTGAGCAAAATCACATCTGCGGCATCGATGCGGTCGGTCTGCACATAACCCGCCCGGCTCATGACTTGGGCGATCCGTTCCGAATCATATTGATTCATCTGGCAGCCGTAGGTTTGAATGTAAAGCTTTTTTTTCATGGCACGATTAAATCGACTATCTTATACAGCTGGTTGATGCTGCGGCATTCTTCGGCCACGTGGCAATAGGGCACATAGCGCGGCATTTCACTGTCACCGATTCCCCAGGTCATGCGGCTTTCGGGATTGAGCCAAATCAACTGCTTGGCTTTCTGTTGGATCTCGCGCAGCACCCAGTCATTGGGGCGGTTATAATTATTGCGGCCATCGCCGATGATGAGCACTGTCGTCTTGCCATTCACCGCGGCAAAAAAGTTCTTGTAAAACTGTTCGAAGGCGCGGCCGAAGTTAGAGTGGGAGAAAACATCGATGACATCGCCTTTCAAGGCGGCCTCGACGGCGGTTTGAATATCGTTCTCTTCGAAGAGCTTGGTCACTTCGCCGATTTCAGCGACGAACACAAAACTCCGCACTTTCGTATAAAGATCCTGAATCGAATAGACAAACTGCAGCATGAAGCGCGAGGCGTTCAGCACGGAATCGGAAATATCGCACAGCACCATCACCTGCGGTTTAGTTTTCTTGCGCCGGTCGAGTTGGATGTTAAACGGCACGCCGCCATATTGCAGGTTCTTGCGCAGGGTCTTCTTGACATCGAAGCGGCCGCGCGTCGCTTTTTTGCGCCTGACAGAAAGGCGGTTTTTCAGCCGCTGCGCCAGTCGCGCCACGGCATCGTTCATGCGCCGGATATCATCCTCAGTGTAGAACGCAAAGCTCTTATCGGCCAAGGAGCTTCGCTGAGAGGAATCCCTGGGCTCGAAGCCTTTCTTTCGCTGCTCTTGCTGGATGATTTCGCGCAGGAGGCGATTTAGGTCTCGCATGCGCTCGTCCAGGTAGCGCATGACTTTTTGCAAGTCTTCGCCGGTTTCACCGAGCATCTGCAGCATCGCTTTGAAGCGCTCGATCTCGCTCTGCGTACGATCGAGCTGCAACCGCGCTGCCATGCGGGTATAGGGCGTAAAACGAAAACTGTCCGGCGTGCCGTTTTCTATCTCTTGCTGCATGGCCTCTCTGAGCAACCGCTCGAGCTCGCCGCGATTATTGCCAAGGAGCGCCTTGCTAAGCTCCGAGAGGTCTCCTTCCATTTCCTTCAGAAGCCGTTGGATTTGGTCGAGCATGTCTTGGAACTGCTCCGGGGTGAGCCCGAGTTCTTCCATGATGCGGCGGTCGAGGGCGTCTAGGGCTTGGCCGATGCCCAGAAAATAAAAATCGAAGAGTTCGTCGAACGGCTTCAAGTCGCCGGCGCGTTTGACCAAAGTTGTGCGCAGGGCGTTGCGAAAAAGCAAAGGATCGCCAATGCCGATCAACTCAAGGGCACGAAAAGCATCCATGTTTTCAGAGAGCGACACACGGATCCCATTGCGTCTCAAGACACCGGCAAATTCGATAATGCGCTCTTCCATCGACGAATCCGTTCAGGGGAGTTTTGTTTAGTGCAGATGATCCTTTTCACTGCCGCCGGCGGCCGCAGGTCGCTGCGCCTGCTTCTCTGCGAGGTAGGCTTTGAGCTCCTGATGGGCCTTGCGGATGTCGGCTTCGTATTTCATCAACGTGGAGAGAGTTTGTTCCACCAACTCATTGTCCAACTGTTTGATATTGAGCAATGTCAGTGCCCGCACCCAATCGAGAGTTTCGCTGATACTCGGTGTTTTCTTTAAATCGAGCTTACGCATACGTTGAAGCAATCGAACCACTTCCTGCGCCAACTGATGGCCGACGCCCGGAACTTTGAGCTTGATAATCTCCATTTCTCGATCGGAGTCGGGAAAATCCAAATAAAGATGCAGGCAGCGACGCTTTAGGGCGTCCGACATTTCGCGACTATTATTGCTGGTCAGAACCACCAGCGGGAGATGCTTCGCCTTGAGGGTACCGATTTCCGGCACCGAGATCTGAAAGTCGCTCAGTATTTCCAGTAAAAACGCTTCGAACTCGGCATCGGATTTGTCGACTTCGTCGATCAAAAGAACGCTCCGCTTGTCCGACAGCAACGCCCGCATCAACGGCCGCGGCAAAAGAAACCGGTCGGAGAAAAACACGCCGTCTTGTTTGGCGACGCAGTCGACGGCTTCCTGCAGAGTCTGGGATCCCTTTAGAATCTCGCCAATTTTGTCCTTGAGAATTTGCGTGTACAGAAGCTGTTTGGCGTATTCCCACTCGTAAAGGGCCTTGGCCTCGTCGAGACCTTCATAACATTGCAAGCGTATGAGCTCCATCCCAAGCGCGTCAGCGAGCACTTTGCCCAACTCCGTCTTGCCTACGCCTGCCGGCCCTTCCACAAGAATCGGCTTTTGCAGCGTCGTGCCGAGATAAACTACCGTCGCGACGTTCTGGTTGCAGATATATTTTTGCTTGCCGAGCCCTGCGATCACATCATCGACTGATCGAAACATAGCCGTCCTTTCCGATTTATCGAAGCTAACACAAAGAATTCCCGACGACAAATCAGCGTACCGGCGCAAGTTTGCACAACCTTTGCGCTTTCTGTAAATCATAAAGCGTGTGCACCTTGGCGCTCTATTTTCGCATGTTTGAAAACTATCCGCTGATCATCGCGGCCAATCGGGACGAGCATTACGACCGTCCATCGGCGCCGCCCGCGTTGCTAAATACCCAGCCGAAGATCATTGTCGGTCGGGATCTCCGAGCGGGTGGGACCTGGTTAGGCGTAAATGAAACCGGCTTGATTGCCGGCGTTCTTAATCGCCGACTGGATAGCCAGCAAGGAATCTCATCCGGCGTTCGATCCCGCGGCTTGCTGTGCATGGACGTACTCAAAATGGAATCTGTCGCAGCAGCAAATGCGTTTCTTCAAAAGCATGAATCCCATTACAACCCTTTTACGCTACTCTTTGCCGACAGATACGAAGCCTACGTTTCATACAACGATGAACAAAGAATTGTCACCCAGAAACTGAAATCCGGCCTTCACGTTTTCAGCAGCGCCGCCGAGTTCGAAATGCATTCGACAAAAGCCGATCGCGCTTACACGCTGTTCGCTAAACTTTCGGCGCGAGTGCGGCCGACGAACGGTAAAGCATCGAAACCGATTGCGGCGTTGCAAACGGTGCTTGCGGACCATTCCCTGCGCGCGGATTCGGATGACCCCGGTGACGCGATCTGCGTGCATCGCCAGACTTCCGGAACCGTTTCCTCAAGCATCATTTATTTCTCTGAAGGCGAATCTCGCTTTCATACTGCTTTTTGTCCCGGTGCGCCGTGCCGTAATTCTTTTGGCGATGTGCTGGCACTCGACGTCCGGTGAACACACAACAAAAAACCAAACAGGCGGCTACCGTTATTCTGCTTCGTCGCGCCGAGCCGAAAGGATTCGAAATCTACCTCACTCGGCGTCCCGAGAGCATGCCATTCCTCGGCGGCAAATACTGCTATCCGGGCGGTTCGATCAAAAAAGCAGATTTCGCCGCCGGGATGATCGATCGTTGCTTTGGTCTAGCGCCGGAGCAAGCGCGCAAAGTCATCGGCGCCCGGTTTAGTCCCGACGAAGCGATGGGTCTCTGGGTCGGCGCTGTTAGAGAGCTCTTCGAAGAGGTCGGCGTGCTACTTGCGGTAGAAGAATCCGGCTCTCCATTTGTCGTGGATCGGCAGCGCGCGGTCCGTCTCGCGCAAAAACACGTGGCGTTGCTACATAACTCGCTCAGTTTTCTATCGCTGCTAGAAAGCGAAAACGCTTACTGCGATCTATTGAGTTTAGCGTATTTTTCCCACTGGCAGACGCCGGCGCAAGCTTCCATCCGCTTCGACACGCGGTTTTTTCTCGCCGCGCTTCCCGGCGATCAAATTCCGCTCTCCACTTCTGAGGAAGTCGCCCATAGTCTTTGGCTCACTCCCGACCACGCGCTCAAACTTTTTGACCGCGGCGATCTACCGATGATTTTTCCAACCTTCGCCTCGCTTCGCACCTTGGCCGACTTCGAGACGCTCGAGAGCGTGGTGAAAGAATTTTTTCCTATGCCCTCGCCGCAATCCGGGAAAACTTCTGCCGAGTAGCAATAAAGGACTGAATTCACATCCCGGCGACGAGTTCCTGCCGTGTGTGTTTGCGCAAAGCGCACTAAAATTATCTCATCGCCGGCTTGTTGCCGAATGCAGTGGAATCACTGCAAACTCAAAATCGCCAGATTGCTTTAAGCCGTCGCGTCGGTTACTTTGAATTTGGTTCACGCTTGTTGTCTCGCCGTGTGATTTTCCGGCTGCGATAATTTTGTCTAGAGCTCGTTATGTTGCGTACTTGGTGCGGACGACTGTCCGATCTGTACTACGGCTGGCGTATGGTGGCCGTCGGCTCGATTCTCCGCATTCTCGGAGGAGGTCTCTATTTCTACGGCTTTTCTGTTTTCTTTTTGCCCTTGAGCCAAGATCTGGGATTGAACCGAGCAGCGACATCGTTGGTGTTTTCTTTGGCGCGTGCGCAAGGCGCCTTCGAAGGACCCATCGCGGGCTATTTCATGGACCGTCATGGTCCCCGCCCTCTAATGATCATGGCTCTCCTGATGACCGGGGTCGGCCACATGTTGCTCTCCGGCGTCAACAGCTACGTTACGCTTCTGCTTGTCTACATGGGCGTGGTTTCCCTCTCGTTTCACGCCGGATTCATGGATGCGCCGATGTTGATCGCCAATACCTGGTTTATTCGCAATCGAACCATGGCCATGGCGATCATTAGTGGCTCCATCGGTATCGGTGGATTTATTTTTACTCCGATATTATCGGCAGCGGTTCACGCGTTTGGCTGGCGCCAAGCGACGTTTGGCTGTGGTGTCGCTTTTCTCGTTATTGGCATACCGCTGGCTTTCCTGGTTCGTCGTTCACCGGAAAGCATGGGACTGCTACCCGACGGCGATCCGGTTATCGCCGAGCACACCTTCCGTCATGACGATCAAACGCGGTCGGATGAAGAGATCAACTTTTCACTCGCTCGGGCATTACGCACATCATCCTTTTGGTTCTTGACCTGTGCGACCGCGATACGCGTCATCATTCTCAGCGCGATCAATGTGCACTATATAGCTCTCATGGTTTGGAAAGGATTGGACCAACAGCGGGCGGCCGTTTTCCTCGCAGCACAAGCATTCATGGCAGTTCCCTCTCACCTTTTGTTCGGTTGGATCGGCGATCGTCTCAATAAGCCGAGGCTGATGGCCGCTTGCATGCTTCTAGCGACGTTATCGATGATTCTGCTGCTGCAGGCTAAAGGTGAGCTTGCGATCTTACTATTTACCGCACTTTTCAGCGTGGTGGAGTCCACTTTTCCAGTTAACTGGTCCACAGTCGGAGAATATTTTGGGCGAAGAAACTTTGCCAAGATCCGCGGCTCGATGAGCTTTGTGTCCACCTGGGGCAGCGTCTTCGGTCCGGTGATCGCCGGCGCGATTTATGACCACACGCGGAGCTACGAAATCCTGATTTGGTCCTCGGCGGCTTTATTACTGGTCGCGAGCCTACTTTACGCGCTGGTGAAGAAACCAGCCCACGCCATGGTTAAAGCTTAGGCATCCCACAGCTCACGAAACTCGATCGCGACCACGTTTGCGTACGGCACGGGGCCACTCAGGTGTCCCACGGATTGAGCAAAGCGATTCATTTTTGCCACTGCTTCTTCACTGATCACCGGATTGTAAAACGGCACATCGCGCTCTACGACTCTGGCGATCAATTCCGAGGCGTCTTTTGGAAATTTGCGCCTACCGACGTCTTGGGCCAAGGACGGATCCTTGCGTAGAGCTTTTTGCGCTTTCACAATCGCCCGCACCGCGGCGGCGATCGCTTCGGGCTCGCGCTCGACAAAGTTATCCGTCGTCGCCATTCCTGCAAAGGTGAAATAGCGCACTTCGCCGGGATCATCGCCGCGCCGCACGTCGACCAAGATTTTTCCCGCGCCGCGGCTGACGGCAGTTTCCCCGCCCATGGCGTTCGCCCAAAAGCCGTCGATCTGACCGGCTTCGAGAGCACGCGCGGCAAACACGCCGAAGGAAACATCGCGCGACTTGGCGCCGGGCAACTCGACGATCTGTAAGTCGTGCGAAGGGTCAATGCCGGCGCCGATCAGCATTTGCCTGAGCGCCAGATCGGGCCCTTCAGCTGCGCTGAGACGAAGTCCCCTGATGGCCTTGATGTCGCCGCGCTTCGCTGTTAGATCGGCTCTCACCACAAGCAGCCATGGTGTTCCTTGCGACAGCGCAACAACGATCTTGGCCCCTCTCCAGTCGGGAAATTCCGTTAACACATCATGCACCGATCCGGCGACCATCGCGTCGGCGCTGCCGTCGCGCAGCGCTTTGGTTGCGCCAAGCATGGCGACCAGCTCGATGCGCGCATCCAACCCTTCTGCTTTAAAGAAACCCAGCTCGTCCGCGGCGAGAGCGGGAAAACAGGTGTTGCTGATAAGATCGACGGCGGCGATACGTAATTGCACTATTTCCTCCAACTAAGAGAAGTGAAATTCGACTATGCGGAATTCGCTATCGTAGGTCAAACTCGCAGAGCTCAAATGGCTAGTGAAAAGCTCCCCTTCATGTTATAGGCGGAGCGTCACGAAGGAGGAACAAATGGAATCCACCCGCGCAGTTCACATCGGCATTCTGTCGCCGGCGACTCCCAATCGGCCGCATTTTAAGTCACTGCAAAACATCTTGCCGCCGGGCGTTTCGATTGCTCACGAAGGCCTCGGTTTGCTCGGCGAGTCCTACCAGGATCTTGCCGGTAAGGAGAATGTAATTATCGATCGCGCGCGCGAGTTGGTCAGAGAGCATAAAGTCGAAGGTCTGATGCTCACCGGCGGATTCGTGACGCTATTCAACCCCGGTATAGAAGCGAAAGTCGCCAACGCGATCGGATTGCCTGTCGTAAGCGCGATAGCGTCAGCCGTCGCCGCTCTCACGGCATTCGGCGCTAAATCAGCACTGCTCATGACGCCTTTCGATCGGACGTCGAATGAAAGCATTAAAACCCATGTCGATAAACTTGGCTTCACTGTGCACCTCGGTCCATCGTTCGACAACCGCATACCCGGCACGTCTTTGAATCTAAGCTCGGATCACCTTTTTGATTTAGTTGCAGAAACATTCGGCAAAAGTCCGGCGCAAGCAATCTATTTCCAAGGCGCAACCATGGACCCGCTGCCGATCATCCAACGGATTGAAGACGCCTTGAATGTTCCAGTCATCACCAGCAACTCGGCGATGATTTGGAATCTGCTATCGAAGCTGGGATTGAAGTATTCCGTGAAGGGCTATGGCAGATTGCTGGCGGAGTGGCCAACATCCATCTCTTGACGCGCCCGCCGCCGCATCTCACCGCCATCTCCCTCGAGGACGTCTGCCGCCGAAAGCCGGCGGCGGGTTGCTATCGAGCAGGCGGGTGTATGAGTAATCGAAGGCATCGAGCTTTACACGGGGAATTTTTTGGCCGATGAAGTGTTCGATAGCCGCGACTTCGCGGACGTCTTCGCCGGTCATGATCGTGAAGGCGTCCCCTACGCTTTGCGCGCGGCCCGTCCTGCCGATGCGGTGCACGTAATCCTCGGGATGGTGCGGCACGTCGAAATTGATGACGTGGCTGATCTGCTCCACGTCAATGCCGCGCGCGGCAATGTCCGTAGCCACCATCACCTCGTAACGGCCGTCGCGAAAACCGCTCAAGGCTTTTTCCCGTTCGCGCTGCGTGCGGTTGGAGTGAAGCACGGCAACGGCCCGACCTTGCTGATGCAGCTTGCGCGCGACCCGGTCGGCGCCGTGCTTGGTGCGGCAAAAAATCAACACCTGATCGAAGTCGGTGCGTTTCAGAAGCTCCTCCAACAGGACTTCCTTCTGATCGCTGGCCACTGGATATAAGGCGTGAGTCACGGTCTCGGCGGCCGAGCGGCGCAGACCGATCTCGACGGTCTCGGGATGGCGCAACGCAAATTTACACAGCTGCTCTATCTCGGGCGGAATCGTGGCGGAAAAGAGCATGGTCTGGCGCGCACGCGGACAGCGCTCGATGATCCGTCGCACGTCGGGCATGAAACCCATATCGAGCATACGATCCGCTTCGTCCAGCACGAGAATCTCGATTTGATTCAGCTTGACCATGCCGCGCTTTATCTGATCCAGTAAACGCCCAGGCGTCGCCACCAGAATATCCACGCCTTGACGCAAAACCTGGTCTTGCCGCCCGTAACCCGTGCCACCAAATACGACGGCGGTGCGCAGGTTGGTGAAGCGGCCATAATCGTGGATCGCGGTTTCGACCTGAGCGGCCAATTCGCGCGTCGGTTCGAGCACGAGCGCTCGCAAAGCGCCGCGCTGCTCCAAGCGGGAGAGAATCGGTAGAGCGAAGGCAGCGGTCTTGCCTGTACCCGTCTGCGCGCAGCCGATCAGGTCACGCCCGGCCATCAAGAGCGGAATAGCACGGAGCTGAATCGGAGTTGGATCGGTGTAGCCCGCGGCGGTGACGCCTTCGAGCACCTTCGGAGAAAGGCCTAGTTTTGAGAATGGCATGGTCCCTTTATAATCATGTCAGCGATTTGCTGTCTACCAGCGGAATTTTGAACGCTAACGAAACGACAACTGTTCTCCGCTCCCGACTAAACAGTATTCATCTCTCTTTCTTTCAGGTCCAAGACAGATCGGTCTTGCATGATATCCAATCCGATCGTGCAGGAGAATTCATACAAGAAAAGATCATGCAACGACAGGTCTTCGACAAAACCAAAGTAAAATCCACTCTGGCACATGTCTTGCCCATCCATAAGCATTATTTTTCCTTGGAGGTGTCGGATGCGCATTGTAAAGTTTACCGCTCCCATCTTTCTCGCAGCTGTCCTTTCTCTAGTAACCTTCGTGCCGGAAACGGGACATGCACAGGAACCTTCGAGCGGACCGGCGGCCAGCGTCGATGATGGACAACTCAAATCGTTTGCCAAAGTCTATGTTCAAGTCGAGAAGATCCGTGAGACGTACGGTCCCCAACTAAAAGAGACGCAGGATCCCCAGAAAAGCATCGAAATCCAGAAGGAAGCGAAGTCCAAAATTGACAACGCGCTCGCAAAAGAAGGCCTGACCATTGAGTCTTACAGCCAGACAGTCCAGAAAGTGAATAGCAACGACGAGCTTCGTAAAAAGGCTATCGAGATGATCGACAACGAACGGACAAAACCTTAGTGCGGGCATGCTGGCCAGTCGTCGGGGACCGCAATCAGTTAACAAGGCCGGGCGGATACAATGGCACCGCAGTGCCAGGCTTCTCGTTCGCTAATTCACCGGCCTAGTACGGGTAAGAGTAATAAGAGTAAGTAGTCCTGGCTCGCAATGTCATTCTGAGCCGCGGGCGAAGAATTTTCACTTCGGGTGCGGACTTGTACCAGGATGCTAGCTCTTCGCCGCCCCCGCGACGGATTCTAAAATTTGCCACCGCTGATAGCAGGCTTCGAGCTCGCGTTTGACCGTTTCCAGCCGCTCCATAGTCGTGGCGATTCTATCGCTCGGTCGGCGGTAGAAATCGGCTTCGCCCATGAGTTTGTGAAGTTCGGCCTGCTCAGCCTCTAACGCTTCGATCCTGTCCGGCAAAGTCTCGCGCTCGCGTTGCTCCTTGAACGTGAGTTTGCGTGGCTCGTCATTCAGTCCCTTCAAAGCAGCGGCCCGGGGAGTTTCTCTGGTGCCTCTTTGCGGCTCGGCGGAAGGCGCGGGAATGGAGCGCTGATAGCGTTCCCAATCTTCATAGCCGCCCGCATATTCGCCGAACTTGCCGTTCCCTTCGAAGACCAGAGTGCTGGTGACGACATTGTCGAGAAAAGTCCGGTCATGGCTCACGAGCAACAGCGTTCCATCGTAATCGGCCAATAGATCTTCGAGTAATTCGAGTGTATCGACGTCGAGATCGTTAGTCGGCTCGTCCAAGACAATCATGTTGGCAGACCGGGTAAAGATTTTGGCCAGCAACAGCCGATTCCGCTCACCACCGGACAACGCCTTCACGGGAGAGTCGATGCGCTCAGGAGCAAATAAAAAATCCTTGAGATAGCCAATCACATGGCGCGCACGACCCTTGACTGTTACGTAATCCGAATCGCTCATGTTTTCGCGCGCGGTTTTCTCTGGATCGAGCATACGGCGGTGCTGGTCGAAGTAGGCCACGTGTAACCGCGTGCCCAACACCACTTCACCGGAAGTCGGTTGCAGTTCGCCTAAGATCAGTTTGAGCAGCGTGCTCTTGCCGGAACCGTTCGGGCCGAGGATGCCGACTCGCTCGCCGCGAAGAATTCGGGTGGAGCAATCGTGAATGATCCAATGTTCGGCGTAACGAAAACTGACCCGGCGCACATCCACGACTAACTTACCGGACGCATTCCCGGCATCGATGCCGAAGCGCGCCTTGCCCCGTGCTTCCAATCGTTGAGCTTTGTCACGGCGCAGCGCCTGCAGCGCTCTTACCCTGCCTTCGTTTCGTGTCCGTCTGGCTTTGATCCCCTGGCGAATCCATGCCTCCTCTTCGGCGAGTTTCTTGTCGAATTTGGCGAATGCTCGTTCTTCGATTTCGAGCAACTCCTCTTTCTTGCGCAGATACGCATCGAGATTGCCGGGAAAAGACGTCAACTTGCCACGATCCAGCTCGACGAGGCGGGTCGCGAGGCGACGCACAAAAGTGCGGTCATGGGTGATAAAGATCAACGCTCCCTGATACGTGAGCAGATAGCTTTCGAGCCATGTAATGGCGTTGATATCGAGATGGTTGGTCGGCTCGTCGAGCAACAAAAGATCCGGCTCACAGACCAGGGCCCGCGCCAGCATGACCTGTCGGCGGATACCACCGGAACAATCGGATAAGCGCTTGTCTCCAGGCAAGCTCAAGCGGGTCAACACAGTCTCGACTTTTTGGTTTATGTTCCATCCGCCAAGAGTCTCGATGCGCGCTTGCAATTGCCCCAAGCCATTTAATGTTTCGCGGTCGGGCACGTTAGCTCGCTGGCTCATCTGGTGGTATTCGGTCAACAGACGGCCCAGCTCTCCCAATCCGCAGGCAACGACTTCGAATATCGTTTGGTCGGTGTCCGGCGGGACTTCCTGCTCGAGATGGGCAATGCGCAGCGTATCCATGCGCCATATTTCGCCCTCGTCCGGTGCCACCGCTCCGGTGACGACTCGCAGCAAAGTCGTCTTGCCGGCGCCGTTCCGGCCCACCAAGCAGACCCGCTCACCGGCATCGATCTGAAAGTCGACACGAGCGAGCAAAGGAATATGCCCGTAGGCAAGCGAAATATCTTCAAGACGAAGCAAAGGCATGAGTGGCGACTTACAAAGTGAGCGGTGTATCTCAGCCCATGGTGGTCCAAACAAAATTGTGACGGGAATATGTAGATGTTTACTTCATAAACGCCGCGGCCAGCGCAAGCACCGCTAACGTGCCGACGGCGATCAGAGCTACGATAACGACCTGTAGTCTTTTCTGTACTCTTTCCAGAAGCGAATGGACGAGTTTGATTTCCGCATCGACGGTTTCATTCAGCGTCACTTGAATTTCCATCGCCCGCTCGAGCGCCTCGAGGCGCGATTCCGCAGCGTCCGGTCGCGCCTCGGTTAAGCGCTTGCGCAGATTATTTGCCGCGGCAGCGCTGCCCACAATTAATGCTCGTAGCTTGTCAATGAGCTGTCTCATCGGCGAATCTGGCCCAGACAGCCCTATCATACCCAACTTTCAAACGGCGACAAGACTAAGGATCTGGCAGGCCGCGGTCGTTAACACCGCAGACACGGAAAGTAACCTACATTGAGTGCTGGTTGCTATGCGAGTGATAATCACGGGGACAAACGCCTGCCTGCGACAGTGCCTGTGTGGCCCATCGCAGGCAGGCGAACGAACTTCAACGAACGACGCTATTACATTGCGTAATAACGTTGGGATAAAACCGTCGCTCAGCCAATTTCGTCTCGTTTCATTTGCGTTGGCCGTTCCGGTAGTTCGGCAATGGTCAGGGCCAAGCGCAGTTCCTGCTTTTCTCTATTGATCTTAATTGGAACCTGCTTTGCGATCGGCGTTCGCGCAATCAAGAGCGGCAGATCCAAAGCATCCGTCACTTTCTTGCCATCATATTCCGTAATCACATCACCTACTTTTATGCCGCTGCGTTCCGCCGGGCCACCTTTTGCGAGACCCGCGACGAGGGCACCGCTGGCTTGTCCAAGACCTAGCGTATCGGCCAGCGCCGGCGTAATCTCTTGGATCGCCACTCCAGCCCAGCCTCGAGTAACTTTGCCATTGGTCTGAAGCTGCGGCAGTATTTCTTTGATTAAGTTGATTGGCGTCGCGAAGCTGATTCCAATGCTTCCGCCGCCCATTTGGCTAACGATCGCTTTATTGATGCCGACGACACGGCCGTCTAGATTAACCAATGGGCCGCCGGAACTGCCGGGATTGAGCGGTGCGTCCGTTTGGATTAGTCGATCATAAGCTTCACCGATATGCCTTCCCTTTGCGCTCACGATACCGGAGCTTACGCTATTATCCAATCCGAACGGGTTTCCGACAGCCATGACCCATTCACCGACTTCAAGATCGTCCGAATCGCCCAATTTGATCGTCGGTAACTTATCCGTGACTTCGATCTTAATCACGGCGACATCGGTCCGAAGATCTCTGCCGACGACTCGGGCGTCAAATTCTCGTTTGTCGAAAAGCCTAACGGTAATCTTTTTGGCACCCTCAACGACATGAGCATTGGTCAATATCATTCCGTCGGATCCAATAATAAAGCCCGATCCCTGACTACGTTGTGGTGCCTGGCCTGACGGCGGCGGAGCGCCAAAAAATCGCTCCATCGTTTCGCCCTCCGGCTCCCCTTGCCGGCCTTGCCCGCTTGGTGACGCCACGGTTCCTGCTATGGCTGCCGATACATTGACTACTGCTGGTTGTAGTTCCTTTGCCAATACGATGAAGTCCGGACCTCTAGCGGTGCCAGCAAAAGTGAACCGACCGCCGCGGTCACCGTTGCTCGGCGCGCAACCGAGCGCAACTGAGCAAATGAACAAGAACAAGTAGATGCCCCGCCGCATTTTCGCTTTAGCCATAACCGCCTCCTTCCCTACCAAAGAGACTGTCTTCATTTTGTTTGAATAGAATTCGTGGATGATTTGCCCAGTCTGATTGCACACGGACGGTTTTTTGAAATTTCGCTGTTCAACAAACGAAAGGTATAAAGGCGCAAGCTCTATGCCAATGGTATACACTGAGGGTTTACCTGCTGATCGAGCGATATGTCGGTAAAATCAGCAAAAACTTTCAGACAGCTGCAGGATTTTTCCCGCCGAAACGCAAAAAAACTTTTGCCCAATTCACGGGATCGATCATGGTCAATTATTGAGGGTTACATCCAAATCCAATACGAATTCCGCGAAAACATTAAATTAACACGTCCCAAGAGGGCTACTGAAACCTTTCGACCACTATTTCGTCAAAATTACTAGGAGGAGAATTTTGCTATGAAGAAGACCAAAAGTATAATCGCAAGTGGTTTGATTTTGGGAGGATTATTGACAGTGGCTGCTCCTGCAATGGCTGATTGGGGTCGTCATAGGGAGCTGCGGCACGATAGACGAGAGTTAAACGATACCAGACGAGAATTTCGTCGGGACCTCCGGCGTGGCGCGGATCCGAGCGAACTCGCTCAGGACAGAGCTGCGATTGCCCGCGAGCGAAGAGAACTGTGGGAGGATCGATACGCGTGGAGACGAGGCTATGACTACGATCGAGATTGGGGTTGGTGGCACTACTGGCGCCGTTAGGACTAGCTGTTTGAGTAAAATCAAGATCCACTCAAAGGAGGATTCACTCAAACGAGCCGCATAAACTAAGTAGATTTCAACAGGTCCCTGAACCTCTCGCACCGCTGCTGCATTCGCGGCGGTGCGAGAATCTTCTTTCACAAAACACCCTAAAAAAATCTTTTTGCTCGGTCCTTGCCTTTTGCAATTTGTGCCGTCACAATAAGGCGCAGGTGGACCTTCTCCTTCGCTGTCCTAATCAATAAATTCACCGGTGAATTAGCTCTTTGCACGCTCTAATCGTCCATCTGCAGGGGAGTTAATTGCTATGTGGAATCGATTACATCGCAAGCACGTCATCATGGCTTTTCCCAGTTTTGACACAGCGACCAATTCCTGGGTACCTCAGGCGGATATTACCTGGTGCATCGGTCCGACGCGTGAATCGGCATTCGTCAGATTTACAACTCGCGTTACCACGGAGAACGAAGCGGTAAGCTGCGCCTTACACAAAGGCGTGTCCTGGATCGATCAACGCCTCAAACATTTGCGCAATCGTCAGCCTACCATTCGCGAGCGGCGCGGTGATGTGATCGAAGCATTGCCGCAGAGCCTGAAGCGGTCAGAGTCCAAGCAGCTGCCGGTATTCCAACTCACGACGCCAGCGAGTCAAAGGAAGACTCTCACTTTCGGTCAATTCAAGTCGGTCATGGCCAAAGTCGGCTTGCGTGGCAGTGAACAATCGCTGCACAAAAGCTATGACGCGCTCATCAAATTGCGCAAGACCCGCCACTACTCTTGGGCAGAAATTAGAGACAAGGTGCAACGGTCTCAGGAGCTTCCCGCGACAGCACGTCGGCCGGCGCGCGGCGCGAAAGCGGCGGGGCTTCCACTCACGACGCGAGATTGGCGGCGAATCGTCTAGTTCGCAGTCAACACATTCCAAGCGCGAGCATTCGCAAAACCCTAGGGATCACGCTCTAAGGCAGGCAGGACGTCGTTCCCTAAGAGGTGAATTTGCTCAAATCAAATCTGCCATAAAACTTGTGCTTTATTTCCAGCAATGAACACCGGACGAATGAAGATTTAGCCGGTAAAATTCGCTAAATCCACGGAACGATAGCCCGCGCCGGTGTCACTAGAACTCGACAGTGTATTCTGTTCCCGTGCGGCCTTTGCATCTGCCGAGGCCACGGCCCGTTGAGGAAGATCCGATCAAGAAGCATTGCATCATCGTTCTTCTGTCGCCCTGTAAGGTGGCGGTCCAATATAGCAGCGGCCCTCTCACGGTCTGGATCGACTCGCCGGACGATTTGTTATAGTTTTCGCCGTAGGCAATATCGGCCAACGTGCTGGAGCTGCCGAGAAGTCCGCCAAAGACATTGCCATACGCAAACAGGTCGGGACCATCTGCGTTAATCGAACCGCCGCCAAATGCGTTTTGGTAACTTTCGAAAAAATTCCGGCGCGGAACCGGCTTGAACGCGCCGACCAGTACTTCTCCGTCTGCAGCGATAACCTGAATCAGCCCCGTTCCCTCGCGCGCGAAACGCCAACGACCATTGAGTTTCTCGCCGTCTCGGGAATGCATGGTCAGTGGATGTGTACATGCTGACAAAGACAGAAAAACGATGGCTATCAGGCATAATGTTTTCGTTCGCGGCATTTCAACACCTAGTTTAGCCCCACAAGTCGACTTCGACAACTGAAAATCACCTAAAAGGTTTTCTGGCCCATCAAGACTATGCTACCTTTCGACAGTGCATATGTTTCGCCAGTGAGAGCCTGCGAGATTATGAGGAGCTATTCCCATGGCACAAGATGAACGGGTGAAGGCCTTAATGGCAGCGTTTCAGAAGACGGCGTACTTTAAATGGATGGCTCGCCAAGGCATTCCGGTGGTCGACGGCTATGGAGTCGAGGATGTCCGGAATATCGCCATGGCACCTTGGGCGCGCACGGGCGGCAATGCTGCCTTCGTCAACCTTTACGGCATGGAGGGCGTCACCGGCATGTATGTCGGAGAAATTCCCGCCGGCGGCACGCTCAACCCCGAAAGACATTTTTACGAGGAAGTTATCTGCGTCCTGGAAGGCCAAGGCGCCGCTGAAGTTTGGCAAGACGGCGGTCGCAAGCAGATGTTTGAGTGGGGTCCCTGGAGTCTCTTCGCACCACCGCTCAATACCTGGCATCGCCTGCTCAACGGCGGTCGCACGCCGGTAAAATTTCTCGCCGTCACCAACGCTCCACTGGTGATGGACGTCGTTCACAACGAAGAGTTTGTTTTCAACTGCCCGTACAATTTTGCCGACCGCTACTCGGCCGCCGAGGGTTATTTTAACCAGGGACACAAGCGCTACGAGTCGGGCATGCAGCATATCTGGGAAACCAACTTCATCACGGACATACAGTCAGCGAGTATCGACAAGCGGGAAGTGAAAGGCGCCGGCGTGAGCATCACTCAGTTTGAATTGGCCGGCAATAGTCTGATCGGCCACCTAGCCCAGTGGCCGGCGGGGCGATACCACAAGGCGCATTACCATGGCCCTGGAGCAATTTTGTTGGGCTTGCAGTCGTCCGGGTATGTGCTGTTGTGGTCAAAAGAGATCGGCACGCGACCCTATGAAGCGGGACGAAGCGCAGATGTTGTGGAGGTGAAGTGGAAAGCCGGCAGTGTCTACTGCCCGCCGGGCGGATGGTTTCACCAGCATTTCAACACCGGGGCGCAACCGGCGCGCCATCTGGCGCTGCGCTATGGCAGCCGCATTCACCCACTTGGATTTAAGATTGCCGACAAACGCAGCGAAGACGGAGTTTACATCGACGTCAAGCGAGGCGGCACACTGATCGAATATGCCGACGAAGATCCACACATCCGTAAACACTACGAAGACGAGATGAAGCAAACAGGAGTGCAGTGTGAAATGCCCAAAGTATAAACGTTCGAATCGTTCAAGCCATTCAATCGTAACGCCGTCGGTGTGGGATCGGATTCAATTCTCTGGACTGCTTGAACGGCTGGAACCTATTTAATCACTTCTTCGGCAAATTTCGCCGCTGGGATTCTGACCTTCGTGTACTTGTCTTCGAGATGGTTCCTCAGTTTGTGATATTGTTCCAGCCGTCAGAACGTCTTTGGCAGCGCGCACGCCATGTTCCTGGAGCCATTTCGTATCGACGTCGAGACGGCGCGTCGATTGGTGCATAACCTTGACATAGAGGTCCTGACCCTCCTTCGACAGCAACCAATTGACAAAAACCCGCGCCGCCTGGGGATGCGGCGAGTTCTTGACCACGCCGATAACGCCTGACCCGTTGCTCGATGGTAAGCCTTCTTTGATCGGCGGCAGTTCCTTGATTGGTAAATTAGCGGTGAGAAATCCTTCGAGAGTATAAAAGCTCACACCGAGCGCGAAGGCCAGCTTACCTTTCGCCAAGGCATCGCCTAGCTGGCGTTGGTCCCTGCTGATGAAGAGATCCTGTTGCAGGAGCTTTTTTAAGTAAGCCTCACCTTTAATGTCCCACAGAAACGACCAGATCGATTGCCCCGATCCTGGCGTGCGCGGATCGAGAAAGCCGATCTTCCCTTTCCACTTTGGGTGCAAAAAATCATCCAGCGAGCGCAGCTCGCCGGGGTTTGCGATTTCCGTGTTGTACCAGAACCCGCCGGTGCCGGCTTCGGCAACAAAGGAATAGAGATGCCGGTTGCCGCTCAAATTATCTTCCCAGACATGTCCGCCCCACCAATTTTGCGCATTCTTCACTTCCGGCAAAATCATCAGCGCGTCCAGTGGCTCGACCATGCCTGCTTCGACCAGTGACTCGTAGGTGCCGCTGCCGCCGATAAACACATCGAAGTATCTTACTCCCGCCTGGTATTCTGCGGCGATGCGGCTGGCGTTTTGCGGACCGCGGGCAGTCATGAGTTCCATTTCAACGCCGAATTTCGGCTTGAAAACCGCTTCGAGTTGCTTACGCAATTCAGCCCGGGCCGGGATGCCGGCGACGAGCTTGCCTTCCTTTTTCGCGTCCTGGACACTTCGCTCCCAGTCTTTCCGCCAATCGGCCTGCGCGCTGGCGGAGCCTAGCATCGCCAAAAACATCATTGTTGAAACAGCCGTCACTTCGAAGCTTGATTTCTTTGGTGCTCGAGAAGTCATGCGATTCTCCGCATTCCAGCCCCCAAGGTTTGTCGATGCCACCGCCGTTTCTCAATAGGACCCAAGCAATGACAAACTGACTTCAATGGTTCCGACGATAACAATTGCGCCGCCCTGAGTAACTTCGTGCTAGCGCCGCCGTGCCCGTCGAACGCGCATTCGCACCGTCAGCTCGCGTAATTTGTCGATGGAGAGAATTTCGGTGATTTTTTGACCGTCACCCAAATCATATTCGACCGACACGGAGTCTTTGGTCCAGGAAATGGTAAATGCATGCGGCTCGAGTCGATCGATGTGTCTGCCGACACTACGCAGGAGCTGAGAAAATTTCATGGTTCCCGTTGCTTGCGCAGAAAGTCGCCTGCGCCGTTTTCTTCTGCCTTGAGCGTCGAGCCAGGAGACATAACTGGGTTCGTAATGGAGTGAACCGTCATCGCGCAGCAAGTGAGCACCCCTGCGCGACGACTTTTGGGAATCCCACACTTTCTCTGAGAGGCTTTTTCGGGTGTCCAATTGCGCGATGTCTGGCAGGGAGTCGCTGCGAACGACGTAGTTGCGTCCGTCCCTTTCCATGACAAAGGCCACGACTCCGAGAGATTCGAGAGATTGACCTATGGCTCGTAACGACTTTGCGTGCGGCATCGTGAGGCTCCTACTCCGCCATCTTCGACTTACGCAATGACGCCGTAGCTTCGAAGCGACGCGAGCAGCAGTAAATTCCAATCCATATTTTAGTCGGGAAGCGCATTTCCCGCAACGCTGGGGTCCGCTAGGGAAACCGTCAACAGTCCATGACGGCGCGGGCCAGAGAACGTCAAAAATGCCAAACGGCGCAGTGCAACGAACCACGAGAGGTGATCACAGCACGACCGAAACAGATCAAGATTGCTCAAGCTGAGATTGACTAGCGGGCTCTACCGACGCAATTTCCCCGCCGACGGTTTCTTTCACTGAAAATGCCAGCAGCGCCGCAGTGGCGAGGGAGCAAAAACCAAATAAAGCGAATGCCGCGCCGTATGCGATCTGATCCGCCACCAAACCAAAGAGAGCCGGACTAACCAGACTGCCGATCTCACCGATGAGGCGCCAGAAACCGAAGAACCGGCCACGCGCGTTGGCCGGCGCCATGTCCGATCCTAGCACCTGCATGCTTCCCGCGGTCACAGCATGACCGCAATGAATCCAAAGAAAGCCGGCGATGAAAAACCCCAGGCTCCAGTGCCACACCGCGCTCGAGGCAAGAAACCAAAGACCGAGAGATATGAACATGAAACCCGGCACCATCGTGGTTTTGCGCCCGAATCGGTCCATCAAGTAACCACAAGATAGTGTGATCGGAATGCCGACGATGGTACTGGTGGTCGCCAGTCCGCCCAAGCCCTTCGGCCCGACGCCGTATGCGAAGGTTGCATAAAGCAGCAGCGTTCCCCCCCACAGCACACCACGAGTCATGGACGCAAAGAATTGAGCGCAAAAAAAACCGCGATAGCGTGGATCGAGCATCAACGCCAACAATGCCCGGGTGTCCAGAGATTCTTCCGTGTTTCTACCATTCGTTCTGTGCACGCTTGGTGCCGACTCGCGCACAAGAAAGAAACTCGGCACAATGGCCAGCAATGCCAACGCACCGTGCGCCATGAAAGGGACGCGGATACTCCAGGCAGCGAGAAAGCCGCCCAGCGCCGGACCGAGCAGCCTGCCGGCGCCCTCGATCCCTACCATGCCGCTCATCTGCCGGCCACGTTGACGGCGTTTGCCGACGTCTGCGATGATCGCTAACCGCGCCTGACGCCACATTTCCATCGCCGCCCCGCCGATGAAGCGATACGCGAGCAGTTCCGGAAAAGAATGCGCCAGCGCCGTCAACCACGACGCCGCAGCCATCAGGACGGGCCCGGCGAACAGAATCGGACGCCGCCCGGCGCGATCAACCAAAAAGCCCGTGGGCACAGCTGCAACGAGCCCGCCGAGCGCGTGGACGACGATGACAAGGGAAGCGATGCCGAATCCTGTGTCGAACGATTTCGCCAGCACCGGGATCGCGGGTGTCGCAATGCTGTAGCCCAAAGCGAATACAAAAGCCGGAAAGTATAACGTTAAGAGCTGGTAAGTGGAAAGTATCCCAGCGCTGTCGCGCTCTTCGGATTCGATGACTTTAGCCATGCGGGAACGCGGCGCCCTTGCCAGTATGGTAAGCGCGGAAAATCTGCAATGGCTTCGAACTTGCCGCCGCCAGTAAGGATATATGCAGAATGAGCTACGCCGTCAAATGAAGCGCGAACGGCAGCGGGAAAACTCCGATTCTACCTATACCGATATGAGCACAGAGGCAAAACGGATGATAGGAGTGATTGTCAAACCGAGAATTTGACGCAGGCGAAACCGGATCGCGCGCTTCGATAGTTAACGCGGAAACACTAGGCGGTCGCGCCCAAAACATATTCTTGTGAAATCTTTCTCCACCTCTTATGCATCCACACCCATTGCTCGGGTACAGCACGGATAACCGACTCAAGGCGCGCACTAAGGATAACCGTTAGCGCCATCACGTCACGACGGCTGGAACCGGTCGGCACATAGTGGATTCGCTCAATGGTGATCTCATGGTGTTTGCCGCGACGATGATGCCAGCAGAAGATTACCAGCGCGCCGGCAATGCCGCCGGTGTAGTCGGTGTAAAGGCCGTCCGTCCAAAGAAAGGCACATAGGTAGAGGTTTCGGTGTCTTGATCGATCAAAAAAGCCATCAAGCTGTTTTTTCGTAAGGCCATAGAGCGTCGCCGCTTGATCCGGTACCGGCCGAACCCAAGTCATTTTTTGAGACGTTGAGCGACTTTAGAGACGCCGAAGGAAGCTATCCAAATCCGGACACTCACGTTGCGCGCATATCCTCCACAAGATGTCGCTCTCGCATTAGCGAATCGGTGCTAATTTCATGGGAGCCGCGCCATTTTCGTTTGCCATCGATTAAAATTTACGATAGAGAAAACACCCGATGCAACCAAGAAATGCATATTCGCGGGTATTACGGACCGTTGGTCAAGCGCTGGAAAAACGCCATATCGATCTATTCGATCTGAGATGTTATCAAGATGAGTATTTTCTCCAATGTGGTGATCCAACACCGCCCCATTTGTCGCTGGTCGAATTGCGCTACACCCTTGCCGATCTCGACGATCTAGATCTCAATGCCCGAGACAATCGCGCCGGCTCATTCAAGTTTGTCAATTTTGAAGGACTACCTGAAATTCTCCGTGCCCTCGGACACCGAGTGGAAAAAAGGGACGGCCGGTTATTGCGGATCTGCAATTCCGAATCGTCCAGCTCCGACGGACTAATCCAGTTGGAATATCAGACTCGCGAAGGAGAACGGCATACGGAAGAACTCCATATGGCGTCCGTGGAAGACTACGCTATGCGCATGTATAAGGAACGCACCCGTATGTCGGACTTGCGTTCCTCAAGCTAGGCGCGTCTCGAAAATATTCCTTCACGATCTCGGCACTTGTAGCTTTTAGAGAAACCGGCCACCAGCACTGCTAAATTTCTAGATCCCGCGTACGTATCCTAAAAACATAATCCTTCCGTCCTCATTTCTCCAAATATCCCCAGCGATTCAAAATTGCTTGTCAGCGTTATTGAATATACAAATGAGACGACGCGCGACCGTGACACTAATGGCGTCAGCGGCGCAACCGGCCCCGCTACGGGTTGAGGCTAAGCAATTTCCGTTGGGCGTCGTCCAGAGCCGCCGACCAGACACCGCGCTCTTTATAATACTGCGCCGCCGCCGGATGGTACGGAAGCGTCACGTCCGGGTCCACGGCGCGTTGTCGCGTCCAGTCCTTGAAGCTCGGATGCAGCGGCGGGAGCTTCTCGATGTTGTCCCAGATACCTTTGAGAACCGTGCTGATCACTCGATCAGCAGTTCCCTTGTGGCTGGTTAAGTAGATATCGTACGCGTTCACGCACGTGTCCTCCACCACCGCCGTGGCCTGACCGCGCTTGAGCCAATGCGGATAATAGCCGGGTACCGCACGCCGCAGCCGCTTCTCTCCGTCGGGAGAACAGTCCATCGATATATGACGTACGCCGATGGCGGCGTCGGCTTCCTTGACCTTGGCTGCGTCCAACGCGCAAAGGCTGACATCGGCGCGCCCTTGGACCAAGGCATCGACTCCTTCGTTGACGCCCGGCACCGGAACGATCTTGACGTCTTCCCATTTCATCCCCGCGCCTGACAGATAACCGAACAGGTTGTACCAGTTGGCAAGCTGCGCCGGATATTCGCCTGTGACCCTCTTGCCGCGGATATCGTGGATGGTTTTAATCGGCGAATCCTTGCGTACAAGCGGCGCCGTCAACAACACCGACCCGCGCATCACCAGACGCGCATTGGGTGTGTGTTGGAACGGATTGCGACCGCCGATCTTTAACCGGTCGGGCCCCTGATAGGCGAGCGCCATATCCACCGCGTTGTTGATACCGAAGTCGATCTCGCCCGTGTTGAGCAAAGGTAGGAACGTGCTCGTGCCGGTATAGGGCTGGACGGTCATCTGAAACGGCGCGCCCTCGCTGGCAAACTTGGCAAGTCCGCTCGCCAACGCATAGAACACTGTGCCTGGCGGATTGGCGCCAATGGTCAGCGAGCGCGGCAGTTGTTGGGCATCGGCGACGACACAAGTCCATAGGCAAAGCGTGAGCAATATCGTGATGGATCGCGAAATCCCGCGATGCTTCGGCCGCATATAGGCTCCTTCTCTCCTGCTATGACTCACGCCTAACTTGTGTCTTCCCCTTGCTAAGCGCGGCTTCAACTCGGCGAACAGGACCGGCCTTCAATCCCACCCGTATAAGCGCCTGGCGTTGTCGCCGAGAAATTTTTGCTTCGACTCTTCCGAAATATCTTTACGTTCTCGTATCGTCGAGACGACGTACGGAAACATGCCGTCCCAATGGGGATAATCGGAGGCGAAAATAATCTTCTTGTCACCGATGCGGTCCATCACATAAGGCAAGGTGCTCTCTTCCGGCTCGGCGGCGAAGAACCAATTGCCGTGGGTAATATATTCGCTCGGTTTGGCTTTGAGTAATGGCGCTTCGCATTGCCGTTTTTCCCACTCTTCGTCCATTCGATCCATCCAATAAGGTACCCAACCACAACCACACTCGAGAAATGCAATCCTCAACTTGAGAAACTTCTCGGCGACGCCGCCATACATCAGCGCGGCGCAGTCGATCATGGTCTCGAATGGACGGGCGACAGTATGGGCGAACAAGAATGTGTCGAAGCGGATCTCCCCGGCGGGACCTTGCCGGGAATTGTGAACAAGAAGCGGCGTGTTGAGTCGTTCAAGCTCTTCGTAAATCGGCCAAAAAATCGGTGCGCCGAGATGGTCCTTTAGGCCGAATGAGGCGATCGTGATGCCGGCGAGCCCAAGCTTCGTAATAGCGCGATTGACCTCCGCCAGCGCGGCCGGCACATCCTGGAAAGGAACCAAGCCGATTCCTTTCAGGCGCGGGCTTTCTTTGCAGACGCCGGCAATCCAGTCGTTGTAACCGCGGCAGAACGCGGCGGCGTAGTCTTTCTCCGGACTCTGCGTGATGCCGAAGGCACTGGTCGGAAACAAAACCGACACTTCGATGCCTTCCCGATCCATGTCCCTCAGTCGCGTCGGCACGTCCGCGACGTCAATGCCGAGCTTACCGTACATACTGCTATCCCATTTGTCCTTTGCGACCAGCGGTCCTTGTCTTCGGCAAAAAGGCTCCTCCATGCATGCGCGGATATCCGCATCCCGGTCCTGAACGTGGCCATCGGCATCGATGACTTTGGCGTTTTGCATACTTCTTCCTGTCCTCCTGTATTTCTTATCGTCTGCGTAACTTCATAGCGCTTTGCGCGCGTACCCGAGTACCCTCCTCGCTTACCACAGCGCCATTTAAATGGTCAATGCTTTCTCGCGTTCAATTTGCCGCCTGGCTACACCGCTGCACTGATTTCGACAGATGTTTGAGCGGTTTCCAGATTTGAGCTTCGTCGCCCATTGGAAAAATCATCCTGACGCGCCTAGCGGCGCGATCCCAGGAGCGACAATCGAGTCAATTTGACTCGCGGCGCAAGGATCGGCTATCTGTCACGCATCACTCACTGAGGTTGTAACAGAGGTGATCGATGATCAAAAAACGCCTGCTTATTGCTTTATGTATGGTCGGGTGTCTAAGTCTCAGCGCGTCTGCTCGCGCCGGAGAAGCGTCGTCGCTACGGAAGATTCGCGCCGTCATCACCTCGATATCCGGCTCTATGGTGGCTCCGTGGGCGGCTCACGAGTCGGGCATCTTCAAAAAGTACGGTTTGCAGGTCGAAGTCATCGCGACGCCGAGCGGTGTGCAGGGAACCAACGCCCTGATCGCCGGTGAAGTCGCATTCGTACAGATCGCCGGAGGGACAACGACCGGCGCCGCCGTCGGCGGAGCCGACTTGAAAATTGTCGCAACGATGGTTGGCACCCTGCTGCTGAATCTGGTCGTGCGCCCTGGAATCGAGAAGGCCGAACAACTGCGCGGCAAAAGCATCGGCATAAGCCGTTACGGCACGTCGCTTCACACCGGCGCCCGCCTCGCCGCAAAACACTTCGGTCTGGAGCCGGGTAAAGACGTCCACATCGTCGAGATCGGCGCCGGCGATTGGATTGTCGGTGCGTTACAGGGAAACCGCGTGCAAGGCGGTGTGTTCGGCTATCCTGCCACCAGCCGAGCGGTAAAATTCGGCAATCGCGTGCTCTTGCATATGCCGACGCTCAATATTCCTTACGCTTCGACCGGTGTGTCGACGCGTGACGAAATCATTCGCGATGACCCGGACTTGGTGCGGCGTTATCTTTCGGCTCAGATCGAGGCAATCGCTTTGATGAAAAGAGATCGCACGTTTGCGCTGAAGGTTCTCTCAAAGCATCTGCGGACCAATGACATGGATCTGCTTACTGAGTCCTACGATATCCAAATCGCCAAATACATGATGAAGGTGCCTTTGCCGACGGCTGACGCAGTGAGGTCGGTTTTAGACGAGCTCGCCGAACGAAATCCTAAGGCCAAAGATCTGGACCCTAATAAATTCTTCGACGACCGATTCGTCCGTCAATTACAAGCCGGTGATTTTATCGAATCGTTGTATCGATGATACAAAAAGGCTTCCATCGTCGGCGAAATTAGTCCCTTGTCGGTTCAGCCGCAGCATTCTGGCCCGCGATGTAGCCCTGCGTGGTGCAGCGACCGAGTCCGTGTTGATTGAATCCACCGGCCGATTCACCGGCGCAATAGAGACCAGGGATAACCTGGGCGTGCATATCCATCACTTGGCACTTGCCATTGATGTGCAGGCCGGAACGGGTGTCATGCACATTGGGAGTAGCCCATGCCGCATAAAACGGCGGCGTTTGGATTTTGTATTTCGGCGCCGGCTTGCCGAAATCGTTGTCTTTCCCCGCATCGACAAAGGAGTTGTACCGATCCACGGCGGCTTGCAAGATCGCGCCGTTCATCGGTTTTGCCTGATACTCGTTTTTGATCGCCGCCGCTAGTTCCACCAGGGTATTCGCGCTGAAGAAATAGCCGTCGAGATCGACGTACGGCGGTGTCACCTTCCAGCCTTCCCGCTTGACGGCGTCGGCGTCGAAGATTGCCCATACCGGCCCGGCGGAATAATCCGGTGGTTCGGAATACTCGTTCATCGCCACCGCGGCATTGAAGAAATTGTATTTGCCGGGATGGTAATCGATCTTTTCGTTGTTGCGATAGTCGTTGGGCGTGTAGGGGTTGATGTCGTTGTACACGTTGCCGTGCGGATAATCGCCTTTGGTCTCGTCGTAGAATCTTTTGCCGACTTGATTGACCAAAATTAAGTCGTGCCAGTCCTTCACGTTCAAGCCGGTCGAGCGGACCAGCGGAAAGATCGGGCTCTCTAACTCCCACGTCATGTAATTGTATTTGGTCGCAAGCGCGCGCTTCGTGCGAATATTGTCCCCGTTCTCCAAGGTTTGGTTTGCGAAGCCCCAAAGCGAAGCGCCGATCGCCGTCGCAGCAAGCTCGCCGCTGGCATCCTGGTAGCTATAGGGTTCACCCGCAACCGTCAGCACAGCGGTTAATCTCGGGTCGAACATGCGCCGAAAATTCAAGTTGCTGGTCATGCCGCCGGTCGTGACAATCACCGCTTTTTTCGCGCGTATATTCATCGTCGGTTGAGTGCTCTCGATATTACCGTCGTTGCGAAAGCTCTTTAACGGCATCGACTGGCCTGGCATGATTCGCGGTGTGTACTCGGCAGTGATGCCGATCACTCTCCCCG
>VBKY01000028.1:47268-68865 GCA_005879255.1 Deltaproteobacteria bacterium
CCGTTTTCCAAGAGAAATTCATAGCTCAGCGCGCAGTGATCGGCAAACGCGCGCATCACCGCACGGTCGTTGTAACGGTAATCCGGCCAACCATTAGGCTGCACGATGGTCCAATCGGTGAGATCAGAGAAGACCGTGTCCGGGGTATCCTGTATGCCGTACTTCTTCTGGGCGCTAGTGCCGCCGCCCAACGGCACGTTGCCCCCGCTGATGATTGCGTGTCCACCGATATCATAATTGGTCTCGACGACAATCACCGACGCCCCGCCATCCGCGGCCTTAATCCCCGCGGGCAGCCCCGCCGCCCCCGATCCGATAATTACGACATCCGCTTCCAGATCCCAACTCTGATCACTCGTTGCTGTTTGCGCCATTGCTTTGTCCTCCGCTCATAATTCGCTCAAATTTTGCAATCGCTTACATCTGCAGAAACAAAAATGCAAGTCACGATGAGCCAAAGGTAACAGGCAAAAACCGTAGTTTTACTGTTTTGCACTTTTACTTTTGACTTCTAACTCCGGATCCTCTAGATGGGATCGAGTGTCATCGAGGAAATAGCAGAAGCGAAAGGATACGACAATGCCACGCTTACCAGACATCGACGAAAAACAACTGACTCCGGAGCAACGGCGGATCTACGACCAAGTGAAACGCGTGCGCGGCCACGTGCGCGGTCCTTTTGCGATTTGGCTGCGTAATCCCGAACTGGCCGAATACGGCCTTAAGCTCCAGGACATGTTCGCGTCACGGGTGAGACTCGAAAGACGGCTGGTTCAGTTGATGATCCTGGTCTCGGCGCGGATCGCGACCGCGCAGTTTGCCTGGTTCATTCATGAGCCTTATGCAGTCAAAGAAGGCATCTCATCCGATATCGTCGAAGCGATTCGAGAGCGGCGCACACCGAATTTCACGCAAGAGGACGAGCGTTTGGTCTACGACGTCACGCTCGAGCTCAACACCACGCTCACGTTATCCGAGGCAACCTACACCCGTGGAATGGCGCCATGTTCGGAGAGGAAAAGATGGTCGAACTCGTCGCGGCGGTGGGTTTTTACGTTATGGTAGCGATGACACTTAATGCGTTCGATGTGCCGGTTCCGGGCAAAAAGCCCCTGCGAGATGCCAGACAGGACACTAGTACAGATAGGTGAATTTTTCACGGCAGTCTAATTTCAATAGACCGCAGAAAAAATCTCGCACTTCCGGAGCCCCCATGAACTTGTCGTACTCATAGTGCGAGCCATAGCTGGCCCAAATCTCCGCGCCGGGTTCAATATCCTTCAACGCTAGAAATACAAAATAAGGATGCGTGCAAAGCTGTTTGACGGCTGCGTTTTGGAAGTTCGTGTCTATCCCGTTGATCTTGCTGGGTGCGAAATTGATGCGGCTTACGTTGGCGCCGTAAGCTTTGCTATCGATATATTTGTAGGGATGCGATTCTTTCCACGCGCATTTCGGTATCGATGCGATGTAGTGATTGCCGAGGGACTCGTCGTTGTCCCCAACCAGGCGTCCGCCCAACTCACCGATCACTTCGCCTTTTTTGATTTTTACAACAGCAAACAAGCCGTTCCCGCCATTGGGAATCAGCGATTTCTTTATCACTGTCCTTTTATCGTATTCCTTGTTTATTTTTAGCATCGCCATCTGTTCGCCCGGTGCGTCGAGAGAGCTGCCGGCAATAAAAATGACGGTGAAATTTAGCATCAAAATCCGCAATCTGTTTTTCATTTTTGCTTCCGTGAGCGCGTCCGCGGGTAGTCTGACCGAGTTTCCGGCAAGCGGTTAATTCAGTCCAAAGAGCCTTTTCGCGTTCGACGCGAGGATATTTGCCTTGTCCGTATCGCTGATCTTTGCCGTCTTTATCTCTTCCAGTGTCGCACAATGTTCATAGCTCGCCGGATACGAATAAAACAGGCTACCAAAAACTAGCCGGTGCGATCCCGCCGCCTCAACGAATTGTCGGATATACGCCGATCCGCGTACATGCGCCGTGTCGAAAAGAATATTCGACGTTCGCTTGGCGATGTCCAGTGCGAGCTGGCTATTAGCATTCGTCGTCAAGGCATCCATCGAGACGAAGGTGAGCTCTGGAAATTCCAGCGCCAAACGTTCCAGTCGCCACACCGCTTCCAGGTTGGACTCCGCATTGGTGTGAACCAAGGGCACAAGTCCCAACTCACTCACCTTCTTGAGCAGCGGCCGCATCAGCTGATGATCGACGGCCACTCCCTGAAACCGGCTATGCCACACGACTCCCTCCAACCGCAGTTCATGTTTAATTCGTTCCAACTCGGCCAGCGAGCGCGTGCCGTGGAGCGGTTCCACCGTGCCGCAGGCCACCGGAAAGCGTTTGGGGTCACGCCGACGATAGCCGGCCACCGTATCGTTGCAGCGCATCGTGTCCTTGATGCCGTCCGCCTGGATATAACCCGTGGCGGCCAGGATTGCCGACATCGTTACGCCGTTCGCCTCCATGATCCGCACACGGTTGGCGTAATCATGGTCCTGCCAGTCATTTCCTTCCTGCAGACTTCCGCCCGTCAATGAACCGAGATGATGATGAATATCGAAGATTTCCATGGCCCCTCCCGATCGTTTTCGAAATTGAAACTCCATACGACTGTGCGGTTAACTCTGACATTCTTCATTTTGATAATTTCGTTGGCGCTGTCCGGGAACTGCAACACACCAACAACCAATATCTTCTCCCGCGAAATAGCAGTGTTTTCTTAGCAGGAACTTTCCACGGTTTCCAGGCTTTTTGGCACAGGCATTGCCTAATGTATAGGTGTGTGGAGAATTTACGGGAAGGAGTATTTTCTATGAATCGAACAAGAATTAGGTCGATGGCAGGAATAGCGCTGCTAGCGATTATGACGGCGTTCGCGAGCGGCTGCTATTACTACGGCTATGATTATCCAGAATATTATGCGCGGCGCAACTGGCGTTATGACCGATACTATGATCGCCGCTATGATCCGCGCTACGACCGCTATTACGACAGTCGTTATGGCTGGCGCTATCGGGACCGCTATTACGACAACCGGACTGCGCGGGTGTGGCGCGATAACAACGATCGCTACTCCGATTGATAACGTCATTAATCACGGATAGCGGGAATATTATTCAACCGGGCCCGGTCCAAAGACCGGGCCCGGTTGACCGCGTCATGTGGAGCAAATAGAACTCTATTAAACACGGCTGAAAAGTTGCAGCCATCCCTCCATTAGAAAAACAAAGCCCACTCCCCTTCCTCGTGTAGTCTGAATCCTGCGCGGCCGACGCCGTCAGGGCGAACCGCCCGGAGTTAACACAACAGCGACGCGGTCAAGCAAACGTAAAGCCCTTTAATATACTCTGGCGAATGTTGTCGCATACTTCCCACTTCGAGTGATTGTACTCGGCCAGTCGCGCCGGAGTATTCCGCAAATGCGCCACGAACCCTTCATTGGGCTCTCCCGACACCAAACCAGGACCGACGCGCCATTGTCCTTTAACCTTCTGCCGATCTGCTTATGAGTTCCTCCTCTTTGTTCTCAATATTTGTTGAGCAGAACTGAGGGGCAATGAAAACGAGCTTTTCAGAGTAAAAGCCTAGTGCTCCGGCGCGAGCGGCCTCTCGCCACGCCATCTGAATCGTCGTTTATTTTGCCCCCGGAGATTCGAAATAATCGACTTGCCAAGGATTTCCCAGAAAACCTGCTTGACTCTGACTTTCCGATCGCCTAATTCAGGCGCCCAGTGCGATTCTCAAGGAAAATTGGCGATCGCCCGCGCTGCGCCAGTGAGTTCGAGAATATGCAAGCCAGTGTTGGCCCGATCGGCGACGTAAATAAAACCGCGCTCATCGACTTCAACGTTATTACTTTGTATCGCCACTTTGCATGTCTCGCCGCCGCCTGGGTTTGGCACGCAGCGCTTATCGGTTTTGTCGGTGATCGCCGGTATGTAATACCCGACTTCTTTCGGACGATAAGGGTCGCGGATATCGACGGCGCGCACGCCGGCGTTGAAATAGGTGACAAAGATCAATCGTTTATAATAAATCGGCGTAAAAGATTCGTTGCTCGCGTGAGCGCCAAAGCGACCGCCGCGAGCGCAGAAATTGCCGGCCGCCTCGATCACGTCGAAATTCGAAATCGAGAACGGTCTCTTCTCGTCAGTGATATCGGCGAAAAAAACAGGGTGCCGGTACTCGCGGCATTCGTTTTGGGTTGATTCTGTCACGATCACGACGAAGTCAGCAGTTCTGCCCTTTTCCATCTTGGCAAATTCCGGCACGGTCATCCCGAGTACGGGGAAAGTCGTGTGCGCGCCAGTGTTGGGATAGAGCTCGATTTTCGAAATTTGCGGATACAGAAGATTCTCGGGTGATGGGGCGAAGGGATCCTTGGAAGCGGGATTACCTTTGAGCAGTTTTTCCCGGTCGACGATCTGAAGCGTTCCTGCGGTGCTTGAGCCGTAGCCGAAATAGACTCGGTTGCCGAGCCGAATCGGGCCGTGCAGTGCCTGGGGTACTGGCTCGATTTTAGACCCTGGCTCTTGCCCAATTAATCCGTAGTCACGGATGTAACGTGGTCGTGCAGGATCACTCAAGTCGTAGATCTTAACGCCGCGGCTGCGCCAGCCTTCATCTTTCTTATATGAGACGAGGTAAGCGATGCCGGTATCGCATTCCCACCAATTCTTGTGTGTCGTGGTTAGGCCAGAGAGTACCTTGGTCAGCAATGTCGGCTTGGCAGGGTCGCTGACATCCACGACCTCATGCGCGTCATTGCCGAAAGTACGAAGCAGATAGGTTTTTTTTGGATCGCCCTTCGGCAAATCTTTGCCATCGCAGACGCGCACCATTTGCGCCCCGCCAGCCTCTCCCGAGCCCGCAGCCGAGCCGGGAAAATGCGCCAGATACTTTGGCGCGCGCGGGTCGGACACATCGATGATAGACGTGCCGTTCGCTTCCGTGCGACCCGTCAAAGGATTCAACGCAGAGCCGCCGTGATGACCGATGTAGGCGATGAAACGATCAGCTTGCCGGTGAATAACCGGCTGATATGCCGAACGACTCTGCAAATCGTTGAAGCCGACCAGCGCCATGTCCTTGGCCTCGGGGGCTAGTCCGGACGTAGATTGCCCCGCCATCTGCGCGCACGTCGCCAAAGTCAACGAGAGAATGATGACTTCGATCAGTTTTGACATCTAATAACTCCTTGCACGCGGGAACAACGCAGCGAATCGTTGCTCTGCGGCCAGACAGTGGAAGGAAACGGCGGCAGAATAATGAGGACGTGGCAAGAAAGTCAACAGGATATTATTTTGTTTGCGATCGCTCTTTGTTTCTCGCTAGGCACCGTACCGAGCAAAGCAATTCGATCTTTCGCTTGGAAAAACTCACGGCTCTGAGTTTATTGTCAGGTAATTTCTACCCGCGGGCTACTTTTTTACGCATGAAAACGCTTGCTACACTACTGTTCTTGGGGAGTCTAGGTCTGGGCGGATGCGAATTCGCGGCGGGAGCCGCTACTGGCGCTTTGGCAACTGGAGCCGGCTATGAGATTAACGCAAAACGACAGATGGACCGGCTCGAAGATGACTATCCCCACGAGCGAATCAGCCGCAGAGAATATGAACGCCGTCTACGGCGTCATTACGCGAGACGGCACCTGGGAAATTCGATTCGCGGAAAGCCGTGCCGCCTCGACCTCGCAGTCAATAAATACCGATTCATTGAGCTATAGAATGCAGGACGGCCGCACTCAGCTGTCAGGGGGTCCTTGGCTCACGGATCGTGATAGTTGTGTCTATTGTGTTGGATCGTATTGATGAAGCACAGCGCCAGCGGCCGGCCCGAGTCCTTCGCCAGATCGAGCAGACGACCGACCGCCTCGCTCCTACGAAAGAAGGCTCTGTAGCCGAGTTTCTCGTAAGCGCTTTGCTCCGGCAGACTAGTGGCATAGATGATCGCTGCTCGGTCGGCGATCAAGTCCGCCGGCAAGCGTCGCGCCAACGGTAGTCCTTGGCCCGCGTTGTTTCCAAAGAGCACATAATCCACGCCTCCATCCAACTCTGCTAGTGCGCGCATAATGGCCGTCGAAGATACCTCGTCCCAGTTTTTCATCTCGAACTTAGCTTGCGCTGTCGTCAGGACATTTGGATATCCTTCGGCGATTTGGAAGAGTCCGTTGCGCTGAATCAGACGGTTCCAGGAGAGCGGTGGATTGGTAACAAACTCGCCAACCGTCACCTCATTGTCCAGGATCAAGGCTACAAATTGTTCGGCCGATAAGCGTAGCAGCTCGTTTTTCATTTTCTATCTCTGGGTATTTATCTCTTCCGAGGATGTCTTCTAATCTAGCGCAGATCTCGGATTCTTTCACCACAGAGACCCAGATGACTCTTCAATTACCACTTGGCTAATTATTTCTCATTCGATCTGATTCCATCTCATTTCGCTTTCTCGCGGATAAAAAAGCGCCGTTTCTGGTCATTGAAGTTTGCCCCGATCTTTGAAGTCGATCTTAATTAAATCAGCAGTCCCCTTTCGAACCTGCCTACGGTGCATCGGGTGCAAAAGGATTTACCCTTTTTCACCCGATGGCATTTTGGCGACTTGATGGCAATTCGCCGAATGCTCGCCCCAGGATCAATGACGAGATTCTCTACTCTGCCGCGCGGGCCAATTTGCGTATCGGTCGCTGTTAAAAGATTGCGATCAAAAAACATTCCGTGATCACACGATCTCAACAAGCCTACGTCTGCGGCGAGTTCGGGTCGACCACGGGGTTGGCCCGTGGTGCACCGCCTGCGGGATAGCCTAGCGCCGACAAGTCCGCGGTGATTTCGTCGAGGATCACCGGATCGTCGATGGTCGGTGGAATCCGGTATTCGACTCCGTCGGCAATCCTCTTGATCGTGCCACGCAGAATCTTACCCGAGCGAGTCTTAGGCAGCCGCTTGACGACAGTCGCGATTCTGAAAGAAGCCACCGGGCCGATCCTTTCGCGCACCATCTGAACCAACTCAGTGACGATCTCGTCATGGGAATGCCGCACACCAGCCTTGAGCACGATAAGGCCCAGCGGAATTTCTCCTTTGATCTCGTCTACGACTCCCAGCACGGCGCATTCGGCCACATCAGGATGAGAGGCCAGCACCTCTTCCAGCGCGCCGGTGGAGAGACGGTGCCCCGCGACGTTAATTATGTCATCCGTGCGGGTCATGACCCAGAGGAAGTCATCTTTATCCTTGTAGCCTGCGTCGGCGGTCAGGTAGTAGCCGGGAAAGGCACCGAGATATGCCTTCTGATAACCTTCATCGTTGTGCCACAATGTCGGCAGACAACCGGGCGGCAAAGGGAGCTTGATCACGAGGCTGCCGATTTGATCTGACGGTAGCTCCTTTCCATCATCTCCGAGCACGCGGACATCATAACCGGGCACGGGCTTTGTGCAGGACCCCGGCTTCACAGAAAGCATTCCCAAGCCAACACAATTCGCCCCGATGGGCCAGCCCGTTTCGGTTTGCCACCAGTGATCGATCACCGGCACGCCGAGGTGCTTTTCTGCCCACAAGAGCGTGTCCGGATCACACCGCTCGCCGGCGAGGAAGAGCGTGCGGAAACCGGTCAAATCGTACTTGCGCATGTAATCGCCATTTGGGTCTTCGCGCTTGATCGCGCGAAACGCTGTCGGCGCCGTAAACAAGACTCTCACGCCATGCTGGGAGACCACCCGCCAGAACGCGCCCGCATCAGGAGTGCCGACTGGTTTCCCCTCGTAAAGCACCGTCGTATTCCCATTGAACAAGGGTGCATAAATTATATAAGAGTGGCCGACGACCCATCCCACATCTGACGCTGCCCAATAGACTTCACCCGGCTCCACTCCGTAGATGTGCTGCATGCTCCATTTGAGCGCCACCAGATGCCCGCCATTATCGCGCACGATGCCCTTGGGCATGCCGGTCGTACCTGACGTGTAGAGGATGTACAGCGGATCGGTTGCAGCGACCGGAACACACTCGGCTGACTTTGCGCTCGCCATCTGCTCCGACCAATCGAGATCGCGTCCGGCGATCATAGACGCTGTTTCCTGAGCGCGCTGGAGAATGATGCACCGCTCAGGCTTCACTGAAGCGAGCTCAATCGCCTTGTCGAGCAGAGGCTTGTAGGGAATGACACGACCGACCTCGATGCCGCAGGAAGCCGAAACGATCACCTTCGGTCGCGCATCACTAATGCGGTTGGCGAGCTCATTGGCAGCAAAGCCGCCGAAGACCACCGAGTGGATCGCGCCAATGCGAGCACAGGCCAGCATTGCAATGATCGCCTCCGGCACCATGGGCATGTAGATGATCACCCGATCGCCTTGCTGAACTCCTTGCCCAACAAGCACCCCGGCAAGTCGTGCCACCTCATCGAGCAACATGCGATAGGTGAACGTCTTCACAGTTCCCGTGACAGGGCTATCGTAAATAAGCGCCGGCTGATTTGCTCGACCGCTTTCTACGTGCCGGTCCACAGCGTTGTAGCAACTATTCACCAGTCCTCCGGCGAACCAGCGATAGAACGGCGGTCGCGATGCGTCGAGCACCCTATCCCATTTTTTGTACCAATGAACCGCTTCACCGGCTTCCGCCCAGAAATTTTCCGGATCGTCTAGCCATCGCTTATAGACTTCGTCATAGGTGCTATTCATCGCGTGCCCTCATTGAGCTAGTCATTACGAAATCTTGGACCGACCGCAAATGATTGACGCAAGTAACTGTCCCTCGTCACGGTATCTCGTTACTTTGTGCAACAAGAATTAACCTGTCCCCTCTCGCTGCCGAATGTTTCTATCTCGGCTTCCTCGGCGCCTCCGCGGGTGAGGTCCCAGATCTCTGGTTTGCCCTAGAGACACAGCGTTCATCGCGCCGGAAAGGGATCTGCGCCGGCAAGCTTTTTATATAGCTCAACTACTTCGTGATCGCGGGGTAACTCTTTGATTGCCCGCTCTAGTTCTTCGCCGCCAAGGGGCGCAGGATCATCGCCCATGAGCTTGTTAAACTCTCCGGGAAAGTTCGGATCTGCAAATGCCTTGCGCATGGCTTCCCGGATGACCTGGACACGCTCCTTGGGCGTTCCCGGTGGGAAGATGTAGGGCCAGCGCGGATACTGGAAGGCGCGGAACATGTCCAGTAGTTTTCGTTCCCTCTCGGACTTGGCAAAACTCCCGAGTTCGGGCAGGTGCGCAAACGAAGGGTGATGACGGCCCTTAGGAACCGTCAACGTTGTATGGAAGTTGACCAGCTTCTTTTCGATCCACTCACGGTTCTCGACAACGAATCGGGCCGCGCCAGTCGCATGAGCGTCCAGCTCGCCACGTGTAATAGCCAGGTAAATTTCCGGACCTGTAAAACCGGTCACAAACTTTGGCTCTTTCAAATTAAGCAAATACGCGACGAAGCGAGCTGTGACATAGACCGGATGGCCGACCGAGTGAGCGCCCAACCTGAGGCCGCTTGCAGCCCGCAGCTTCTCGAGGGTATCCAATCCCACGCTCGCCTTAGTGTAGAACACGTAGGGATCACCGCTGTCCGTCGAGCCCAAGTAAATCAGTTTATCGAGATCATAGGCGCTACCGGGCAGGCCCAAGATCGGCCCGACCACCAGTCCTGCGCCGATCGATCCGATCGTCAATCCATCCGGACGGGTGGAACTATAAATAACGTTTGTTGCTTTCCTGCCGGCGGCGCCTTCTATGTACTCAAGCATTAACTTGGGTTGGCCGGGAATATATTTCTCGAGAAACTTCATAAGCGCTCTGGTCTGGAACTCACCGGAGCCACCGGGCCCGCCGCCGCGAATTATTTTGATTGTTTTCCCTTTGTAGAAGTCCGCTTGGGAGAATCCCGCTCCCGCAGTCGAAATTAGGAATACGCCAACCAAAAGGACCCGAACGAAGGCGTAAAGGGCTAGCGTGTTAAGCGGCATGGATACTTCCTTTGCGTCTTGACTTATCCTTCCCGCATCTGGGGAATCACCCCGAAAGGAGCATCTTATGCGACGCACGACAAGCAAAGTTATCATCAACTTCCTGGCGCTCGTGATTGCCAGTTACTTTCTTTTTACTAGTGCGAGCGAGATCTTCGCGCAAGAGTTCATTGGGTACTCGGCGGCCGGAATTGACGCAAACTCTATCAAGCCTGTGGTCGATGCTTTCCGCAATGCCATGGGGTCTCCCAACAACGGCAACGCCCCAGGACCCCTTACCAGCGGACGGCGCGAAATTAACTGGGACGGCGGCGGCAACAACTCAACAACGAGTCCGGCGCCGACGCCGTTCACAGGTTTCCAGTTGATTCGCGGCGCTCTCTTTACTACTCCCGGAACAGGTTTCGTACAAGCTCCGCCTTTCGGACTCGCAACGACGTTCAACAACGCTACCTATAGTACTCTCTTTACAACATTCAGTCCCTTGCGGCTGTTCTCGGCTGTGGGCAGCAACGTAACAGTCGTGCACTTCTTCAGACCCGGTACCGAAATCCCCGCGACTGTTAATGCCTTCGGCGCGGTGTTCGCTGATGTTGATCTACCCGACAGCACCTCCGCCGAATACTTCGGGCCCGAAGCCGAGTCGCTTGGGAAGGTTTTCGTCCCACCGGCAAATAACGGCCTTTCGTTCGTCGGGGTCTTCTTTACCAGTGAGCGAATCGCGCTCGTCCGTATCACCAGCGGTAACACGGCACCTGGACCAAACGAGAGCGCTTCAGCGGATGCGGTTGTGATGGACGACTTCATCTACGGCGAGCCGTTGGTAGGACCTCCGACCGATAAGAACCAATGCAAGAAAGGTGGCTGGTCGGAATTCGACTTTCCTAAAGCCTTCAAGAACCAGGGTGACTGTATCCAGTTCGTCAATACCGGAAAGTAATCACAGACGTTATTCGCGCCCTAGCGGTGAGAAACCTGCCTCTCGTTTCACCGCGGAGTCGCAGAATTCGGGAAGTTGTATCAATTCTTCTCTTCCGAGTCCTCTACGCTTACGTGGTGAGAGGTGGAAATGCCGACTTGCGAAGCGCCTCATGCGTGCGCTTCGGCCCAATTGGGTCCGGTGTGCACTTCTACGGCCAAGCCACAGCGGAGATTGGCGGCTTGAGTCATTTCTCTTTCGATTAACGCGCGGGCTCGATCCAACTTGTCCGTCGGCACTTCGAAAACCAGTTCGTCGTGGACAGTGAGGAGCATTTTGGCAATCGGTTCTCTACGCAAGGCAGCGTCGACGCCGATCATTGCCTTCTTGAGGATATCGGCGGCGCTTCCCTGAATCGGCGCGTTGAGCGCCATGCGCTCCCCTAGTGTGCGGAGGCGGTAGTTGGAGGAAAGCAGTTCCGGCAGATAGCGGCGGCGTCCGAACATCGTCGTGGTGAACCCATCGATCTTTGCCTTCTCCACTTGCGCTGTCAGAAACTCCCTCACTTTGGGAAATTGCGCGTAGTAAGTTTCGACAAAACTCGCGGCTTCATCCATTTCGACGCCGAGCCGCTGCGAGACTCCGTAGGTCGACATGCCGTAAGCAATGCCATAGGAGAACTGTTTGACCTGATTGCGCATGGCCGAGGTCACATCGTTCGAACCGACGTCGTAAACCTTCGCGGCGATGGTGGCATGAAAGTCGTGCCCCTGGGCAAACGCCTGGCAAAAGGTCTCATCCTCGCAAAGATGTGCGAGCACCCGGAGCTCGATCTGTGAGTAGTCCGCCGACAGCAACACGTGGCCGGGCGGCGCAATGAAAGCACGGCGGATTTGGCGGCCGAGTTCGCCTCGAATCGGAATGTTTTGCAAGTTGGGCGCCGTCGATGACAATCGCCCGGTCGCCGCCGTAGTCTGCTCATAGGTCGTATGGATTCGCTGGCTCTGTGGGTCGATGAGCGCCAGCAGCATTTCGCTAAAACCGTTCTTCAGCTTCGAGACCTCGCGATATTCGAGCAACGAGGCGACGATCGGATGACTACCGGCCAGCTTTTCCAGCTCCGCGGCATCGGTGGAATAACCGGTCTTGATTCTGCGAGTTTTTAGCAAAGCCAACTTTTCAAAGAGAATGCGCTGAAGCTGCAGATTGGAGTTTACGTTGAATTCCTCTCCCGCGAGCTGCTTGATCGTGCGCTCCAGAGTTGTCGTTTTTTGCCCGAAGTCAGCATCTAGCTTCTCGAGATAGCCACGATCGACGAGAATTCCGTTATGCTCCATGCGTGCGAGCGCTTGGATCAAAGGAAATTCCAGGGTGGTCGCCAGTTCCCAGATGCCTTGATTGCGGAGGTGTTCCTCGACGACCGGAGCGACGGCGCGGAGGGCCACGGCTTGTCGGCAAACACTTTGTTCGTCGTCCGCAGCAAAAGACAAACTAACCTGCTCACCCGCTGACGGCTCGTTTTTCTCTCCGTCATTCGAAACTCCGAGGTAACGACCAACCGTATCGCTCACGGTGTACCCCGATGAGGCACCGGGCTCGAGAAGATAGGCGGCGATTTTCGTGTCAAAATAGAGCCCGTCGATTTCGACGCCGGCGTTGAGGGCCGAGCGGTAAAGCGGCTTGGCGTCATGGGCAATCTTCCGCCGATTGGGATCTTTCAGACAACCGGCAAGCCGGCGCATGGCTTGGTCAAAACGCAGCACGCGCGCTTCGCCGGCTCCATCACTGAGCGCTAGCCAGTTTTCGTTCCATGCAAAGGCTACGGCTTCGCCCTGACGCAGCTCCACCTCCGAGACAAATTCTGCGATCGAGCCCAATTCGAGCGCGGGTGGCGCCGCGGCAGCATGAAATTTGATCTCTTTGAGACGTTCGTGCAAGCTACGAAATTCGAGTGAGATGAAGAGATTGCGCACCGCTTCGTCATCCCACGCCTCGAGGCGAAGTTTCGCTGGATCGAGATCCAAATGGACGTCATCGAGCAAATGCCCAAGCTCTTTATTGATACGGACTTGATTGGCCCGTTCCTTGATCGCCTCGCGCAGTTTTGGCGTAAGCTCGTCGGCATGGGCGATCACTTGCTCGATATCGCCATATTTATTGATCAGTTGCGCGGCGGTTTTGTCACCGACACCGGGCACACCAGGTAAGTTGTCCGAGGTTTCGCCCTTGAGCGCGACGAAGTCAGTCCACTTCTCCGGCGAGACACCATAGCGCTCTAGCACAGTTGGAGCATCGTAACGGATAACATCGGAGATGCCCCGGCGAGTCATAATGACCGTGACGCCGTCGCGAACCAGTTGAAGAATGTCGCGGTCTCCGGTGACGACAATGACCTCACAACCTTGTTCTCTACCGTGCTTGGTCAAAGTCGCCAGCAGATCATCGGCTTCATAGCCTTCCAACTCGACGATCGGAATCCGCAAGCTCTCAAGCACTTCGCGGATCAACGGCAGCTGCTGCTTAAATAAGTCGGGAGTTGCCGCTCGCCCCGCCTTGTATTCCGCGTAGCGGTCGACGCGAAACTGCGGCACCCCCTTATCGAAACAAACGACCACGCCCTGGGGTCGCTCATCAGCGAGAAGTTTGATCATCATCGCGGTAAAGCCATAGACAGCATTAGTGACCTGGCCGGACGACGTGACGAGAGTATCGGGCAAGGCGAAAAAAGCGCGAAAGGCCAGCGAGTGGCCGTCGAGTAACAACACTTTGTGCGAGTCTGTTTTCGCCGGTGGCACCGCGCTACGGGTTGACTTCGCACCTGATTTTTTGATTTTTTTGGCACTCACAAGTTGCAGTTTACCTGTTGATTTTGTCTCCATCAACGCCGCGCGTTGACCGTTTGCTGCTCTACCGTGTAAGGTCAAACAGAGCGCCAAAAAAACAGATTTATTGACTCCGGCCGAGCAGAGCTGAGGCGCTCAAATTTCAAGCGCTGACCAGCAGCGAGCGCTCAATCAGCTACTTTCTATGCCGACTTTCTAGACATTGTTTTTCATCGCCGGCGCGCCTTCGAGGATCAATTTAGCATGACAAGGCTTTCTGAAATCGAAGAGCATCAGGTGATACATGTGAGACCGCTGATCTTCGCGACGTGATGCATAATCGAGTCAGACCGATTGTTTAAGGACGGCTGCCCGCAGCCGTTGCGCGAGCGTACCCCACCGCCTCAGAGCTGAAATCTGCGCCTTTCCTTCACCTTAGAGACGCTGATCAAGATGTTCCGCCCGAATCCTGGAACCAGTTCCGTGGCGTTGCGATTCTTTGCGAAGCCGCTATGTCATTAAGCTTTCAGCAACGGAAATTTGATCGCGAGTTTCTCTTGCGCTTTCTTGGTAGATTGCTCTTGTTTCACGATCTTCTGTTTCCGACTCTTTTCTTTATCCTTCTTGCCCTTGTCGCCCATGACATACCTCCTCTACGGGTCGTCGTGCCGAATCCCGACTCGAACTATGCGGCGCGTTTAGCTCTTCTTCGATAGCTGTTTGGCACAGGTGTCGGCAACCCCGTTCTCTGGTTTGTCCGCCGACACCGCCCATGATGGACCCGTTGAAGCGGAATAGCTAACTATAATTGAAGAAATACTAAGAAGGCTAGTAGCGCTGGATCGCGTCGAGCGCTCCTGTCTCCCCAAGAAAATGTCCAGGGCTCGGCCCTCAATCCCGGTAAGAATTGATTTTAGCGCGGTCTTATTCGATAGCAGCGAGAGAAACAGGCTGTTTTCCGTTGTCCTTCTCTAATCTTTTTTGTTTTTCTGTTCTAAGCCGATTGTTGGCTTGCTTGAGCCAATAATCAGATTCTTTATGTGCGTCTGGATCATTGTATCCAAGCAAATATTCGTTTCGATCCGTGCCGTCTTCCCAAACCTTGTCCGTGCGAATTAAATCCTCTACAACTGCCAGGTCATTTGACTGCTGCACGATGCCTCGTACTTGGGTTTGCACGCCGGCGGTCTCTCCGACAGCTTCGACAAGCGCCCAGCAAATTATGGAGCGATTGGAAATCTCTATTTCTTTATTTCCCGATTCCCGGCAATGAATGGCTTTCCAACCTCCCTGCGCCGGAATGATTTGAAGAATTTTCCAATTTTTGTATTCGTTCATAAATCCTCTTCTAAGGGTTAAAGCGCCGGTTTTCCGTCCTTTTCCACAGTACAGTGATTTCTTCGAGAGTACACACCCAATCGTCGATATCTCTTCCAATAAAGCTAGGCGGCAATCCTGGGCAGTACGGCGTAGGTGTTTCGCTTCGCCAGAGACTTGAATTCCATACTATCATTCGCGCCGAGAATTAACGAACGTTGAGAGTCTACGCGGTTCATTAACTTCGCTGGTATAGCCTGAGCGTCTAGCTAATCTGCTCGAAATCTGCGGCACATTATTCCTTGTGATGCGGGCGAAGACAACCGGCATGCGGTCATGAAGCGATTTGAGAAGCCGAGCAGTGAGACTCCCCTACGTGTCCGTACTGAACCAAGATCGGTAAGGGCGCAGACCTCACGAGTCATATCTTGTTCCCATCAGACGTGCTATAGTAACAACACGATCGAGGATCGTAGCGAATTTCTTCTGCTTCTCGCCTGAGTATCTGACGTGCTTTCCGGAGACTCCGTAAGTCTCGGACGAGCATAAGTATAATTTGCCGGCGGTCGTTTCGGTGGGCATAAAAATCCGCCACGGTCGGGTTGTAGTTAGGCACCTGGAAATATTGGCACCAACAAGCTGGAAAGATTACATCAACGAGATCCAGCAGAAATGGGGATTTGAATGACGTTGACTGTTGGCGATAAAGTTGTCTATCCGGGTCGCGGACCCTGCCGTATTGGTGGTGTCGTCCGGAAGGTGGTGTGTGGAATGTCGACGAGTTTTTGGCGATTGGCTCTACTGGACGACAGCGGGGCCGAGTTGTTTGTGCCCGTCGATAACTTCCGCGGTCTGAACACGCGGGCATTACTCGACCGATCTGAGATTCCCGAGCTGCTCGGCCACCTCAAGCCGCGGGGCCGAATAACAAAAGATCGCATGACAGCCAAAAACTGGCGCCAGCGCGAGCTCGACAACGCAAAACTATTCAGCTCGGGATCTATATTCGACCTGGCCCAGATGATCGGTTCGCTGACTCAGTTAAGTGGCACCAAGACCCTCGCACCGTATCGCGCGAGAAAACTGCTGATATGCGAGATCTCGGAAGTAATGGACGAAAGCAAAAGTACAGCAGAGGCACGGATCGACAGCGTGCTCGAACCGGCTAAGAAGAAGGCGAGCGAATCACCAAACTAAACTCCCCACCCTAACCTCTTCATTTATTGCGCGGCGTCCTCCGCACCTCCGTAGTTAAGATGCGGACGGACGCGGGACGGGAGAGCGGTCTAAAGTTGCCCGTCTCTGGTCGTCTGTCGACCTCACCACAGAAACAAAGAGTTTCAGAGCTTCATTTCTACTCTTCCCCCTCCGCGACTCTGCGGTGAGATTCCGAATTCTTTTATCACAAAGACAGAGAGCTCAGATAGAGTCCATGTCTGCCCTCTACGCCCGCTGTGCCTCAGCGGTGAAACCTCCGATTTCTCTTCATGGCAGAGAACGTGAAAATAAAGGCCCGTGAACTCTTGTCTTAAGCGGACAATCTCACAAATGAAACACTGTCAGGATTCGCTTAAACGATGGGAAGTCGGATTTATTCTCTGTTGCGTTTTTTACCCTTCATCCGTCTAACTTACGGGGAAGGAGTACCGCGAATGAAGGCGAAAAATTTCCTGGCTATTTCCATGCTGGTCGTCCTAATGGGTTTGGTCGGGGGTTGCCACTACGGCTCGTACGATGACCACCGCGACTACGGTTACAGCAGCAGCTCCGGATCTTACCGCGAGGGATTCCGTGATGGCCGTGCTTACGAAAGACGCCGCGACGATTGGGGTGCCAGTCGCTATTCTGACCGCTACGGCTATTACCGGCGGTAAAATCGTTCGCGAGGGTCGACTATTTCAGACAAAAAAAGAGGGGCAACCCGACCTGTTGCTCCCCTCATCCAGTTACTTATGTAACGAGAAAACTACCAGCGGTTACGGCCGCCGCCGTTGCGTTCACCACGTCCTCCACCACCACCTCCGAAGTTATCGCGCTTCGCCATCGGCTTAGCCTCGTTAACCGTCAGAGTTCGACCATCGAATTGCGTGCCGTTCAGCGCCGAGATAGCGCTTTGGGCCTCGCTACCGGAGCTCATTTCAACAAAGCCGAAGCCTCGTGATTGACCCGTGAACTTATCCGAGATTACGTTCGCAGATTCCACCGTGCCGTGCGCCGAAAAAAGTTCCTGTAAACGGCCTTCCGTTACGGAATAAGGCAAACCACCGACATATAATTTACTACCCATGTTCTCCTCCTAAAAGAGACTGTTATTGTCTTTGACCCTGAGAACCTGACTGCAAATGGGCTAGAACATGGGCTGACTGAATACCAAGACCACGCTCTGGTCGGATTGTCATTTAGAGGCTGCTTCGCAAGGAGAGAGACTGACAAAAGGCCTTCAAATTTTTGCATTCCCCAGAAGGCCCTATACTGAAGAAGATAATTTACCCTACGTGTTATCCGCGGTGATGTCAATCCCGTTACGAAATAAGAGCTGCATTTTTCTTGGCTCCCGTAGCTCGCGCCTCAGCGGTGAATAATTCGAATGCGTCTTCACCAAATAAATCCCGCAAAATGAAGTCCTAAAGTGAAAAGGCCTCCGGCATCGCGAAAGACGTCCGGGCATTGCGTCTCTACCGCGACAACATCTTCAATTGTTCCACCCCAGCGGTAACCTTTACGCCCTCGTCATTCCGGCGGAAGCCGGAAGGGAATCCAGGCGGTTTTTGACCTACTGAAAACAAACCTGGATGCCGGCGTTCGCCGGCATGAGGAACTTTCGCTTCGCCTGAAGGCCAGAGATTTAGACGATCCCCCGAGAGGGACATTAACGGCTCAGCACCTGGGCAAGATTTTACAATCGCAGATCAAGTTTGGGGATAACCAGAAGCTTCTCGACGAAACGATCGTCGCCAAACTTACTCGCGTACAAGCCGAGAAGGCCGAGAGGCGAAAACAGCCAGGTCAAAAGCCAGCCATACCAAGACGTTTCGTACCCGATCAAGCCGGATAAAAACGGCAGCGCGGCTATCTCAAGGCAAACGCCGCTGCTGAACACCAAGAGACTTCTTTTCCACCGACTGGTCTGCTGCCGCACGGTCTCCGAATCGCGCAGGCACAGAAAAAATCCTTGTATCAAACCAAGTTCACGATGTTTCATTTCGCGTCGCCTCTCACTGATAAAATTGCGTCGCTACCGAATGTTATTGACGAGCCGGATGGAAGGAAAAACCAAACCGATCACGGACACAACGGCATTCTGTACGATACAGTCCATCTATGTTAAAGCCGGTCGCGTCGGAAAGCAAATTAATTTGGTCTATAGTGAATGATGCACGGCCGGGGTAACACGAAACTCCTGGCAGCTATTTTTGATAGCAGCGCTGAACTTCTAGCTCGTGACCGGAACTCACGGTTTGAAACTTGTCCCAGAACGCGTCGTCGGCCTTTTTTAATTCTGCGTTCTGTTTCGCAGCCCGGTAGCGCGTGAGATGGCTTGGACCGCTGTTATAGGCTGCGTAGGTCGCGCGCGCTAGATTCCCTCCTGCTGTTTCTCCTCGTTTTTCCTGATTGCGTGGCGACTGAGGTAGTATGCCAGGATCTCTCCGCCTGCGTTGCCGTTGTATTCGATGTCACCACCCAATCGTTTTAGGTCATACAGATTGCGCCATGGGTTTCGGTTCACCTGCATTAAACCCAGGTCTCCGCTGGCCGAAGCCAGGGTACCAAAGTTTTTCCTTTCTTGATGAACTGGCGCCAACAACTCTCCTGCCAGGCGCCGGTAAGGACGATTTGCCGATAAAGAGCCTTATGCCGTTCGGCGAGTTCGGATTTAACCTGTCGCCTAATGCGGTGAGCAGGCTTCGAACTTCGAGAAGATAAGCCTGAAGCTCGTTCTCTTCGGGCACCCATTGTTTCAATTTCTTTACATTCGCCTCCGCTGCGAATGCGATACCGAGCGAGGCTTGTTCCACATTCAAAGGGAACGGCAAGCCACGCAGCCCGCTCCGTCTGCTAGGCGCTGGCCGAGTTCCCGTAGGAAGGCCCACGCCGACCAGATTGCGCAGCGCCCCATCGATATTGAGGTTGTACGCGATCGGATCGCCGCCCCCCGTCGGTTGGAGAATCCGCGCCATGTTTCTGAGAACATCGGGACTACCTGCAACACTCCCAGCTGGGATCCCTGTTGTCCCGCCGACCGCCTTGTTCATGATCGGCGACAGTCGCCTCCAGGCGTTTACAAAAAGCTGCGGCACGGGATTCTGGCCGCCTCCCAGCCGCGACCATGTATGGGTCAATTCGTAGCGCGAGTCGAGAAATGCTTCGCCTAATGAGCTTCTCAGCTCGCCGCTCACGTCCTGATCCAAGCGCTTCACGATAAACGTAAAAAAGGAATCCCATTGACGCCAATCAGGCGACGGCGCGGTCATCCCGGCAATTGCGGCAGCTGAAATGCGCCGGCAAGCCGGATCTCCGCCGGTTTCTCGTCGCCGTCGACTGTGGTGGCCGGCATCACAACTGTTGATAAGATCGCGCTTGTCAAAGACAGCGGTGTTACGCGTGCGAAAATTCTTTTCGCCATGCGTCTCGGTGTACAGGATTGCCTTGCCGGACGTCAACCTGGTAGTCAAGAGTCGTGAGCGAAGAGGAAAAGATGTGGATCGCAGTGCCGCCGCGCCGTTGATTGACAGATGAACCGGCCGCGCGGTAGAAGCGAGAATTATACCGTCTGACGTTCGCGCTGAGGAGGTATTGAGCATGCCGACCATTGATTCCGATGCTCATGTCGTAGAGACGGAACATACTTGGGATTTCATGGAGGCGTCTGACCAAAAATATCGCCCGCTCATCGTGCGCCCGCGCGGCGAAGGCGGCACCGAGTATTGGTTTATCGATGGGAAAATTCGCGGCCTGGTGCGAATCGTCATGACAGCGAAAGAGATGGACGAAGTCGCGGACCGGACCGGACGCGTGATGATGACGCCGCGGGAAACCCGCGAAATGGAAAACGTGCCGGCGCGGCTGCGCCACATGGACCAGTTGGGGATCGATGTTCAGGTGCTTTACCCGACAATGTTCATCGAGCAGATCACCGAAAAGCCTGATTGGGAGATCGCCATTTGCCAGGGCTATAATCGCTGGCTTGCCGACATTTACCGGCAAGGCCAGGGGCGGCTCAGGTGGATCTGCGTCTTGCCATTGCTCAATATAAGCGCGTCTTTGGAGGAACTCAAATTTTGCAAACAGCACGGCGCGTGCGGTGTTTTCATGCGCGGTATCGAAGGGCATCGGCTGATCACCGACCCTTACTTCTATGCGCTTTACGACGAAATGAGCCGACTCGACGTGGCGGCCGGAGTCCACGTCGGCAACGGCAATCCACAAAACCTTGATTTGGTGTCGCAGTACAATGGCGGCGGCAGCTTCTGGAAGTTTCGTATTCCGGTCATCGGCGCCTGCCATTCGGTAATGATGAGCGAAGTGCCGATGCTGTTTCCCAAGCTCCGCTTTCACTGGGCCGAAGCGGCGGCGCAGTGGATACCCTACGTCGTGAAGGACTTGCAGCGCCGTTGGGCCACCCAGCGAAAGGATTTGCCGGAAAATCCGCTGAAAACCTTCCGGCAATTCGTGTCTTGCCAGACCGACGATGATGTGGATTACGTTCTAAAGTACTCCGGCGAAGATAACATCACGATCGGCACGGACTATGGTCACAACGATCAATCTACTGAAGTCGAAGCGCTGCGCAATCTTCGCAGCATGGGAACGATTACCGACAGCCAGTACGAAAAGATTACTTATCATAATCCAAAGGCCCTGTTCGCGCTGTAGCGCAAGCATCTGGGGCGCTTACTTCTTTCTCGGCTGTCGAGAGTGGGGCGACATTGCCACTGAAGATCTGCTTGCATTGGATATTTCATCGCGGAGCGCGCCGGACGACTGAGTGAAAATAGGCGAAGTACACGAGGGATCAAGATTTCTCGCCTCTGACTCGAAATGATACGAACAGAATACTCAAAAGACTGAATGACGAATGCGTTCTGGGGGATTACGTAACGGTTTGCCGGCGAGCTAACGCGCGAAACGGCATGGGATCGGTCGATACTCGACAGTGGAATGGAGCGCGATCACGGGAAAGGAAAAAAGCTCTCGCAAGTGCTTGAAAGCGGAGTGCCAAAATCGCATGCGACAGCCGATGTTCGCCGATCAGTCGACTTTCAGCGGATCTTTTTCCGACCCGTTCGTCGCGGCAGACAGCGCGGGCTTCCGGGCGTCGAAAATCGGCTTGCGGCGTTGCTCGTGCTCGCGCGCTTTAACTGCGTTGAGCCGTTCGCGAAACCAGGTTTTTTCCGGCCAGCTCCAGTTGCCTTCGACGTCGGAGTAGTTGTGAGTGCCTTTGATGGCCATAGTAATAACGAGTTCCAGCAAGTCGCGTACCAAGCACAAATGGTAAGAATTTCGTCACACAGTGGCCGGCGGATCGCTTGTTCGGAACAAAAATCGTCGATGCGGCCATAAATTGC
>VBKY01000029.1 GCA_005879255.1 Deltaproteobacteria bacterium
CACGCCAGATTGATTTGTAATCACTACCAAACCAAAACCCATCTGCTGGAGCTCGCGAAGCGCCGCTCCAACGCCGGGAAGTAACGCAACTTGCTCTGGCTCCGAGAGATATTCACGCTCTCCGATGATCGTGCCATCGCGGTCGAGCACCACGTATCGGTGCTGTTGAGATTGGATTACGCGCACGGTCATTACGAGTTCCGGCTCAACATAGACATGCAGTTTATATCACAGCAAACTTCGAGATGATAACTTCCAAACGGCAACAGGTAGACTTACGCCGGCCATCACATCGTTATTAATCTTCGAATGTTAAATCGTAGGCAAAAATACGTACACCGTGGCAGTTCTTCACTGGAGAGATGCGCCGGCTCGACATTTTTCTGGCGAACACAGGCTTATGTAGCATCACATCGATATGACGCCTGATATCGGGAAGCTCCGCTTTCAGTCGCTTCTGTTCGAGACGTGCCCAAGCATTGTACGACAGTCTAGGCTCCGTTCCTTGCGTGCGACTTTTCCCTGGTATGCGGAGCAACAGCGCCCGGCGAATGGGAATCCAGACGCCGTCGACACCTTTCACTTCAATCCACATCCAATGGATGCCAACTGGAAGCGTAAGCACGATGGCAAAGCCCGTGTCCCGAGGGAGTTCACATACGGGGCCAAACATCCGCCGCACATCTTCTCGTTGCTCCGGGTGTGGATGGTGGAGCGCTTTACCGATGACGATTCTCACTTTCGCAGCCGAACCAGCTTCTAGGTTGACGGCCCAACCCGAGACGAGACATGAATCTTTCACGATATTCACGATCCAGATTGGTTTGTCGATATGGAAACGGAGAGGGCCTTGAGCGAACCTTCTTGACGCTTTGGTTTCAGCTAAGGCATGATTGATACGCTTGATCTGATCCCCAATGATTCGCAGCGGTCTGGTCACACGCCAACTTGTCGAGTTCTGGTATACCAGAACGGCCTGGTTGAGGATTGCGATCTGTCCGTCTCGCTCAGTCACAACTTGGTTGAGATTGTCGACCTGCCCATGGAGTTCAACCACAGCCTGGTTGAGGCTGGCGATCTGGCCGTTACGAACAGATATAGCCGTGTTGAGGTTAACAATCTGTCCGTCTCGCTCAGTCACAACTTGGTTGAGATTGCCGACCTGCCCATGGAGTTCAACCACGGCCTGGTTGAGGCTGGCGATCTGAATATCCCGCTCGGCGACTGCTTGATCTTTGAGTGCCACAGTGCCCAGCAATCCACTGATGTACTCGTCCTTTGCAGCAACTGCGCATCGTAAATCAGCGATGACATGGCGCCGCTCTTGGAGAAGACCTATAAACCCATGAGCAAACAAATACCTCCTGAATTCGAGGTAATGATTCGCGGTGAGTTTTCCGTTTAACAAAAGCTCGGATATAGCCTCAAGCTCATGAGCAAGAGAATTCTTACTTGCTACCAGATGCCGAAGTTGGGCCTGGATAACTCTGCAAGCGATATCAACTCGTGGATCTGAAACCTCAAGCCAATTGGCCAACGCGCTTACGCTAACATCGGGGCACTTTATGAACTGATCGTAATTGGCAAGGAAATAATCTTCCCCGTCTAAAAAATATCCTGCTGAATAACTTGAAAGGGTTACTAGCCTCTCGTGGAGATTAGGATGTGAATTATCCACCGCTTTATTGGACATGAAACATGATGACAAGTCGCGCACAGCCCAAACGTACCGGACACGGTAACCACGACGTGTGAGCAATAAACTCCAAACCGGTAAGGTAAGACAGAATCGTGGGTCTTTTAGTGCGATCCTCTCGTGCGTACCAAATTCATTTCCAAGCAAGCGATCTACCCTCTCCTCGAATCCAAGAACAAACTCCTCACTAAAATCCTCCTTGAGAGGAAGCCAGTCGAAATCGAGATAGTTTAGCCCGAGGGCCTTCGCGATCTCATCGTTCAAGTTATTGAGCGACTGTTGTTCGAAAAATATTGGGTTCCAAGGATGTTTGAAAGGATCGACGAATCGCCCGGGATCCCCAAAGTAGAAGCCAAGTTCATTAATAACGTGACTAATCGATGATGTGCCACTTCGAGGCGCTCCGAGAACCAATACCGCTGTTTTCTTAACTGTATTCATCAAAGCCCGCCCCGGTCGTATTACCATCTTGCAGAGTGGTTACGGAATACTTACAGGGTTCCCCGGTTGAGATTTGTACTGGACCAGCATAGCGCAGGTTGTTCTTGGGATGCTCAACCCGAAAAGCCACGGCATCAATGATGCGATGTAAGAATTGCTCTGTCTCATCTCGAACACCGCTACAGCCAGCGTTTATAAAGTAGGTTCCAGGCGAGAACGAATTAATGAATGGAAATTCAACTGAATATCGGTCACCTCGCTTGATCTGGACAATACCCTGATTTGGCGGAGGCGATCCGATGGCTCCCAGATCTATTCCGGTGGTCGTTTTAATCAGCATGCCAAAATGAACCTGCTCCGCTGGCTCGCTAAACACGACGTCATAACAGTATAAATACTCCCTGGCTGGAGCTAGTATGTTGACTCTTTGTCTTTCCTTATTCTCTATGCGAACGTTCTCAATTCTCGCGCCCAAAGATTCATATTCAATGGTGCTCGCAGGGACTAGACCGGGTTCAAATCTCTCGCACTGGAGAGACTCATGCAACGCGCGACAGGCTGTCGATTTCGCTTCAGCAACTGGCCAATCACCGAGTGCTTTGGGATCACGGTCTTGACCACTCAGATTATTTGCTAACTCGTGAGATGAATCCAAAGACATCAGCTCGCCCTTTATTGTATCGGCCTCATTCGGCGACGCGAAAATGAGTCGATGGTAACTTTCTATTGCAAATTTTGGGTTTCCCATATACAGGCGTACCCCACGGTCAAGCAGCAACGCTTGCGCACACATTTGCGCGACGGGCGTCGCGGAGTGGGTTACCAGTAATATGGTGGCTCCGGAATCCTTGATATTCTCTATCCGCGAGTAACACTTGCGTTGGAATAATTCATCACCAACCGCTAGGGCTTCATCGACGACTAAAATCTTTGGATCAACGTTGATAGAAACGGCAAATGCCAATCGCACGTACATCCCACTAGAGTAGGTTTTGACGGGCTGGTCGATGAAATCGCCAATATCCGCGAAAGCGGCAATGTCGTCAAACCGGGCGTCGATCTCCTCCTGGCTGAGCCCAAGAACCGCCCCGTTCATGTATACATTCTCCCGCCCGGTGAATTCCGGGTTAAATCCCGCACCAAGTTCCAACAGGGCGGCGACGCGACCGTTAGTTTCAACACTGCCGCTCGTCGGCGAAAGCGTCCCGCAAATGAGTTGCAGCAGCGTGGATTTTCCCGAGCCATTACGGCCGATGATGCCAACGCTTTCGCCTTTCTTCACCTCAAACGAGACATCCTTAAGCGCCCAGAATTCGCGATAGTATTGTCTAGGAGGTTTACGTATTAGCCGCTGCAATTTGGGGAGAACCGATTGTTTCAGCCGATCCGGAGGGCGGTCATAGATGTGATAACATTTGGAGAGATCGCTGACGCGAACGGCGATTTCCTCAGAGAACATCGGCAAAACCTTTGCGCGTTTTCTGGAACCACCAAAAACCGCCCGTGGCAATCGCTAAACTTGCCGCCAAGACAAATACCAATCCGTTCAAATCCGGGGCGTCTCCGAAAATCAAAGCGTTGCGCGCCGCCTCAATGATGAAGGTGAGTGGGTTGAGGTGCAACCAAAGCTGGAATTTCTTGGGCAATGCAGACAGGGGATAGAAAACCGGCGAAAGAAACATGAGCACGGTCGTGAGAACGCCCGTGATTTGGGCGATGTCCCGTACGAAAACTCCGAGAGAAGAAAGCACCCAGGCAACTCCCGCGGTGGCAAGCAATAACGGCAGCAGTATCACAGGTAAGAAAACAATGGTCCAAGGCAATCTTTGGTTGAACAGTAGCTGAGCACTAAGGAGAACCACGAGGCTGATGCTAGCATGAAACAGGGCCGAGCCCATTGCTACCGAGGGCAAGATTTCGAGCGGGAATACCACTTTCTTAACGTAATTGGCGTTGGAGACTATGAGCCCAGGTGCGCGGTTTACGCATTCAGCAAAAAGTCCGTAAACAATCATACCGACAAACAAGAACACAGCGAAGCTGGCTTTGTCCTCTCCTCCACCCGTACCCCAGCGGGCTTTGAATACTTCGGAAAAGACAAACGTATAAACCGAGAGCATGACGATCGGATTGAAGAACGACCAGGCCAGCCCCAAGACGGAGCCGCGGTAGCGCCCGACCACTTCGCGTTTCGTCATCTGCGCGATGAGCTGGCGGTTACGCCATTGGCTTCGGAATAATTCGACAATGTTCGCCGGGAAGGCTTGATGTGGATTCACGTTCTTGACTGAGCTACAAACGAGCTAGCGTTGGCTTCGTACATGGTCCGAAAACGATTGTATCTCAGTGATAGTCCCAAAAAAAAGTAATTACGGGGCCGGGGGTCACCTATGGCGGGGGCTCGACATATTTCCAAGAACTCGAACGGCAGCCGTCAAATCATCGACCACATAATCGGCCGCGACTTCATTTTCAAACTGGGCGCCATAACCCGTGCGCACGAGAAAAGTCAAAGCGCCTGCCATGCGGCCCATTTCGATGTCGCAGGCCTTGTCGCCAATCACAATGCTGTTGGCCATGTTGAAGCACAAATCGTCGGCCGCTTTTTGCAACAAGCCGAGCTTCGGCTTGCGACAAGCGCAATCATCGTCAGGTGCATGCGCACACACGTAAAGGCCGTCTAAATGAATGCCTTCCGCTTGAAACAATTCCTCCAGACGTTGATGAACGCGTTCCAGCTGGGCCTGATCGAAAATCCCACGTCCCACGCCAGATTGATTTGTAATCACTACCAAACCAAAACCCATCTGCTGGAGCTCGCGAAGCGCCGCTCCAACGCCGGGAAGTAACGCAACTTGCTCTGGCTCCGAGAGATATTCACGCTCTCCGATGATCGTGCCATCGCGGTCGAGCACCACGTATCGGTGCTGTTTCATGCCGGCAAAGAAATTTTCCGCCGCAGCAAAGCCTTCCGGTGTACCGATATCAATAAATCGCCCGAGGCTCATGTAGCCGCTTAGGCCGCAACCCACCCAACCCGGGAAAATGTCCTTTTCCAGCGAACTGATTGCCCCCTGTGGAATCGATTGAATCATTTCCCGGCTGAGCAAATAAATTCCCGCGTTGATCCAGCCGGCTCCTGCACCTCTTTGCTTCCCGGCAAATTCGAGAACGCGACCATCAGCATCGACTTTGACGTCTATCTGTCGAACACAAAATAAACCAAACTCCATCACGGTAAAAGTGCAATGTCACTCTTACTATCTCCATCAAAATCCCCGGCGGTCTTACGGGGGTACGGCTGCCAAAGCTGAATCAGCTTGAATTAGGCCAAATCCGCTGTCGTTGTCGAAGCCCGGCGCTACCATATCGATCGCCGAATTCTCCAGGGTCTCATATATTTGGGTCGGCGCTAGGATCGGCTTTAAGTCCAAAAGCAAGGCGGCCACAGCTGCCGCGTGAGACGCCGCGGCTGATGTACCGCAAAAGTTCGGGAAGCCATCCGGCTCAAGATCGACTCCAGAAACCAAGAACGTTGTGTCGGCGCAATCCGGGGCCACAATCTCGGGTTTAACCGCGCGGGGATCGGATGTTGGATTGCCCGCTAGGTCAAACAAAATGGGAGTTGCCCCGGATGACGAGTACGGCTCCAAGACTGGCGGCGACACGTCCAACGGTGGCGTATCGAAGTATGCCGCGGCTCCGACGGCTTCCGCGCCCGCCGCATTGGCATGGCCAAAAATTGTGCTGCTGTTCGTGTTGTACTCTTTGATAGTCGGCGGAGATCCAGAAAAAAAATAGATGTATTTGATCAACCCGGGGTCCGCACCGGAAAACTTCACGATCATTACATTCACAGTAACCGACTTGTTCCTATTGTTTGTGAACGTGGCAACCTCAACGGCGTCATTTCCGATGTTATCGAATGCGCTCGCGGCGAGGACCTGCGTGGAATTCGAATTGAGAACGTAAATGTCCAGATCGTTCTGCGTCCCAGGCGATCCGCTGACCGAGAAGAATGGTGAATCCCACTGAAGCACGAAAGAGACAGTAGTGTTCCCGGGGACCGTGATCTTTTGGAAATGATCTTTGCCGCGCCTCGATTTGAAATTGTGAGCTATGCCGCCGAAGAAGTGCGGGGCGCCCGGAGCCGACCCTTTAGCTCCATCCGCGAAGAAACTCCCTGGCCGAAAGCTGCTTTCATAGCTCTGTCGTCCTTGATTGCCCGCCGCCGAGAAATAAGCGGCACCCGTTGCGACGACCTGATCAACCGCTTGCGCGATAATACCGTCCTGAAAAAACGGTTCGGTCAAATAGACGACGTCGTCGACGATGACTTTTGCTCCGGCTGATGCAAGAGAATGAATATTTGCCGCGAACGATGCCTGCCCATTGAACGCGGAAGCGAAAGAAAGACTAGCGCCCGGAGCAATGTCGTGGATAATCTGGAGCATGGCGCGACCCTCGTCCGTAGCCCCGAAGCAACTGGAGATCTCTTGAATCACGGTCACGGGCGACAAGTCGCCGTTAGCCACATCAGTCGCAGCGCCGCCCAAACAATTGAAGCTTTCCGAGAGTACCCCAACTTTAACTCCGGTCCCATCCACTCCGAAGGTGGCCCGTGCCACATCAGAACGCATAGCTTGATCCCCCTGGCTTGTTACGGTTCCCGCGTTGGTTAGAGCCACAGCGGGCTGCGCGAATCGTAGAGTTGCCAGAGTCGCGGCGGCCGCGATGCCGGAGATAGGCAGTTGGCCCGACACGCTCCGGCCAAAGACAACCGCGTTTTGCATCCCCAAGGACTCCAAATCGGCCTTGAGCGTGTTCACGTCTCCAGACGCGATCGCGTCAATGATCACCCGATCATCAACCAATCTGACTAAAGGGTCGCCAGCGCTGAATGGCACCGCAGCACGTTGTGCCACGTGAGCAGCATGCTGCTGAAAGAGCGCAACCAAGCTGTGCTGCAGTTTCGCCATCGGTCCGGCTTTGCCGGTCTGGGCGTTTGCCGAACCGATGACAAAGAGAAGGACAGTGGCTACTACAAAAAGTCGACATTTCATGCTCTGTTCCTCTCCAAAGAAGGCGTATTCACCACAGAGACCCAGCGCGGCAAAGCCGCAACCAGGGACGGATTGTCTCGCGCAAAGGCGCAAAGGCCGCCAAGGGATAACCAGTAAATTCGAAGTACGAAATCCGAAGCTCGAAACAATTTCAAAAAGCCCCAATGTTCCAAACAACCTCGATTCGGACTTGAGTTTTGGATTTTACTATTTCAAATATTTCGAGTTTTGAAATTGTTTCGGATTTCGATATTCGAATTTCGAATTTAGTAATACAGAGTTCACTAAGATTTTTCATTTCAAACTCTCCCCTCGGCGTCCTCCGCGCCTCCGCGGTGAACCTCTCACGGGGAGCGAGGTTCCGGTCCTCCCTGCAGCAACGCGGAGGCAGCTCTGGCGAAATTCAGAGTGGGTAATGCCGTCATGCCAGGAATGGCAGAGATAGGCAACTGGCCCGAGACAATGCGGCCAAAAGCGACGGCCTGTTGCATCCCCAAAGACATCAAATCGGATTTGAGTGTATTTACGTCGCCAGACGCCACCGCATCGACCACAACACGATCATCGATAACCCGCACCAGCGGATCATTAGACCGAAACACTCCGGCTTTGTGCGACGCCAAGTAGGAAGAATATTCGTTGTAAAGAGCAGCCAACTCCGGCGCGACTTTTGACATCCCCCCGACCTCAGCTTCAGTGGTTTGAGCGCTCGTCGGCGTACAGCTCGCCGACGATACGACGAATAGGGCAAGAATAAGGTAGAGGCACAGTCTCATGCCGCATCCCTGATGTCAGCACAGCGACTCATTCGATGGTGGCTTCCAGATCTTTTTTCTCTATAGATTGAAACGGAAAATCGGCCATTCATGTTAGTAATCCGTTGGCGCCTCATGATCCGAAAGTCCCATCTAATCACGAGTCGCTACTTCGCCAGCAACTGATGATAGCGATCAATAGCTTCTGCCGGCTTCCCCAAAAAAACCAGGCTTCCGTGATCAAGCAGCAGGCCCGATCGCAGATTTTTTTGACGTCTTGCGCGCTGTGCGAAACAAAGATGGTGGTCTTGCCTTGTGACCGAAACTTGTCAATATGATCGCTGCACTTTCGTTGAAAGCTTTCATTCTCAACGGCTAGAACTTCGTCAACGAGCAGCACGTCGGGATTCAAGTTGACGGCGAGGGCAAAACCCAATCGTGCATGCATCCCGGAAGAATAGTTCTTAACCGGGTTATCCATGAAACTACCTAACTCGGCAAATTCGACGACGGCACCATAAATTTCTGCAATTTCCTTTCGGCTAAGGCCATGAATCGAAGCGCCCAGAAATACATTTTCTTTCCCTGTGAGTTCCGGATGAAACCCGACTCCCAGCTCGATCATGGTTCCCATCCGTGCGCCGTTGGGCAACTGCACTTTACCGTGGGTGGGTGGATAGATACCGGCGATCACTTTGAGCAAAGTACTTTTACCCGAGCCGTTCCTTCCAACTAGACCGAAAGCCTCGCCCGGAGATATATTCAAACTCACATCTTTTAGCGCCCAGAGGGTGTCTCTTTGCTCTCGGTATCGCTTGTGAAAGAAGCCGATGACCTGCGATTTTAAGGAGTCCGCTTTGTTATGTCGGATCGTAAAGGCCTTCGACACGTTGACGATTTGAATCTCCCCTTCCAACCTTAAGCCTCTTCGGCGAATCGCGCCTTGCAGACCATGAACAATGTATAACCCGCAGCAACAGAAACGATTGCCAATGAGGTAATGGCCAGCCACTGCTCAAGCGAAGAAAAGGTATTGCGATAAAGAGCATCCTGATAACCTAGGATGAAGTACGAAAATGGATTCATGTAAAGGACCTTTTTGAGAGTTGCGGGCGCGGACTGCACATCATAGATAATCGGTGTCAGCCAAAAAAACAGCATCAAAAAGATCTCGGTGAAATGGCGCACATCGCGGTAGAAAACGGTAGCGGCGGAGATGAAAAAGCACAATCCCAAAGTGAAAAGAATTTGCAGCGCTAAAACCGGCAGAAAGTTGATCCAGGACCACCCGACGGGGACCTTGAAGAAAAGCCAGGCCATTGGAAAAAAACCACCATCGCAAAGAGGAATTGCGCTAAATTAAACAGTACCGTTGCCACCGGGAAGACCTCCATCGGAAGCGCAACTTATCAACTTGCCGTTGCAGCGACTGGGCAAAGAAATTCCATGGCAAAATCCCGACCATTAGGAAGTAGGCGAAATTGGGTGGGCCGCCGCGCAGTATATGACCGAACACGAAGCTATAAACAAGGATCAGCAAGAGCGGGTTAGCAAGCGACCAGAGAAACCCCAGAACCGAATCACGATATTTGAGCTTGAGGTCTTCTAAGACTAGGTTACGAATCAGTTCACGATATCGAAACAAAGACTGCATAGATTGTCAGAATCGGAGCCTATTATCCGGAGAGATTCGCAGACGGATTTTACCGATTGTCGATGCCGAACGAAGTAAGAAAAGCCGTTCCCGCTAATGACCGGGCATAACGTTCTTATGTGTCACTGCAAGGCGTCGAATAGACGCGGTCGCAGCCGCCAAGTCGTCGACCACAAAATCGGCCGCCGCTTCATTGTCAACTTGGGCGCCGTACCCTGTTCGCACCAGGAAAGTCAGCGCGCCGGCCGCATGCCCCATCTCGATGTCGCAAGCTTTATCGCCGATCACAATGCTATTCGCCAAATTAAAGCCCAGTTCCCCGGCTGCCTTCTGCAGCAACCCCAGCCTGGGTTTGCGACAGGCACAGTCATCGTCAGGCTTGTGTGGGCAAACGTAGAGCCCGTCCAGATGAACCCCTTCCTTTTCCAGCAATTCGCGAAGGCGTTCATGAACGCGTTCCAGCTGGGCCTGATCGAAAATCCCACGTCCCACGCCAGATTGATTTGTAATCACTACCAAACCAAAACCCATCTGCTGGAGCTCGCGAAGCGCCGCTCCAACGCCGGGAAGCAATGCAACTTGCTCTGGCTCCGAGAGGTATTCACGCTCTCCGATGATCGTGCCATCCCGGTCCAGGACGACGAAGCGCCGCTGTTCAGATTGAAGTCCTCGTACGGTCATGGCAATCCATGGTTCATCACAAACACGGCATATATACTACACCGGATTTCAAGAGCATACCGCCCGTGTGGAGCTTGAGATCTTTTGAGATCAAATCATGAACCAGTTCACGGAATCGAAACAAGAGCGCATAGATTGTCACAATCGGAGCCGTCGAAGACAAATCCCTCGTGGATGACAAACTTTATTAGTTTTGTTAGATAAATGGTAGTCTTCGGTAGTAACTATCTAGGCGGTTTGTTTGCCATTTCGTGAAACGGAAAGATAACCTTTACCCAAGGCACATTATGAGCTTAAGGTCGTTCCGGCCAACAATTATTATCCCGACCAAAGATCGAGCGCAAATTCTAGCCCAGCTTTTGGGCAGCATCGAACAGCTCGAGGCCATTGAGAGGATTCTCCCGGAAATTATCGTTGCCGATAACGATTCACGGGACAACACCTATGAGCACGTCAAGGCGACGGCTAGGTGTTTCCCCACGACGATCCGCGCCCTGAAGGTCCGGCGGGCAGGAAAGTCTGCCGCCGTTAATGATGCGGTGCATTCGGCGAAGGGTAACGTTCTGGCATTTTTAGACGATGATGTGGTCGTCGACAAAACATGGCTTACGTCGATCGAAGAGTTTTTTCAAAATGGCAAATACCAGGTCGGACAAGGGATCGTTCGGCTGCAATCTCCGGCTAAAGAGGATCCGGAGATTCAGAAGCTGGTTCAACGCTATCGCACCATTCCTAAGCTCGAACACGACCCGAAGCTGAAGGAAGTCCATTCATTGAATGGTTCTAATTTTTTTGTCTCCCGTGACGTCTTCGATCGCGTCGGTGGATTTGACGAGCGCCTTGGACCGGGGGCGTCAGGAACATCCGAAGACGTGGAATTCGCCCATCGGCTGGGACGTTCCGGCATTTGTATCGGTTATGCGCCCAAGGCCGTCGTCTACCATCACGTTGACCGCGGCCGACTGACCGACGAATATTTCAAGCAGAGCCACTGGCGTCAAGGCAGAAGTCGCTTACTGATTCGAAATCGCAGCGCTGCCGCGATACTCTTTAACCTCGTCCACGCATTCGCACAATACGCTTTGTACACCCTGTTGTGCAAAGAGCGGAATCGCTATCGCAGTAAAGGCCGCATCTACCATTATCTCGGCATGATTGAAGCCAAACAGAATAACGCCGGCCATCCGGAAGATCGATGATAAACTAGCCGCCGCCCTGAATTCTCGCTCACTTGTTCAATGAGGTCCTGCTATTTCCCAACCCGAGCAGACTGAAATCGAAGCTGAAGCTCGTCTTGGCGGGATTGACGTCATGCTTGACGCCCAACGTCGCCGTCCAACATTCGCAAAACGACAGGAACTTGGTTATGACCCGAAAGCCGAGGAAACGGGAATCGCGGGCATCATAGGTACTGTTAACATTGACGAGCAGGTTATCGGTTAAATGATAGACCATATTGCCGCCGACATTGCCTACGGTATTTTTGTCGAAACCGGTCACAGCACAGCGCGGATCGAGGGGATGAGCAATGCAATTCGCGGGCTTGTCGAGATCGATATTGGCGTCGTCGGCGAGAAAGCTATTAGGACCCCGGCGTAAATAATGATAACTGAAGCCTACCGAGTTCGGCTGGTTAAAATCCGCATCCAGCGTCCGGCGCAGCACGGGACGAGGATCGGACATATTAAACGTGACCCGGGCTTGGGTAACTTGCCATGCGCCGGGATTGACGCCGCCGTCAAAGCTCAAGTCGATGTACGGCAAGGGAGCAAATTTCACGTTTAAATCGAGGTCCGTTAAGCTGTCGCCGCCTTTCCGTTCTTTGTCAATATCGTAGCTCAGTGCGAGCCTCACCGAGGCCATCTGGCGAACGTCGCCGATAATGCCGGAATTCAGCAGCTCGACGGAACTATCGTCGACCGGCGGTGCGAGCCCGCTCTGACTTTTTCCCCACAGGCGATTGGCCAGCGCAAAAGTTAATACATTGCGGCGATTGACCCGGTCGACATCATCCATGATCGGAATGTGCCTCTGGTCGGTACCGGGCACAAACAGGTAGCTGATCTCGGGCTCGAACACATGTTTGACCTGGCTTAGGCCCAAGCTGTTGAAATTGAACACCCGGCTAAGAGCGGTGCCGATATTGCCGCGGATTTCGACGAGCTCGCGCGAAAGGTTTCGATCCGAAGATTTGACCGGCGTATAGAGGTGATAGACGGTCTCGCGGGGGGCCACTCCGAGGGAGCCGAAAAAGCGCGACCCGAGCCGAAATGGCAAGACAACTTCCGGCCGAAGATCCAAGCGCAGCCCGTCGCCGCCTTCCCGTCTGATATAATTGACGCCCTCTCCGCGCCAGCGGAATTCGAGCGGAAAACCGGATAAGTAGCGTCGCCCCCAAAAGCTCAGCTGCGGAGTGCGCTGCAGAGTGCTGCTATCGGGCTGAATAAAATCTTGAAAGAAGTTCCATTCCCCTTTGAAAAAGGTATCTCCCCAACTCTTAAACACGCCGAATTGAGAATCAGCAAAACGGCTTCGGCGAATATTCGCCTCTTGCGAGCCCGGAAGGTCGTAACGGTCGATCAACTCGCGAGTATACAAATCATCCCGGTAGGCGGCAAAATCGCTGTAGGTGAGCCAGTCCGAACCGATGGTATAACGGTGCGACCCTGCGACGCTCCAACGATCTTTCGGAATCGTTGGGTCGGCGATGGTGCGGTCGACGACCGCGTCTTGCGCGTTTTTCCGAAGACCCTCATTGAAATACGCCGCGTCGATCCTAAAATCCGAATTCCGTTCGAAAACAGTGCGAAGCTCGCCCAAAAAGCCGAAGCGGGCGCGAGTCTCGATGTCGAATTTGGCGGTTGCGTCAGTGCTCTTGGAAATCGCCCAGAAGAAGGGCTGCATGAACCTAAACCCCTCCGTGTTTGATTGACCAAACTGGGGAAAGAGGAGGCCGGTTTGGCGCTCGCTCCTGAGCGGGAAGTAACCGTATGGCAGATAAAAGACCGGAACGTCCAGGATGTACAAATAACCGTGCCTGATCGTCCCGACCCCATCGAGAGCAAGGTCCATTTGCTCCGAGGAAAACTTCCACGACGGCGCTCCCGATTCGCACAGACAGGTGGTAAAAAACCCGTCGTCGACATGATAGGTCTGGCCGCCAAACTTTTCGAATCGACGACCGGTGAGACTGACGTGCCCGTCTTCCAGGAATAGGTCGCCGTTGTGAATTTCGCCGATTTCCTTTTCCAAGTTCATCTGTAAGGCATCCGCCGATTTGACCTTCCATTCGGGATCATCGAGGGTCACTTTGCCTTTAGCCTCGGTGTCCTGGGTCGCACGATTCATGCGGACTTCATCGGCTTTTAGGGTCATGCCGCCGCGCTTGATCTCGACGTTGCCGGTGGCTTCGATCTGGTTCGAACCGTTTCCGCTCGATAGCTTGTCCGCCGTTACATTGATCTCACTGCTGGGTTCTTGACCGCCGCCGCTGATCACCTGAGCTGCTCTCCCGAGACCCGCGACGATGAAAATCGTACCTACCAGTGACGACATCAAAAGAGTTATTTTGACTCTCATAGTGATTATCATTCGGTCAAATAGGGGAGCGTGCGCCGTCGGCGGCTCTTGCCGTGGCTATGTCGAGAAGCATGGGGCGAATTTCACCGAGTAGGTAAAGAGAACCTGCTACCAGGATAATATCGTCAGAATGGGCTTCATCGAGTAGAGTGCGCAACGCGACCCGGGAATCGTGAATGGTACGATGGGGAATGCTTGCGCCGGCGGTTTCCGCCAGTTGGTCGGGATCGGCGCTGCGTTCCATTGCGACCCGAGTGAAAATCACTTCATCCACTGTCTTCGTCAGCGTGCCCAGCATGAGTTGCCATTCTTTGTCCGCCATTGTCGCAAACAGCAGCCTTATTTTTCGGCCTTGGCGAAAGTCATTCATCTCGTCCACCAAGGCTCTCACCCCTTCCGTGTTATGAGCGCCGTCCAAAACGACCGTGGGCTGATTGAACATCACTTCCAATCGCCCCGGCCACTGAACGGTTTGCAAACCCCGGCGTAGGATTGTCTCGTTCACTGGAAACCGCTCCTCGGACAATTCCAGCGCGGCCAGAGCTATCGAAGCATTGGCTCGTTGGTGCCGGCCCCGAAGCGCCAACTGAATATTAGAATAATGTCGTTTTAGACCTCTATAGTCGAAGAGGCCCTCGCTTTTCAAGGAAAATCCGAAATCGGTGCCCAAAAAATAGGCCGGTGAGCGGTGTTCACCGGCCATTGCTCTTAGTAGCTCGGCGACCTGTGGCGAGATCTTGCCGCAGATTACCGGGATCGCCGGCTTAATGATGCCTCCCTTCTCACGTGCGATCGACCGCTCATCGGGGCCTAAATAGGCCTCGTGATCCTTGGAGATCGTTGTGATGACGGAAACCATCGGAGTAACGACATTGGTGGCGTCGAGCCTGCCGCCCAAACCGACTTCGACCACAGCAACATCGACGTGGCGCCTGGCAAAATGAACAAACGCCATCACCGTAACAAATTCAAAAAACGTCAGTGGCACATTCGCCGCCTCGGTGCGCCGCCGGACCTCCTCGGCCAGCTCAACAACCTGCTCTTGAGTCAGGTCATCTTCGCCGACGCGAATCCGCTCATTGAATGAAACCAGATGAGGTGACGTGTAAAGCGCGGTCCGATAACCCGCCAGCGATAAGATGGAGTGCAACATCGCAGACGTCGAACCTTTGCCGTTTGTGCCGGCAATGTGAATGGAGGGAAACTTTTTTTCCGGGTGGTCGAACAGCGCCAGCGCCTGTTCCATGCGGTCCAAGCGCAAGTCGATCATGCCGCCACGCAGGTTGTAGATTTTATTGAGCGTGTCGGAATATTTGTCCATACCGCGTTTGCCGAGGCCAACTACGTTCAGTTCCAAGTTCAAGGTTCAATGTAGTTCCTATTGGTTTAACCTTGGACCTAAAACCTTGAACGTTGAACCGGTATCTTCCAGCGTGTGCGCCAGGATGGCCGGGCCGCCTGCTTCATCGCCCGTTTCAGCCCGGCAACGAACGCTCCCGCCTGCATGGCCTTTTCGCTGTTCCCCTTGGTTTTCTCAATTTTATCCACCAGCGCACTACCAACGACGGCGGCGTCGGCGAACCCGGCGATCCACGCCGCCTGCCGCGGCGTCGATATGCCAAATCCCACGCCGACGGGAAGCGCGGTGGCCTTGCGTACTCGGGCGACCTGCGCGCGCAAGTTGTCGTCAAACGAACGACGCGCGCCGGTCACGCCCGTGACCGAAACGTAATAGATAAAGCCACGGCCCTGTCGCGCAACCAACCCGACACGGTCCAGCCCACTGGTCGGCGATAATAAAAAAATCAAATCCAGTCCTACTGCATCCGTCCAGCGCTTAAGTTCGCCGCTCTCCTCCGGCGGCAGATCGACGCACAACACGCCATCGGCGCCTGCTTGTGCCGCCTGCCGGGCAAATTTTTCCAGACCATAACGAAAGAACGGATTGTAGTAACCGAACAGAATGACAGACAGTCCCGAACCTCGGCGAAACTCGCGGAGCAGGTGAAAGATCGCCGGTAAGGTAATCGACTTTTTCAACGCGCGTTCGGAAGAGCGTTGTATCGTCGGGCCATCGGCCGTCGGATCTGAGAACGGAATGCCCACTTCAATACAGTCTGCGCCCCCCTCTTCGAGTGCCCGCATGATTCTAAGTGTGGTCTTCAAGTCGGGATCTCCGGCGGTAATAAAGGCGATCAGCGCCGCTTCGCGGCGCTTTTTGAGTTCAGCAAATGTTTTCGCGATACGGCTCATGTTGTTCTGTTCAAAGTTCAACGTTCAATGTTGGGGTGCAGACGATTCAAAGTTCAGCGTGGCAAAGCCTTCGACCCTTAAACCTGAATCTTGACCTCCGGCATTGAACTTTGAACCTTGAACCTGGAACGGCTGTTATAGTTTCACTCCGAGGTAATCGCCGACCGTCATCATGTCCTTGTCGCCGCGTCCTGAGAGATTGACGATGATGATCTGGCGTTTGGTTAAGCGGGGGGCTAGGCGCGTCAGCGCAGCAATCGCGTGGGCACTTTCGAGGGCGGGAATAATACCTTCGATCTCGGCAAGGGATTTGATCGCCTCGATGGCTTCACGGTCGGTGGCCGAATCGAATTGTATCCGACCGCAATCGCGCAAGTAACTCAATTCCGGGCCGACTCCCGGATAGTCCAAACCCGCGGCTATGGAATGAGTCTCGGTAATCTGTCCTTGTGAATTTTGCAGCACGTAGCTCTTGCTGCCATGGAGGACGCCGACTGCGCCGCCCTGAATCGACGCCGAATGCTTGCCGGTGCGAAGACCATGTCCAGCTGCTTCCACACCGAGCATCTTGACCTTGCGATCTCTCACGAAGGGATAAAAAAGCCCCATCGCATTGCTGCCGCCGCCGACACAAGCAAGCAAATAATCCGGCAATCTGCCTTCTTTCTTTAATATCTGCCGGCGCGCCTCGCGGCCGATCACTGACTGAAAGTCGCGCACCATCATCGGATAGGGATGGGGCCCCGCCACCGAGCCAATAAGATAATACGTCGTGCGCACGTGGGATACCCAATCTCGCAGCGCTTCGTTCATCGCGTCTTTGAGAGTTTGGCTGCCCGCCTCGACGACCCGAACTGTGGCGCCAAGAAGTTTCATGCGAAAGACATTGAGCGACTGGCGTCGAACGTCTTCCTTGCCCATGAAAATTTCGCAGGTCAAACCGAAACGTGCCGCCACCGTCGCCGTCGCTACGCCATGTTGACCCGCACCGGTTTCGGCGATAATGCGCTCTTTGCCCATGCGCCGGGCGAGTAAAATCTGACCGATAGTGTTGTTGATCTTATGCGCGCCGGTATGACACAAGTCTTCGCGCTTGAGATAAATCTTCGCGCCGCCAAACTCCTCGGTCAATCGCTCGGCAAAATAAAGTGGCGTTTCCCGTCCGGCATATTCGTGCAGATAAAACTGGAACTCCTTGCGAAAGGACCGGTCACGCCGCGCTTTGTCGTAGGCGTGCTCCAGCTCGCTGAGCGCCGGCATCAGAGTTTCGGCGACGTACCGGCCGCCATAGAGACCGAAATGGCCCTGTCGGTCAGGCACCTTTGGCGGCAAGAATGAATTCTTTGAGTCGAACATGATCCTTTATACCTGGACGCGCTTCCACGCCGCTACAAACGTCGACGCCAAATGGATGAATCCGGTGGATCGCGTCGGCAACATTGTCCACGCGAAGACCGCCGGAGAGAATTAGTTTGTTCGTATCGATGCCATCGAGCCATTCCCAGGGAAACTGCTCCCCCGAACCGCCGTAGCCGGTCGACCAGGAGTCCAGTAAATAAAAATCCGCGGGAAAATCTTTCATATCGGCGAGCGAATTTTTTTCTTTCACACGAAACGCTTTGATCACTTTCATGCCCCAACCGCGACAAAAGGTCGCGTTCTCTTCGCCGTGAAACTGGAGCCCACTGTAGGCCTGCTGTCCACCTGGCAATTGACCGTGAGCAATAATCTCCTGAACTTTTTCTTTTGCCGCGTTCACGAACAGCGCCACATTGAATGAGCCAGCCGGCAGTGCTTGCAGGATCTCGCGCGCTTTCTCCGGCGCAATCGAGCGTGAGCTCGGCGGATAAAAATTGAAGCCGAGCATATCGGCGCCGTACTCAAGCGCCTTCTCCGCGTCGGCTAAATTGGTGATCCCGCAGACTTTGACCTTTACAGTCATGAGTAACGAGTGCTGCGGACCGAGCGCTGACTTATGACTCAGTCCTCACAGCTTAGTCGACTAAGAGCTCTCTTAGCTTCTTTCCCGGTTCGGGGGCACGCATCAGCGACTCGCCGATCAAGAAAGTGTGAATGCCCCATTCCTCGACGCGGCGGATTTGGTTAACACCATCGATGCCGCTTTCGCACACGGCCGGCGTGCCGACCGGAATGAGCGGCGCTAAGCGCTCCGTGGTCGAGAGACTCACTTCAAAGGTTTTTAGATCCCGGTTGTTAATGCCCATCAGTTGCGCGCCCGCGGCGATGGCCGCTTGCAATTCCTTCTCGGTGTGCACTTCAATCAGCGCGTCCAACGAGAGGGCGCCAGCCTGTTCGCGTAAGTCGCGCATCAAGCCGGGATCGAGCATTGCCGCAATGAATAAAACCGCATCAGCGCCGTAGCTCTTGGCTTCGACGAGCTGATAGGAATCGAGCATAAAATCCTTACGCAATAATGGAATCTCTACCGCGTGACGGATCTCTTCGAGGTGCCGCAGGCTGCCTTGAAAAAATCGTTCTTCGGTCAAGACAGAAATCGCGCTGGCGCCATGGGCGGCGCAATCCTTTGCGAGCGCCACCGGGTCAAAATCGGCGCGAATGAGCCCCCTGGAGGGCGATGCCTTCTTCACCTCGGCAATAATCCGACGCGTAGTTCCGCTCAGGCGGCGAGCGAAGCCGCGAGTCGGAAGATGGAAAAGCGCTCGGTCGCGCAAGGCTGCTAGCGGCGTTTCCCGTTGCCGGCGCTCGACGACCTCGCGCACATGCTCGGCGATGGTGGCCAGAATTTCAGCCATCGGAGGTCACACAGCGTTGGTCATCTCGACCAGCTGTTCGAGTTTTTGTCGCGCTTTTCCCGAATCGATCGATTCAGCCGCGAGCCGGAATCCGTCTTGAATCGTCGTGGCGCTAGCGCCGACATAGAGCGCCGCAGCGCTGTTGAGCAAGACCACATCTCGGGCCGGGCCCGGTTTGCCGCCAAGCACGCCCCGCACGATCGCCGCGCTTTGGTCCGCACTGCCGCCGTGTAACTCTTCCAATCGGCACCGCTTCAAGCCAAACTGCTCCGGTTCGATCGTGTATTCCTTGACTTTGCCATCGCGCAGCTCGGCGACCTTGGTCGGGCCACACAAGGAAATTTCGTCCATTCCTTCCAAGCCGTGCACGACCATAGCGCGCACGCTGCCCAGGTTATTGAGCACATGGGCGATCATAGCGACAAGTTCGCCGTTGTAAATGCCGATCAACTGATGGGTCGCCATTGCTGGATTGGTAAGCGGACCCAAAATGTTGAAGATAGTGCGAATACCGATATCGCGGCGCGGCTGCACGGCATATTTCATCGCCTCATGAAGCAGCGGAGCAAACAAGAATCCGATGCCGATCTTGGCGATACATTGCTCGACGCGCTCCTTCGACGCATCGACTTTGACCCCCAACGCGCCCAACACATCGGCGCTACCGGACTGGCTCGATACCGAACGATTGCCGTGCTTGGCCACATTGACGCCGGCACCCGCCAACACGAACGCCACCGTCGTCGAGATATTGAACGTGCCTTTCTGATCGCCCCCTGTGCCGCAGGTATCGAGAACGGTCTTCGCGCCGATGCTGACGCGGTGCGCTTTTTCGCGCATCACTCGAGCCGCTCCGGTGATCTCTTCTACCGTTTCGCCCGGCAACTTGCAGCGGCGTTGCTTCACCGGTCATGATCTGGTTCATCACCTCGACAGTTTCCGTTTCGGAAAGATTGACTCGATTGACCAGTTTTTCGATCGCGGCGCGAATATTCATTCTCGTTGTCGTCCGCTCACTTCGAAGCGGCGAAGGCCTTGGGAAAGTTTTCCTTGGTCTTTAGCGCTTCCACAGCCTTGTCCGCCTCACCGCGCGAACTGTATTTGCCAACGCTGACGCGGAACCATGTCTTTCCGTTGTTCTGGACCTCAGTCACATAGGCGTTGTAGCCTTTATTCTTCAGCCGATCAACTATTTGTTTCGCCGATCGTTCGTCGGGATAAGCGTTGACCTGCGCGCGCCAGATTTTGCTCTGATCTTTCTCCGCTGCAGTTTCTGTGGTTTCCGCTTTCTTCGGCGCAGCTTCCGCCGGCGCACTCTTTTCCGGCTTCTTTTCTACCGCCGGCGCATCTGCTTTAGTTTGGGTTTTGGTTTCTTTGGCCGCTGCCTTGGCGACTTTGTCCGCCGGTGCAACTTCTTTGGTTTTCTCTTCCGCTGCGGCTACTGCGTCGGCCGACTTGGACACGGCGTCATTGAAGGAAATCTCGTCCTTGGCCTGAGCCGCCGGGGCACCGCCAGTTTCCTTGGACGGCTTCACCGGGATCTTCACCAGCGGCTCCTCTTTTTTCGCCAGCTTTCTTTCCTCGATGCCTTTGCCTACGAACATTCCGAGAAAAAAAACCATAATTGAAGTCAGTACAAAGGCGGCGCCGAGCAAAACCATTTGGCCGCGGCTGAAGTAGAAGCGATTTTCTTTACCTCTGCGATTTTCCGCCATGAAACTTTCCCCTTGCCACCTCGGCCGGAAGTTTACGCCTCTGACCGCGCTGCCATCTTTAGAGGTGCACCGACACCCAAGATGTCCAGCCCGCGGCGAATTGTCTTCTGAACGTTTTCGACTAGCAGCAGCCGTGCACGGCTCAAATCGCTGTCTTCCGAGATCACTCGGTAACGGTTGTAATAGCGATGAAATTCACCGGCCAAATCCAACAGATAAAAAACCACACGGTGGGGTTCGAGCTCTAGTACGCTTTCTTCCACGACGTCATTGAACTGGATCATCTTGCGAATCAGCTCAAGCTCTTCGGCCAACTCCAGCCGTTCCACTGAGACGATTGCGCGGTTGCCAATCTCCAGACCGTTTTTGCTCGCCTGTTCAAAGATGCTGGCGACGCGAGCGTGCGCGTATTGGACATAGAAAACCGGATTATCGCTCGACTGCTGCTTGGCGAGATCCAAATCAAAATCGAGATGACTGTCTGACTTGCGCATCAAGAAAAAGAACCGTGCGGCGTCTCGCCCCACCTCTTCCAAAACTTCTTCGAGCGACACGAATTCGCCCGTGCGCTTACCCATGCGCACCGGCTCGCCTTTGCGCGTGAGCTGAACCATCTGCACCAGCACGACCTTGAGAACATTCGGATCGTAGCCGAGCCCCTGCACGGCCGCCTTCAAACGCGGCACGTAGCCATGGTGGTCGGCACCCCAGACATTGATCAGTTTGTGAAATTTCCGCTCATATTTGTTGCGGTGGTAAGCAATGTCGCTGGCGAAGTAGGTCAGCTCGCCATCGCTCTTAATCACCGCGCGATCCTTATCGTCGCCGAATTGCGTCGACTTATACCACTGGGCGCCTTCCTGAGAATAAAGCAAGCCGCGCGCGCGCAACACGTCTATTGCCTGAGCGACTTCACTTCGCTCGCGCATGGCCCTTTCACTGAAAAAAGCATCGAACTGAATGCCGAACTCGCGCAGCTGCTTCCGGATAGTGTCGAGCAACGATTCGCCGCCGTACTCTCGGAAAAAACTGACGGCCGCTTGCTCATCGCCGTTTAGATACTTATCGCCTTGCCGCTGCTTTACCGCCGCTGCAATCTCCTTCACGTAATCGCCGGGATAACCGCCCTCGGGAAACTCGACTTGCTCCCCGAACAGCTCACGGTAACGCGCATAAATTGAGAGCCCCAAGTTCTCCATCTGGTTGCCGGCGTCATTGACATAATATTCGCGCTCAACATTGAATCCGGTTGCTTCATGCAGACGCGCTAATACGTCGCCGATAACCGCGACACGCCCGTGACCGACATGCAAGGGACCGGTGGGATTGACACTGGCAAATTCGACTTGAACTCTCTCACCGTGCCCGAAATCAACGCGATCGTAGTTGCCCGCTGCCAGCTCGCGCAATTGGGCGTAGTAAAACTTCGGCGCAAACGTAAAATTCAAAAACCCCGGCCCGGCAATCTCCTTGCGCGCAAGAATGCCGTCCGGATCTTCAATATTTTTCAGAATTGTCTCCGCAATCATGCGCGGCGGCTTCTTGGCGCTCTTCGCCCAAAGCATCGCGGCGTTGGTCGCCAGGTCGCCAAACTCCCGCTGTTTCGGCGGCTCGAGAAGCAAAGGGGGGAGCTCTGTCGAATTCAGCTCTCCCCCCTTCGCCGTTTTCTCAATAGCTTTGGTTAAAAGCTCCCTAAGGTGACTTCGCATTGCGTCCTTTGATCATTCGCTTCTGCCCGGCGCGCTATTAACACTACCAGACGAGCAGGTGTATTTGAGAATTTGGGGGAATGATCGCTACTACCGCTGCCAATTTAACGTAATGAGTTCTTTCGTGCAAATCGACCAGCCATTGGTCCGTCAATAACGCACCCACTTCAGGCCGCAATCGCAAGACCGTGGATGGGAGGCTAGGCAACTGAGGCTGAGCGTTCAATCGCCCGGTCCTTCATGCGACGTCGGACCATCCCACTCGTTAGTTGATCTCAGCCCCTCGGATTGAACCGCCGGAAGCTCGAACATCCCGCCGTAGAACACGGGACCTACAACAGGAACCAAAAGCACCAAACTCCATAAGAGTTTTTGCAAGATCGAAGCTCGGCTCCGCCATAAACCAACGGCACACCAGATAGCGATCAACTCAGATACCGCGGCAACGATGCTTAGAAATGTCATTTCTTTTTAGGCGTCGTCAACAACCGCCTAATCTCCGTCGGAAACTCTCGCCGTGGCGAACTATCTTTCAAAAGGAACGGCGGCAGTGTAACGTCTTTTCGAGCTGCTCTAACATACTGCCGCTTGGTGACGGCTTTGTCCTGCACCCAATATTTGGGATAGCTCCGCCTCAATTTCTTTCCGACCCAGAAGCGTTCAACTCCGTGCAGCTTGCCTTCGTGCCAGTGCTTTTCCTCATGAACTGAGCGATGATCTTCGTTCAACCACCACTCAAATCCGTGCATTGACCCACCTCGCATCGAATGAATTTCCGAAACATACACCTGTCCATCGGCAATTTGATTGCACCAAACGTCATACCCGGTGCCGTGAACCATCTTATAAGTTCCGATAACCTTCCCGTTCTGATACTGCTTAGCCGTTCCGTGCATCTTTCCCTCGAAGTAGGGCTCGATTAAATCCAACATGCCATCCTCATTCCAATAAAATTCGCGGCCGTGCTTCTTGCCATCCTTGAGTGGTGTTTCGATCTGCAATCGGCCGTTGTCATCGTAATAGCGATAGCCAACTAATTGTCTGTTAGAGATGCACTCTCTTTTTTCAAGCCGAATCAAACCCACGTTCCTCTGGTATACCCGAATCACCCGTTCTGTAGCGCCATCGGGAATATCAGACTTGGGCCGTCTCATATCAGTCGATGATCTGTCCGAATTGGGATCACACGGAAATTGTCAGCGATGACCAATGACCGAAATGGGCTAGCGCAGTGAGAGAAACTTTGCAGGGACATTTTGTGCGAGAAAAAGTGGGCCTGATTGGTAGAAGGCGATTCCTTCGTCGTGTGCCGCTTGGGCATCCACGATGATGATGGCTGGACTGGGATCATGCCGCTTAGCAACGGACTCGGCCTCCTCGGCGGAAACACTCAAGTGAACATACTGGCGGTCGCGCGGTTTGAGGCCGCTTCGGAGCATCGACTGGGCAATGTCTCGCGCCGCGCCGTAGTAAAGCTGCGCCGGCGGTTCGACAGCCTCTCCTTCCAGATCGACGGAAAATGAGTGTCCGTAGGTGGCCCGCACCTTGTCGCCAATAAGCTCGAAACGTTTCTTTTCCGACTCGTTGACGACGGCGCGGATTTGTTCTTCGGTGACGTCGTAATAGCGCTCTTGCAGCATCTCGACGATATCCTGCCAGTCGACGAAACCTCGCTTATCGAACACCAGCGGATACTCCTTGGGCCGATGGCGCAAGAGATAAGTGAGAAATCGGGAAATGCGTTCCGGAGGCAGTCCTGCCATTTCTTCAAACGCCTCGCTTCTGGCCCGTGATCACGTCGTAAACGTTGCACGCAATACCCGTGGCTTCGTAGCCGTCCATTCCAGTCGCCTGGGCGATGGAAAACAACTGATATGCCAGCGCGACGAACGGCATCGGCACTTCCATCTCGCGTGCCATGTCGAGACCGAATCCCACGTCTTTGGGCATCCAGGATTTGCGCGGCTTGTATTTGCGACTTACGACGATCTCCATAATGCGATCGATGGCGACGGAATCCTGCGGCGAGTTTTTAAGGATCGTGCGAAATGTATCCTCGGTCAGCCCGCCTTTTTTGAGCCAAGAGCAAATTTCCGCCAAAGTTAAATGCGTCACCGCGGCGAACATCGCCATGGCGTTTTTCACCAGCTTGGCGTTGCCCAGCTCACCAACGAAAAGTACCTTATTCCCCATCGCTTTGAATACGGGCTGATGCTCGTCGAACAGCGCTTTGGAGCCGGAAAGCCAAAGCGACAATGTTCCGGCGGCCGCCGCTTCTTCGACCCCGCCTGCAGAACCATCGAGAATCGTCCAACCTTTATTCGACAACTCGGAATTCACGCCGACGATGGTTTTCTTGTCGATGCTGCTGAAATCGATCCAGAGCTTGGCGCCCCCGGTCGCTTCGTGCAAACCGGCTGAGCCAAGCCCGACCGCGTGCACTGCTTCATTGTAAGGAAGCATGGAAAGAACGATTTCACAGGACTCCGCCACCGCTTTAGGCGATTCTTTATAAACCGCTCCCTGACTTTCGAGTCCTTTGCATTGCTCGCGGCGCAGGTCGTTGACGACCAATTGATTGCCCGCCTTGATTAGGTTCGCGGCCATGCCGCTGCCCATGCCGCCCGTGCCGATAAACCCTAATGTTTTCATTTTGCCCCCTTAGCCGAGTCAGTTGCGTCAATGGTTCAATCGACGATACGTACTCCCGCCGGCCACAGGACCAAAACCACCGTTTCGCCCACGGCGCGCGGCGTGTGCACAGAGTGTGGATCGAGAAAAACTACTTCGCCCTTTTCGTATTCCCCCGTCTCATCGGCGATTTTACCCTTGAGCACGAGGTAGAATTCACCGCCGACATGCTCATGCTTTACGAACGCATCGGATGACGCATTGGCGGCGATCCGATAAAGCACCAGCTCGCGCTGCCCCTCACGAGCGAGTCGAGACATTTCAAGCCCGTTGCCAAAATCGCGCCACTGCAGCCGGTCGAGCGCCTCCTCGTCCAACTCAAAGCGCAAAAAATCGCTTAACGATCGCCGCAAAACTGCTTCCCTGTTATGATCCACGGGGCTTAATTATCACGACTATGTGGTGAACAAAAGCACGCAAAAAGCACCGTCAAACGCCGTGCGTCCGTATGCCTTCATGGCGTACGTGCCAGTTCAGGCGTAGGGCAGGTTTGAAAACTGCCCCTACCGGTTGCCCTCTTTCGTGGCATAACGGAAATTGACGTAGGGTAACTATGTCTACTTCTCAGACGGCGCTACTTGTAGAATCCCTTGGGTGCCATCCGTAATCGTCGAAGGGTTTATTTTGAGCTGCCGCGACCTGAGAAGCCAGCGGTGGAACCGGAAATGGCACTTGATTTTTCACGGGCGGCAGACTTTTCAAATATGCCCAAACCGCCTTTAAATCGTCGTCGGTGAGCCCTTTCAAACTTTCCCACGGCATCGGCGGCAAAACTGCTCGACCGTTCGGCTGGCCTTGATGCTTACCGGTTCGCGCCATTTGAATGAATGTCTCCTCGCTCCACTCTCCGATTCCGGTGCTGACGGCTTGGGCGGGGCCGTGGGGCGTTAGCTTTGCGAGCAACGAACCGTTGGTCGCCGCCACAACTCTCTTGCGCTCGATATCTTCAGACGACCATGACGGTACGGGTGCAGTCTCCGGATGTCCTGAGAGCAGCTTCGATGTGTCGAGCACAGGCGCGCCATTGGGCCCCGGAACCTTCGCCGTGTGGCAATCGTTACATCCCCCCAACGAAACGAGATACCTTCCTCTTTCAACCGGAGTCTGTCTACCAGTTTGCTGCTTCGAGCAACCAAAATGCGCCAAGCCCACTATCAGTATGAGAATTGATTTACTAACTCCGGACATTCGATTCCCCCAGACACGCTTGTTGCCGTAGCAATCTGGTTGAGCGAAGCGTAACCCGACACTCCCCGTATTCCCCCTATCCCAAATACCACGTCTGCGTACCGGAGTACTGACAAGCCCGATTACCTTGCTCCCTTCGACAAATGACGCCCGACTTAAAGAAAGCTCCCGCTGCAGAAATGAAACAGCCCGCCGGACCTAACGTAGACCGGCGGGCTGTCTGATAAATTACGACTTTGAGCGGAAATTATGCCGCTGCTTCCTGTTTCTCCGCTTGCTGCCGGCGAGCCCTACGCCGTCTTCTCCCCCCGCCCGCGACGCTTTCTTTGGCATTCTCCGATGCTACGAGCTCGATTACGGACATCTGTGCGGCGTCGCCGCGGCGAATACCGATCTTGACGATCCGCGTGTAGCCGCCGGGTCGGTCCTTGAAACGCGGCCCGATGGTATCAAAGAGTTTCCGCACCACGGCTTTGTCCTGAACAATGCTGAGAACTTGGCGGCGCGCGTGCAAGGTCCCCTGCTTGCCAAGTGTAATCACGCGATCGACCCAGCGGCGCAGTTCCTTGGCCTTGGGATCCGTCGTTCGAATCTTTTCTTCGCGCAGCAAGGCCGTGATGAGATTACGCATCAACGCCCAGCGATGGCTGGAGTTACGGCTCAGTTGTCTTCCCGACTTGAGGTGGCGCATGGTTCAGACTTACTCCTTCTCTTTGTCGCGTTTCCGCGCCTCGATCTCTTCCCGAGAAGGAAAGTGATCGATCTTCATGCCGAGCTCAAGCCCCATTTCCTTGAGAATTTCCTTAATTTCATTCAACGATTTATGTCCGAAATTCTTGGTCCGGAGCATCTCTTGTTCAGACCTCTGAACTAGTTCACCGATATACTTGATATCGGCATTTTGCAGGCAGTTCTGCGATCTCACCGAGAACTCAAGCTCATCGACGCTGCGAAACAAGTTGTCGTTCAACGGAATCGGTGGGCCGTCGTCGCGTTTTTCCGGGCGCGGTTCCTCTTGGAAGTTGACGAACATACTGACCTGATCCTGGAGAATTTTGGCCGCGTAGGCCATCGCGTCATCCGGCTTCACGCTGCCGTCGGTATGCACCTCGAAGACCAGACGGTCGTAATCGGTTCGCTGCCCGACCCGCGCGTTAGCGACGGTGAAATTCACCTTCTGCACGGGCGAAAAAACCGCATCGATAAAAATCGTATCGACAGGCGCTCCCTCCTCTTTGTTTCTCTCTGCAGGAACATAACCGCGGCCGAGCTTGACGAGCATTTCCATTTCAAGTTTGGCGTCGCGCGAAAGCGTGGCAATCTTTTGCTCCGGATTCAAGATTTCGACGGCGGGCGGCGCGATAATGTCTTTGGCGAGAACCGTTGCCGGGCCTTTGATGTCGATCTTGAGCGATTGTTGTTCGGTTTCATTGAGCCGCAGGCGCACTTCTTTCAGATTCAAAATGATATCGGCGACGTCTTCGGTCACGCCGGGAACGGTGGAAAACTCGTGCAAGATACCTTTGATGCGCACGGCGACAATGGACGCGCCCATGAGCGAGGACAGCAAAATGCGCCGCAGCGAATTACCAACGGTTTGGCCAAAGCCGCGCTCGAAAGGCTCCGCGTAAAACTTGCCGTAAGTCGGGGTAAGAGTTTTTTCTTCCATCTCCAATTGTTTGGGTTTGATCAATTCCGTCCAATGCTGATACATTGTCGACATAGCGTCTCCCAAGTTCGAACTTACTTCGAATATAATTCTACGATCAATTTCTCGTTGATCGGCATCGTGATATCGTTGCGTGAGGGCAAGACCTTGATGCGCCCGCTGTAGGTTTCCCGGTCGACTTCCGCCCACTCGGGGACACCGCGCCGCTGGGCGCCTTCCATGGCGGATAACACCCGCCCCATTTGACGGCTAGGCTCTTTCACCGAGACGACGTCGCCCGCGCGGATGGTGTAAGAAGGAATATTCACCTTTTTGCTATTGACGTGGATATGGCCATGCCGCACCAACGATCTCGCTTCGGCGCGCGAACTGGCAAAGCCGAGGCGATAGGCGACGCTGTCGAGTCGGCGCTCGAGCAGGACTAACAGCGTCTCGCCGGTAATGCCTTTGGTACGTGCCGCTTCGGCAAACGTGCGGCGAAATTGCTTTTCCAGCAAGCCATATATTCTTTTCACCTTTTGCTTCTCGCGCAGCTGAATGCTGTACTCTGAGAACTTTGGCCTGCCTTGGCCGTGTTGTCCCGGCGGATAGTTGCGCCGCTCAATGGCGCATTTGTCGGTATAGCAGCGCTCGCCCTTGAGAAAGAGCTTCAGGTTTTCGCGCCTGCACAGCCGGCACACAGATTCCGTATATCTAGCCAATCGGTTTTCCTCCTCTAGCAGGCTGCTGAAAAAGACTCATATGCTTCGTGGCGCTCAATCGCCTCGCTACAACGTACTGCCTGAGTACGCTTCCGCTCGTCGATTTTTCGCGCGCCTCGTCTCTGAGATCTTTTTGAGCAGCCTGTAAACCCATTTTTTTGTCAATTATCAAACCCGTCTTCGTTTCGGCGGACGACAACCATTATGCGGTATCGGCGTAACGTCCTTGATCAAGCTGATATTGATGCCCGCAGATTGCAGAGCTCGCAGCGCCGACTCACGCCCGGCCCCCGGTCCCCGAACAAATATCTGCACGGTTCGTAGCCCATGATCCATAGCTTTTTTGGCCGCGCTGTCGGCCGCTTGCTGGGCGGCGAACGGCGTTCCCTTGCGCGACCCCTTAAATCCCATCGCTCCGGCGCTGGACCAGGAAATAACATTACCCTGGTAATCGGTGATCGTGACGATCGTGTTGTTAAATGTCGAGTGAATATGAACCACGCCTTCGGCGATGTTCTTCCGTCCGCGCTTTTTGCGCGCGGCGCGCTCGCCCGCCTTTTGTTCCGCCTGCCCCTCAACGTTTTGTTTTTCATCGGTGACATCTGCCATGATCTTCTCCTGTTAGCCCTTTGATGGTGCCGGCTTCTTGCCCGCATCGGTTCTGCGCGGCCCTTTGCGGGTGCGCGCGTTGGTATGGGTGCGCTGGCCGCGAACCGGGAGATTCTTGCGGTGACGCAGGCCACGGTACGATCCCATATCGAGATGGCGCTTGATATTTCCCGTCACATCTCGCCGAAGATCTCCTTCGACCTTAACGCCCTGGTCGATGACTTGGCGAATTTTAACGACGTCGTCATCAGTCAAGTCGTCGCTCTTAAGATCCAGCGAAATGCCGGCTTGCTGTAAAATACTGCGCGAAGAACTGCGCCCGATACCGTAAATATACGTAAGCGCAACTTCCATTCTTTTGCTCCTCGGCAAATCCACACCCGCGATACGTGCCATAGGCTCACTCCATTTGAAGTTTCAAAACGAAAATTCCCTTTTCGGGTTCGCTTGAACCGTTAAACTTTTGAACGCTTGAACCATTGATCAGCCTTGCCGTTGCTTGTGCTTGGTGTTCTCGCACAACACCCGCACCACGCCCTTGCGGCGAATCACTTTGCACTTGTTGCAGATCTTTTTGACCGAAGCTCTTACCTTCATGACTGCTCCTACTTTTAGCGCTCCCGGAAGATGATGCGTCCCCTTGCCAAGTCATAGGGGGACAGCTCGATCTTCACCTTGTCCCCAGGCAATATCTTGATGTAGTGCATGCGCATTTTGCCCGAGATATGGGCGAGCACTTTATGTCCGTTCTCCAATTTCACGCGAAACATCGCGTTGGGCAGCGTCTCCAGTACCGTACCGGTGACTTCGATAGCGTCTTCTTTTGGCATAGGAAACTCTGCCGAATAGGCCGTCAAATTTTACAGTTGACTGAGTATATACGGCCCGTTTTTGGTAATCGCCACGGAATGCTCGAAATGGGCCGCCAAGCTACCATCTTTCGTCACCGCCGTCCAACCATCTTCTTTAATTTCAACCTCGTAACTTCCGACGTTCACCATTGGTTCGATCGCCAGCACCATACCCTCTTTTAAACGCAACCCCCGATCGGGCTCACCGTAGTTCGGCACCGGCGGTTCTTCGTGCAGCTTTTTGCCGATACCATGCCCGACGAATGCGCGAACCACCGAGAAACCAGCGCTCTCGGCGAGCCGCTGCACTACGGAACCTAGATCGCCCAGCCGCTTGCCATCGTAGAGCTGCTCGATGCCTTTATAGAGCGACTGCTCGGTGACATCCATTAAACGCCGGGCTTCTTCATTCACCCGGCCTACGCCTACAGTAATCGCCGAGTCGCCATAGTAACCTTCGTAGATAACGCCGTAGTCGAGGCCGATGATGTCGCCTTCGCGGAGCGCGCGCTTCGACGGAATGCCATGAACGATCTCATCGTTTATCGAGGCGCAGAGACAGCAGGGATAAATCCTTCCGGCTACGTTATAACCTTTGAACGCCGGTACCGCGTGCTTCTTTAACGTCAGCTCCTCGGCAAGCGCATCCAATTCCAAAGTCGTGACACCGGGCGCGACACGCTCTCTCAGCTCTTTGAGGACCTCCGCAACGATGACGTTCGCCCGTCTCATGATCTCGATTTCTCGAGCCGACTTGAGCGAAATCACGTCACTACATCTCCTAAGGCCTTAGTCACTCGGGCGCGAATGTCATTGACTTCGCCGACGCCATCGATTTCCCTCAGCAATCCCCGCTCACGATAATAATTGGCCAGAGGGGCGGTTTGTTTCTCGTAGACCTTGAGGCGATTGGCGATCGTCTCTTCCCGGTCATCGTCGCGCTGGTAAAGTTCTCCACCGCAGCGATCACAGACGCCGGCTTTTTTCGGCGGATTGAAAACCACGTGACAGAGGGCGCCGCAGCTTCTGCAGGTGCGACGGCCAGCCAGCCTCTGGATAATAATGCTCTCCGGCACTTGAACCGATAACACACAATTCAGGCCAAGCCCGCTGGTTTTGAGAATCGCATCGAGACTCTCCGCCTGAGGGATCGTCCTCGGGAAACCGTCTAGGATAAATCCCTTTTCACAGTCCGGCTCTTTCAACCGCTCGGCGACCAAATTGACGATCACATCATCGGGCACCAACGCGCCGCGATTAATATATTCTGCAGCCTGCTTGCCCAGCGGAGTCTGCTGCATCACGGCTTTACGGAGAATATCGCCGGTCGAAATCTGACAAGCGGCAAATTCATCCTGCAACAGTTTTGCTTGGGTTCCCTTACCGGCACCGGGGGGTCCCAGCAACACGACGCGCGCACCGCTGGCCACTACTTAGCCCCTTCGACCACGCAGCCGTCCCCGCTTCATAAAGCCCTCGTAGTTGCGGGTAATCAGATGGGTTTCCATCTGCGCGACGGTATCCAACGCGACGCCGACGACGATCAGAAGCGCCGTGCCGCCGAAATAGAAGGGTACGTTTAATTGTCGCACCAAAATCGTCGGCAAAAGCGAAACGATGCAAAGATAAATCGCTCCGCTCAAGGTAATGCGAGACAGGACCCGCTCGATAAACTCAGCGGTTTTTTGGCCCGGCCGAATTCCCGGAATGTACCCGCCGGCCTTTTTCATATTCTCCGCGACGTCGCTCGGATTGAACACCACCGCGGTATAAAAGAAGGCGAAGAAAATAATTAATATGACGTAAACTAAGTCGTGCAACCAAGTGCCGGGCGCCAGTGCGCCGGAAACCATTTGCACCCAGGGATGATTGGCAAATTGCGCCAGCGTCGCCGGGAAAATCAAGATCGAAGACGCAAAGATCGGCGGTATTACATTCGCCGTATTGATCTTTAGCGGCAGGTGCGAGCTCATGCCGCCGTACATTTTGCGTCCGACCACGCGCTTCGCGTACTGCACGGGAATGCGCCGTTGGCCACGTTCGACGAATATAATTGCGCCGACGACTAAGACGCTCAGGATGAGGATCACCAGAGCAACCAGCGGACCTAACTCGCCTTCACGCATGAACTGCAATGTCGTGGAAACCGCCGATGGGAGACGCGCGACGATGCCGGCGAAGATGATCAAAACGTGATCACGGTCATAAAACGGAATCCCCAGCCGGGATTCAACACCAGGCTATGCCCGCCCGGCCCCTGGGTGCCCTCCAGACCGACGCTGATCATGATGCCTTGAATAATCGACAGCACTACAGTGCCGTAACGAGTATATTGAGTGATCTTACGCCGGCCGATTTCCCCTTCCTTCGACAACCTTTCCAGATAAGGGAACACCACCGTCAAGAGCTGCAGAATAATCGACGCACTGATATACGGCATGATGCCTAGGGAAAACACCGAGAACTGCTCCAAGGCGCCGCCGGAAAACAGATTCAGGAAACCAAACAACGTATTCTTTTGCTGTTCGAAAAATGCCGCCATCGCCAGGCGGTCGATGCCCGGCGTTGGCACATGTACGCCGAGGCGGTACACCGCCAACATCGCCAGCGTGAAGAACAGCCGGCGGCGCAACTCGGGAATGCGCGACGCGTTTTGGAAACCGCTAAGCATGACGCGCGATCAGCTCCGCCTTGCCGCCGGCGGCTTCAATCTTCTCTTTCGCCTTGGCGGAAAATCCATGGGCCTTGACTGTTAAAGCTTTCGATATTACCCGTTACCAATCCGTGCTCGCTCAAGCTTTCAGGCGTCACCTCGCTGCCCGCGGAAAACAATTCGAGCTGGCCGAGATTGACCGCGGACATTTCAACGCGAAACGGATTATGAAAACCTCGCTTGGGCAAGCGACGCTGTAACGGCATCTGACCGCCTTCGAATCCCGGCTGGACATTACCGCCAGAGCGCGCGCCCTGTCCTTTGTGGCCGCGACAGGAAGTCTTGCCATGACCTGAGCCATCGCCGCGTCCGACGCGTTTGCGCTTCTTGCTCGAACCAGCCGCGGGTTTCAGTTCATCGAGTCTCATGATCAACGAATCTCCGCGAGGGCCTTGCCGCGTCGATCGGCGATGTCTTCCGGCGAGCGCAGATCGCTGAGCGCCGCAATCGTCGCTTTGACCATATTATGCGGATTGTTGGAACCGATACATTTGGTCAAAACGTTTTGAATACCGGACGCTTCCACCACCGCGCGCACGCCTCCACCGGCAATGACCCCGGTTCCATCCGACGCCGGTTTGAGAATCACATAACCCGCGCCGAAGTGGCCTGTGACTTCGAACGGAATGGTGCCGTCCATGACCGGCACTCGAATCAAGCTTTTTTTGGCCTGCTCTAAGCCTTTACGGATCGCTTCCGGAACTTCCTTGGCTTTGCCCATGCCATAACCGACCAGCGAGCGGTTGTCGCCGACGACCACCAGGGCGCTGAAGCTGAACCGTCGGCCACCTTTGACGACTTTGGCCACCCGGCTGATGTGCACCACTTTTTCCTTCAACTCTAATCCCTGCGGATCAATCCGTTCCAAAGCAACCTCTCGTTCTCTCGTTCACTGACTTGGTCAGAATTCCAAACCACCTTCGCGGGCGCCGTCCGCCACCGCCTTGACACGGCCGTGGTAGAGAAATCCGTTTCGATCAAAAACGACGCGCGTTATATTTTTTTCTTTGCAAATTCTCGCCAGAGCCAATCCGATCTGTTTTGCGCCATCGACGCTATTACGCTTCTTCACTCCGGTCAGATCGTCGGACAAAGTCGATACGGCGGCGAGAGTCTTTCCCTGATCGTCGGATATCACCTGCGCATATATATGTTTGTTGCTGCGAAATACGCAAACCCGCGGCAGCGCCTCGGTACCGATGATCTTTTTGCGCACGCGCGCCTTCCGGCGCAGCCTTGCGCTGTCTTCCCGTTTAATCGCCATCTGTCATTCCCAACGCTCTACTTGCCGCTCGCCGAGCCGACGGCCTTGCCCGCCTTACGCTTTATGAACTCTTCCCGATACTTGATGCCCTTGCCTTTGTAAGGCTCCGGCAGCCGCAGGCCACGAATTTTAGCCGCTGTCTCGCCAAGCAATTGGCGATCGGCACCACTGAGAGTGATAATAATCTGCCGCTCAACTGAAGCCGTCACCCCCTGTGGCAGCGGAAAAATCACGGGATGAGAATAGCCCAAGGTCATGTGGATTTCCTGGCCTTTGACTTCCGCGCGATAACCGACGCCATTGATATCCAGCACGCGGGTAAACCCCTGGCTAACCCCTTGTGCCATGTTCGCGATCAGCTTACGCGTGAGCCCGTGCAGCGCGCGGCTCTTTCGATCCTCCGCCCGGCGCTCGATGCGCACGACGTTACCCTCGACGTTCACATTGATACCCGCAGGCACGGTCGTGTGCAGTTTTCCTTTCGGTCCCTCCACGTGAACTGCATCGGTGTCCACTGCGACCTTGACGCCCGCAGGGATGGTTACCGGCAACTTTCCGATACGTGACACCTTACACCTCGATTCCGCCTACCAGACCGAGCAGATCAATTCGCCGCCGACTTTCGCTCTTTGGGCCTCGCGGTCGACCAAAATCCCTCTGGGCGTCGACAAGACGTTAATGCCGAGGCCTTTGCGTACGGGATTTGCCTCATTGGCGCCAACGTAGACCCGGCGCCCAGGAGTGCTGACACGCTTGAGCCCCGAAATAATCGGCCGGTTCTCCCGGTCGAACCTGAGCTGGATGACGATTTCGTCGCCCCCGCCAACGGCGGCTTTTATTTTTTTTTGTTCTTTCAGATATCCTTCGTCAATTAAAATCTTGACGACATTTTCTTTGAGTCGCGACCACGGCACAGCGACTTTCTGATGTCGGGCCCGCGAAGCATTGCGAATGCGAGTGAGCATATCGGCGATTGGATCGGTCATTGCCATGATTTTCTCCGTCCGCAGCCTACCAGCTGGCCTTAATCAGTCCGGGGATATGCCCCTTGCGCGCATGATCGCGCAGACAGAGCCGGCACATGCGAAAACGTCGATAAAAAGCCCGCGCCCGGCCGCAAAGCGGGCAACGATTGTATTCGCGGACTTTGAACTTGTTGGGCCTCTCAGCTTTGATCCGAAGACATGTTTTGGCCAATGCTATTCTCCCCCTACGACTGACTGTGCGAACGGCATGCCCATCAATCTGAGCAGCGATCGACCTTCCTGATCGGTTTTCGCCGTGGTCGTGATCGTAACCGTCATCCCTCGGGCCTTTTCGACCTTGTCGGCCTGAATCTCAGGAAAAATGACCTGTTCGCGCAGCCCCAGTGAATAGTTTCCCCGGCCATCGAACGAGCGATCGGGAACTCCCTTGAAATCGCGCACGCGCGGCAGCGCCACATGAATTAAGCGATCCAAGAATTCATACATGCGCTCGCGCCGTAAAGTGACCATGCAGCCGATCGGCACACCTTCGCGCAACTTGAAATTGGCAATGGCCTTTTTGGCACGGGTAACCACGGGCTTTTGGCCGGCGATGGCAGTGATTTCGGCCACCGCGCTATCAATGACTTTAACATTCTGCGTGGCCTCGCCCAAACCGACGTTCAATGTGATTTTCTCGAGCCGCGGCACCTGCATAGTGTTCTTGTAACCGAACTCCTTCATCATGGCCGGTACCACATCGCTCTGATACTTCGTTTTCAAACGTGCCATGGTTATTTCACTAATCCAAGGCTTCTTGGCAGCGGCGACAGATGCGAATCTTCTTGCCATCCGCCAGAATCTTTCGGCCAATCCGCACCGGCGCATTACACTTGTCGCACATAATCATGATATTGGAAGCATCCACCGAAGCTTCCTTCTCGACGATCCCGCCGGGCTGCTGCGGGCCGCGCGGCTTAGTATGCCGTTTAACGATATTGATCCTCTCGATAATAACCGCGTCTTCATCCGGCAGCACCCGGAGCACCTTGCCGGTTTTACCCCGTTCCTTGCCGGCGATCACCATCACGCTATCGTTTTTACGGATCTCCACGAGCCTTCTCCTCGATTCCGACTAGAGCACTTCCGGTGCGAGCGAAATAATTTTCATGAACTTCTTCGCTCTGAGCTCGCGCGCCACGGGTCCAAATATGCGAGTTCCGATCGGCTCCTTTTGATTATCGATCAATACCGCAGAATTATTATCGAAGCGTATGTAGGTGCCGTCGGGACGTCCTAATTCCTTGGCCGTGCGCACGACTACGGCTTTCATCACATCGCCCTTCTTGACCTTGGCATTGGGGATCGCTTCCTTTACCGAAACCACGATGATATCGCCAATCGAGGCGTATTTGCGTTTGCTGCCGCCTAACACTTTGATACACTGCACCCGGCGCGCTCCGGAATTATCCGCAACATCTAACGTCGTTCGCATTTGGATCATGAATCAACCTTGTCGGTTCCGAATAAATCCTAAGCGTCGGCTGTTTTGAGTTCTTCCGTCACTGCCTGTGCACGCTCGAGGATCTTACTCACACGCCAGCGCTTATCCCGACTAAGCGGCCGGCATTCAACGATGAGCACGCGATCGCCGACATGACATTGGTTCTGCTCATCGTGTGCCTTCAATTTCGTGCGGCGTCGCAGAATTTTTTTGTACTTCGGGTGCATCACCGTCCGTTCAACGGTAACCACGACGGTTTTCTGCATCCGGTCGCTCACCACCACACCACTGCGCTCTTTTGTTAACCCGCGGGTATTCATGCGCGCCCTCTCTGCCCTTGAAGCGATTTCTCCCTTAGAATCGTTTCAATGCGAGCCAAGTCCCGTTTGCTTTCCTTTAACTTCATCGGGTTTTCCAATCGGCTCGTGGCGCGTTTGAGTTTTAAATGACAGATCTCCTCGCGCAACGACGCGCGCTTCTGGACAAGGTCATCGGCGCTCAGGTCGCGCAGTTCTTTAGCTTCCATGGGCTGCCCCCCTACGCTCCACTGTAATCGTTGGGATCGAAAGCTTGTGCGCTGCCAGACGAAATGCCTCCTTGGCCAGCGGTCCGTCGACGCCTTCCATCTCGAACAAAATCCGTCCCGGCTGAACCACGGCGACCCACATTTCCGGCGCGCCCTTGCCCTTTCCCATGCGGGTTTCAAGCGGCTTTTTAGTCAACGGTTTGTCGGGGAAAATGCGGATCCAGACCTTGCCGCCGCGTTTTAGATAGCGCGTCAGCGCAACACGCGCCGCCTCGATCTCCCGCGCGCTCATCCACCCCCGGGCGACCGCCTTAAGACCATACTCTCCGAATGCGAGGGTCGAACCTCGGTGCGCCGTGCCACGACGCCGTCCCTTTTGAAGCTTACGATATTTTACTTTTTTCGGTTCTAACATTTGGGTTCAATGATCTTCTTGATCTCGCATGACATCTGCGAAAATTGTCAGCCGCCGAGCATCGCCTTTTGCTGCTCTTCTTCCTCGGTCAAGACTTCGCCCCTAAAAATCCACACCTTGACGCCGATCACGCCGTAGGTGGTGCGCGCTTCGGCGAAACCGTAACTGATATCCGCACGCAGCGTGTGCAAAGGCACTCGCCCTTCGCGATACCATTCCGTGCGCGCAATCTCGGACCCGCCCAACCGGCCGGCGCATTGAATCTTTACGCCCTGGGCGCCCATGCGCATCGCCCGCGAGACGCTTTCTTTCATGGCGCGGCGAAACGCCACGCGCCGCTCGAGCTGCAAGGCAACGTTTTCTGAAGCTAGCTGGCCGTCGAGATCCGGTCTTCTGACTTCGTGAATGTTAATGTAGGTCTCTCGATTGGTTAGCTTGGTGATTTCCTCTTTGAGTTTTTCGATTTCCGCGCCTTTTTTACCGATCACGATTCCGGGCCGCGCGGTGTGAATATTAATCTTGGCTTTATTGGCCGCTCGTTCGATCTCGATTCGTGAAATGCCCGCGTGATAGAGCCGGCTCTTGAGAAATTTCGTGACGCGAAAATCTTCGTGAAGAAGCTTGGGGTAATCATGGCGCGCAAACCATTTCGAGTCCCAAGTCTCGATCACGCCAAGACGAAAAACTTTTGGATGTGTTTTCTGACCCATCTGGGCTTAACTCCTCTCACTAGCTTCATCGACAACAATGGTGACGTGACTGAGGCGTTTGCGCACACGGGTGGCCCGCCCTTGAGCGCGGGAAGTGAAGCGCTTCCACATGCCCGCTTCGTCTACCATTGCTCGCTTGATGATCAAACGATCGACATCGACACTCTGCGTGTTTTCGGCATTCGCCACCGCCGTACGCACGGTCTTGGCAACGATTCCCGCGGAGCGCTTGGGAATGAACTTGAGAATGTTCAACGCCTCCTCGACACCTTTGCCGCGAATCTGGTCGACCACGAGGCGAACTTTTCGCGGCGAGACTCGGATAAATTTCGTGATCGCGTGTGTTTCCATGATCAATTGCCCAGTCCATTGAACCTACGCCGGTGCGCTGTCAAAACACCCATCAATTTAAAATGGCCGGTCTCGCTCACGGCTTTGCGGCCGGCGCCGGCGCGGTGCCCGGCGCTGCTGCTCCTCCCGGCCTCGGCACCGCTGCCGGCGGCGCGCCTATTGTTTCTTTCGCTTCCGCTTTTCGGTCGCCGGAATGCGCGTAGAAAGTTCGCGTCGGAGCAAATTCGCCGAGCTTATGGCCCACCATGTTTTCGCTGACGAAAACGGGAATAAATTTTCTACCGTTATGCACGCCGATCGTGTAGCCGACCATCTCCGGGGTCACTGTGGAGCGCCGCGACCACGTGCGAATGACTTGCCTTTGCCGCGACTCGCCCATCGCGCTAACTTTCTTCAACAGATGCGGATCGACAAAAGGCCCCTTTTTGACCGAACGCGCCATCGCTACCTACCCTTTCTCCGCTGCACGATATATTTGTCGGACGATTGGTGCTTTCTCGTCTTATACCCTTTCGTCGGCTTGCCCCAAGGTGTCATCGGATGATTTCCCTTCGAACGTCCTTCGCCGCCGCCATGCGGATGATCCACCGGATTTTTCGCAATGCCGCGAGTCGTCGGCCGAAAACCCAACCAGCGCATTCTGCCTGCTTTACCCCAAGAGACATTCTCCTGGTCAGCATTGCCGACTTGGCCCACTGTCGCGCGGCACTCGGCAAGCACATAACGCAATTCGCCGGAAGGGAGTTTCAGTAACGCATAATTGCCTTCCTTCGCCATCAGCTGGGCGCCCAACCCGGCGCCGCGAACCAACTGTCCGCCTTTGCCAATCTTAAGCTCGATATTGTGTACCACGGTACCGACGGGGATGAATTTGAGTGGCAAGGAATTGCCCGGTTGGATATCGACGTTGTTATCGCCAGAGACCACCGAACCACCGACTCGCAAGCGCTCCGGCGCCAAAATGTAACGCCGCTCGCCGTCAGCGTAACAGACGAGCGCGATACGCGCCGAACGATTGGGATCGTATTCGATCGCTTCAACTCTTGCCGGCACATTATGCTTATTGCGCTTAAAATCGATCAAGCGATACAATCGCTTGTGACCGCCGCCGCGATGGTCCGCTGTAATGCGACCGGTATTGTTGCGCCCGCCGCTATGGTTGAGCCGCCGGCGCAAGCCTTTTTCCGGCCTCGTCTTGGTGATTTCGTCGAACGTCAGCCCGGTGCGAAAGCGTATTCCTGCGGAGGTGGGCTGGTAAGTTTTAATAGCCATTGATTTTCTCTTTTTGTCGCTTTAGGCCCCGCCGAAAAAGTCGATTTTATCCCCGTCTCTCAGGGTCACGTAAGCTTTCTTCCAATCCGAACGCCGTCCCGTGTTTCTGCCAATCCGGCGGACCTTGCCGAGATAACGGGCCATGTGCACTTGTACGACCTTTACCTTGAAGAGCGTTTCAATCGCTTGCTTGACTTCGATCTTGTTCGCGTCCGGCCGCACCTTGAATAAAACCTGATTCGCGCTCTCGGTTAGCTGGGTTCCCTTCTCCGAGATCAATGGCGCTTGGATGACATCTTGAGGGTTCTTCATGCCGCCAACCTTTCCTCCAGCAGTTTAAGCGCCCCTTCCGTTAGAATCAGATGCTCGTAGCGCAACAGATCGTAGACGTTCAAGCCTTCGACGCGCAACACTTTGACCTTGGGGAGATTGCGCGCGGAACGCTCGATTTTGACGTCGGACTTGGGAATCACCAGTAGAGCGCTGTCGACTTTTAGTTCGGCCAATGCTCTGATCATAAGCTTGGTCTTAACTTCGTCGAGCTCAAACTTATCGACGATGATGATCTTGCCATCGCGGTTTTTGAGACTGAGCGCCGACAGCAAAGCCTCACGCCGTGCCGTGCGCGGCATGCGATAAGAATAATCCCGCGGCTGGGGACCGAATGTGGTGCCGCCGCCGACCCAAATCGGCGAGCGAATGCTGCCGGCACGCGCTCGTCCCGTACCTTTTTGGCGCCATGGTTTTTTACCGCCGCCTCTAACGAATCCTTTCGATTTGGTCGCGGCGCTGCCGGCGCGTCGATTGGCGAGCTGCATGACAACCGCTTGATGGAGCAGGTGTGGGCGCGTCTTCGCGCCAAAAATCGCTTCATTGAGAGCAGGCTGAATGACGTGCACTTCCATTGCGCTTACCTTTTCACCGCCGGGCGCATGATTACCACGCCACGCTTCGCACCGGGTACCGCCCCGCGCACCAGCATCAGATGCTCGTCGGCGCGAATCTCGACCACTTCAAGATTCTGGGTTGATACCTGTTCGTTGCCCCAGTGCCCCGCCATTTTTTTGCCCTTGCGAACGCGCCCAGGATAGGAACGGTTACCGATCGATCCGCCATGGCGGAAATATTCATGCGTGCCATGGGAGCCGGGAAAGCCAGCGAAAGACCAGCGCTTGATCACGCCGGCGAAGCCATGCCCTTTGGAGATGCCTGAAACATCGATATGGTCACCCACCTTGAAAAGATCGTTGACCTTGATCTCCTGTCCGACTTCGTACTGAGTTACGTCATCGAGGCGAAATTCTTTGAGGACTTGAAAAGCGCCTTTGCCGGCTTTAGCCATATGACCTTGCGTCGCTTTGTTCAGCCGTTGGGTCTTTTTCGCGCCGAAGCCGACCTGGAGAGCGTTGTAGCCGTCTGTAGCCGTCTGTTTCTTTTGCACGACGACGCAGGGGCCGGTCTCAACCACGGTTACGGGAATGACGTTTCCATCCGGGCTGTAGAACTGCGTCATTCCAATCTTTCTGCCAATGAGCCCTGTCATATGAAATCCCAAACCGAATAACTTATCGGCTAGCGCTTTTTTCTCTCCGTCATTGGAGCTTGATCTCTACGTCCACACCGGCGGCGATATCGAGTTTACCCAACGCATCGATGGTCTGTTGCGTCGGTTCGAGAATATCGAGGAGTCGTTTGTGCGTGCGAATTTCGAATTGATCTCTCGATTTCTTGTCAACATGCGGGGATCGATTAACCGTGAATCTCTCGATTCTCGTGGGTAGAGGAATCGGTCCGGCCACGCGTCCGCCGGTGCGCCTGACGGTTTCGACAATCTCACCCACCGACTGATCCAGTACGCGGTGGTCGTAGGCCTTCAGCCGAATCCTAATTTTTTCGTTCATAGGTCATCATCCGACTTGCCATCAAACTTGGCGATAATGCCTTCCGCCACCGCCGCGGGAACCGGCTCATAATGGGAAAACTGCATCGTGTAAGTGGCCCTTCCTTGGGTCATCGAGCGAAGATCGGTGGCGTAGCCGAACATTTCCGCAAGCGGTACGCGAGCGTCGATCGCTTGCGCTGCCGGCCGCGTGTCCATGCCCAAAACCTTGCCACGCCGCGAGCTGATATCACCTATCACATCGCCCATAAACTCCTCGGGCACCACCACTTCCACTGACATGATCGGCTCGAGCAGCACCGGGTTGGCCTTCCGCGCCGCCGCCTTAAAGGCCATCGAACCGGCTATTTTGAAAGCGATTTCCGAGGAGTCGACATCGTGATAGCTGCCGTCGGTAAGCGTCGCTTTCACATCTACCACCGGATAACCGGCAAGCGGGCCGTTTTCCGTCGCTTCTTTAATGCCTTTTTCGACCGCAGGAATATACTCCCGGGGAATCGAGCCGCCCTTGATCGCATCGACGAATTCAAACCCAGCACCCGGTTGTTGCGGCTCAAGCGTGATCCAAACGTCGCCGTATTGGCCGCGCCCGCCGGTTTGGCGCACAAACCGCCCTTGCTGCTCGACTTTCTTGCGAACCGTTTCCTTGTACGCCACCTGGGGCTTGCCAACGTTGGCGCCGACGTTAAATTCGCGCAGCAAACGATCGACGATGATTTCCAGGTGCAGTTCACCCATGCCGGAGATAATGGTCTGGCCGGTTTCCTCATCGGTTCGGACCTTAAAAGACGGATCTTCGGTGGCAAGCTTCTGCAGTGAAAGACCGAGCCTTTCTTGGTCCGCTTTGCTTTTCGGTTCGATCGCAATGGAAATGACCGGATCAGGAAAATCGATCGACTCCAAAACGATCGGCTTGTTTTCGTCGCACAACGTATCGCCCGTGGTGGCGGTTTTTAACCCCACGGCCGCGGCGATATCGCCGGCGTAAACTTCCTTGATCTCCTCGCGCTTGTTGGCGTGCATTTTTAGCAGCCGACCGATTCTTTCTCTTTTGCTTCGAGTCGAATTGTAGACACTCGCACCGGAATTCAGCGATCCGGAATAGACCCGGAAAAAGGTCAATGTACCGACGAAAGGATCGGTCATGATTTTAAATGCCAGCGCGGAAAATGGCGCATCGTCTTTGGCCGGCCGCTCGGCAGGCTTTTCGGTGCCGAGCTCAACACCTGTGACCGGAGGAATGTCCGACGGTGCCGGAAGATAATCGACGACCGCGTCCAACATCGGCTGCACGCCTTTATTGCGGAAGGCAGAGCCACAGAGAAGTGGCACGATTTTCAGAGAAAGAGTTCCACTTCGAATTGCTTTTCGGAGTTCCGCTTCGCTAATCTCTTTCCCCTCTAAATATTTTACCATGAGAGCTTCGTCGCAATCGGCGGCCGCTTCCAGCAATTTCTCGCGATACTGTTGGGCTTGCTCTTTGAGCTCGGCGGGGATCGGTTCCTCATGAAATTTGGCGCCAAGGCTTTCGTCTTCCCATATCACCGCTTTCATGGTCACCAAATCGACGATGCCGTTAAACTTATCCTCAGCGCCGATCGGAAGCTGTATAGCCACTGGGCGAGCTCCGAGCCGTTCCTCTATCATCTTGCCTACGCGGAAATAGTCGGCTCCCAGCCGGTCCATCTTGTTGACGAAAGCCAGTCGGGGTACGCGGTATTTGTCGGCTTGCCGCCAGACCGTCTCGGTTTGCGGCTCCACGCCCCCGACGGAACAAAAAACCGCCACCGCGCCGTCGAGCACCCGCAGCGACCGTTCGACCTCGATGGTGAAATCGACGTGACCCGGTGTATCGATAATATTGACCCGATGGTCACGCCACAAGCAGGTCGTCGCCGCCGAAGTAATCGTGATGCCGCGCTCTTGTTCCTGGACCATCCAGTCCATGGTCGCGGTTCCTTCGTGCACCTCACCGAGTTTGTAGTTGATCCCGGTGTAATACAGGATGCGCTCGGTCGTGGTGGTTTTTCCCGCATCGATGTGTGCCATGATCCCAATGTTGCGGGTTTTCTCTAGTGGAACAGTTCGTGCCATTTTACTTGCGCGGAAAAAAAGGAGGCGGATTGACCGCCTCCATTCACCAGCATCATATTTGCTGCAACGCTACCACCGATAATGCGCGAAGGCTCGGTTGGCCTCCGCCATCCGATGAGTATCTTCCTTTTTCTTGATTGCCGTGCCGCGATTATTGGCGGCGTCGATGATCTCGGCTGCTAACTTTTCTTCCATCGATTTCTCCGCCCGCCCATCCGCTGCTTCGATCAGCCAACGCATGCTCAGCGAAAGCCGCCGCTGCGGCCGCACTTCCACCGGCACTTGATAAGTCGCGCCACCGACACGGCGGGAACGGACTTCGACGGTCGGCCGGGTATTCTCGATGGCCCGCTTGAACACGCCGAGAGAATCTTCTTTAGTCTTGCCCGTGACGATATCCAACGAACGATAGAATATCGACTCGGCGACACTCTTCTTGCCGCGACTCATGATCGTGTTAACAAATTTCGCCACGACCTTGTCCCCGTACTTTGGGTCCGGCAGAATTTCCCGTTTTCGGACTTCACCTTTGCGCGGCATAGAACTCTACTTCGGCCTCTTCGCTCCGTATTTCGAGCGCCCTTGTCGCCTTTCTTGAACGCCGATCGAATCCAAAGTTCCGCGAACGATATGGTAGCGTACGCCAGGCAAGTCTTTAACCCGGCCGCCGCGAATCAACACCACCGAGTGCTCTTGCAAGTTATGCCCCACCCCGGGAATATAAGACGTCACTTCAATCCCATTGGTTAGCCGAACGCGCGCAACTTTACGCAACGCGGAATTGGGTTTTTTGGGTGTGGAGGTGTAAACACGAGTGCAAACTCCACGCTTTTGCGGGCAACCTTGCAGCGCCGGCGCGGTATTCTTACGGCGCTGCTGTTCACGGCATTCGCGCACCAATTGACTGATCGTCGGCATATTTTCTCGCTCGTAATAAGGACTTGGATTCTGGGGAGTAGCTTGATACTCGAACTCCCCTAGGGAAATCCTCTTACTAACAAATTAATCTACCCTTGTCAAAGCTACCCTTTATACCGCTTCGGAAATGCTGCTGCCTGGGCCCTCCGGTTCGTCAATTTCGATCTCCGGTTTGGCATACCTGGCCACGCCGGTTCCGGCCGGGATCAAACGGCCCATGATCACATTTTCCTTCAGACCACGGAGTGTATCGACCTTGCCTTGAATCGCGGCTTCCGTCAGCACCTTGGTAGTCTCCTGAAACGACGCCGCCGAGATAAAGCTCTCCGTTGAGAGCGACGCTTTGGTGATGCCAAGCAAAAGCGGCTCGGCGATGGCGGGCTTTTCCCGTTCGCTGATGGCGCTCTGGTTTTCTTCATCGAAGCGCCATTTTTCCACTTGGTCGCCGACCAAGAAATCTGTATCGCCCGCCTCTTTTATGCGCACGCGCCGCAACATCTGCCGGACGATGACTTCGATATGCTTATCGTTAATGCGCACGCCCTGCAGACGGTAGATTTCTTGCACTTCGTCAACCAAGTATTTAGCGAGCGCCTTTTCACCGAGAATATTCAAGATATCGTGCGGATTGGACGAGCCATCCATCAGAGCCTCACCGGCTCGAATTCTATCGCCATCGTGCACGCTGATATGTTTGCCCTTAGGGATGAGATATTCGCGTGGTTCCCCCACTTCTGGCGTCACGATCACTTTACGTTTGCCCTTCGTATCCTTGCCAAACGACACAACGCCATCGATTTCCGTGATAACGGCGAACTCTTTAGGCTTGCGCGCCTCGAATAGCTCCGCGACCCGCGGTAAACCACCCGTGATATCTTTGGTCTTGGTCGTCTCGCGGGGAATTTTCGCCAGGACGTCGCCGGCAAAAACCGTTTGTCCTTCTTGAACGTTGATATGCGCGCCAACCGGGATGAGATAGCGCGCTTCGGCCGTCGCCGTGAGCCGCGCCGTCTGCCCTTGGACATCCTTGATCGAGATGCGCGGCCGTTTGTCGACGTCTTTAGAATCGGGAAAGGCCGGTTCGCTCATCGACCTTTTCTTCCATGGTAACGCCTTCCACCATGTCACCGAATTTGACGTCTCCGCTCACTTCAGTGAGAATGGGTATCGTATAGGGATCCCATTCGGCCAAAAGCTCACCGGCCTTGACGCGCGCGCCATCTTTCTTTTTGAGCTTGGCGCCGTAAACCACAGGATAGCGTTCACGCTCCCGTTGCCGACCCTTTTCACCCTCCGGGTAGTCAACAATAGCGATCTCTCCGTTGCGGTTCATCACCACGAAGTCACCATCTTTGTTCGTGACCGTGTTGACATTGAGAAACTTGATGAAGCCGTCGTTGCGGGATTCCAGCGTCGTCTGCTCGGCTCGCCGGCTCGCCGTGCCGCCGATGTGGAAGGTCCGCATGGTCAGCTGCGTTCCCGGCTCGCCGATGGACTGCGCCGCGATCACGCCCACAGCTTCACCCAGGTTGATCATGTGTCCGCGGCCTAGGTCACGGCCATAGCACATGACGCAAACTCCGCGTCGTGAAGCGCAGGTCAACACCGATCGAATCTTGATCCGTTCCAAACCGGCGTCTTCGATGCGCTGGACCAGCTCTTCGTTGATCTCCTGGTTCGCCTTGACGATCACGTCACCGGTGAATGGATCCTTGACATCCTCCAACGCCGCGCGCCCGAGCACGCGATCGCCGAGCGGTTCGATGATCTCGCCGCCTTCCATTAACGGCGTCATTTCGATGCCGTCCATGGTGCCGCAATCCTCCTCGCCTATCACCGCATCTTGCGCGACATCGACAAGTCGGCGCGTGAGATAACCGGAGTTTGCCGTTTTTAGTGCGGTGTCGGCTAGACCCTTGCGCGCGCCGTGAGTCGAAATGAAGTACTGTAACACGGTGAGGCCCTCGCGGAAGTTCGCCGTGATCGGCGTCTCGATGATTTCGCCCGAGGGCTTCGCCATCAGGCCACGCATTCCGGCGAGCTGGCGAATCTGTTGGGCGCTGCCACGGGCACCGGAGTCAGCCATCATGAAAATGGGATTGAAGCTCGGTGCGGATATCTCATGACCCTGGTCATCGGTGACCTTTTCAGTACCCAGATCACGCAACATTTCGTCCGCGATGCGGTCCGTCACTTCCGCCCAGATATCGACGACTTTGTTGTAACGCTCGCCGTCGGTGATCAGACCATTCTTATATTGCTCTTCGATCTCGCGCACGTCGTCATGGGCTTTTTTGAGTAGCGCTTCTTTGCTGGGCGGAATGACCATGTCTTTGATGGAAATGGAAATTCCCGCTTTAGTCGCATTCTGGTAACCGATGTCTTTCAAACGATCGGCGAAAATGACCGTCGCCTTATTGCCGGCGAGACGATAACTAACATCGATGAGATTCGCCAATTCCTTCTTTTTCATCACCCGATTGACTTCCTTGAACGGGATCACCGACGGCACGATGTCGTAAAGCAGCACCCGTCCGACCGTCGTGTCGACGCGCTCGCCGTTGATTCGCACGGTGACCGGCGCTTGCAGGTCCACTTCACCTTGATCGTAGGCCACGCGCACTTCCGTCGGATTGCTCATGAGACGACCGCTGCCTTTGGCGTGCAGGCGATCCCGAGTCATGTAGTAAAGCCCCAGAACGATGTCCTGAGTCGGCACGATTATCGGCTTGCCGTTGGCTGGCGAGAGAATATTATTCGTCGACATCATCAGCGCCCGCGCTTCCACTTGCGCTTCGACAGACAGCGGCACATGCACGGCCATCTGGTCACCGTCGAAGTCGGCATTGTAGGCGGCACACACGAGCGGATGAAGTTGAATCGCTTTGCCCTCGATCAAGATCGGCTCGAAGGCTTGAATACCAAGCCGATGCAGCGTCGGCGCGCGGTTGAGCAATATCGGGTGCTCGCGGATCACTTCATCGAGAATATCCCAGACTTCCGGCAGCTCGCGCTCGACCATCTTCTTCGCACTCTTGATGGTCGTGACGTGACCGCGCTCTTCGAGTTTGTTGTAGATGAAAGGCTTGAACAGTTCCAAGGCCATCTTTTTTGGCAATCCGCATTGGTGCAGCCGGAGCTCAGGTCCAACGACGATCACCGAGCGACCCGAATAATCGACGCGCTTGCCGAGCAAGTTTTGGCGGAAGCGTCCGGTCTTTCCCTTCAGCATATCGCTCAAGGATTTGAGCGGGCGGCGGTTTTGACCGGTGATGGCCCGGCCGCGCCGTCCGTTGTCGAACAGCGCATCGACCGCTTCTTGAAGCATGCGCTTCTCGTTGCGAATAATCATATCCGGAGCACTCAACTCCATCAGTCGTTTGAGCCGGTTGTTGCGGTTAATCACCCGACGGTAGAGATCGTTGAGATCCGAAGTCGCAAACCGGCCGCCGTCCAGAGGAACCAGAGGTCGGAGATCCGGCGGGATAACCGGAATCACTTCCAAGACCATCCACTCCGGCCGATTGCCTGAAGTCTTGAATGCACTAATCACCTTCAAACGCTTAGCCATCTTTTTGCGGCGCACTTCGGAGTTTGCATCGCGCATTTCCTGTCGCAGATCTTCGGCCAACTTGGGCACGTCGATGGCCTTGAGCAATTTGCGCACTGCTTCAGCACCCATTTCGGCAACGAACTTGCCGCCGTGTTCTTCGACTGCCTTGCGGTAGCGGGCTTCGGTCAAGAGTTCTTTGTATTGCAACGGTGTCTCGCCCGGATCGATAACGATATAGGACTCAAAGTAGAGAACTTTCTCGATCTCCTTGAGCGACATGTCGAGCAAGGCGCCGATACGGCTCGGCAGGCTTTTGAGAAACCAAATATGCACTACCGGAGTCGCCAGCTCGATATGGCCCATGCGCTCGCGCCGCACTTTGGACTGGATGACCTCGACGCCGCATTTCTCGCAGACCACGCCGCGATGGCGCATCCGTTTGTATTTGCCGCAATTGCATTCGTAATCTTTGGTAGGGCCAAAAATCTTCGCGCAAAACAAGCCGTCACGTTCCGGCTTGAAGGTGCGATAGTTAATGGTCTCCGGTTTCTTGACCTCGCCGTGCGACCAAGAGCGGATCTTGTCGGGCGAGGCGACCGAGACTTTGATTGCGTTGAAGCTTAGCGGATTCTTCGGTTTCTCGAATAAGTTGAATAGATCTTCCATAAAAGGATCACCTCCGGTTTTCGCGCCACAGCCTAACTGGGGTTACCTACTTTTTTTTCTTCGACCAATTCCACATCGAGGCCCAAACTCTGAAGCTCTTTTACCATGACGTTGAACGACTCAGGCAAACCAGGTTCGAGCAGATTGTCGCCTTTGACGATTGCCTCGTACATGCGTGTTCGACCGACGACGTCGTCCGATTTCACGGTGAGCATTTCCTGGAGCGTGTAAGCCGCGCCGTACGCTTCCAGCGCCCACACCTCCATTTCGCCCAAGCGCTGGCCGCCAAACTGCGCTTTACCTCCAAGCGGTTGTTGGGTGACAAGTGAATAAGGACCGGTGGAGCGCGCGTGGATCTTGTCGTCGACCAGGTGATGGAGCTTCATGATGTACATGACGCCGACGGTCACTTTACCATCGAAAGGCTCGCCGGTTCGGCCATCGTAGAGCGTTACCTGCCCCGTGGCCGGCAATCCGGCTTTCTTGAGCAAGTTAAAAATTTCTTCTTCCGCCGCGCCGTCGAATACCGGCGATGCGATCCGAACGCCATCACGATACTTCTCGGCAAGTTTGAAAACTTCAGCCTCTTTGGCACCGTCGATCAGTTCATTGGCTTCTTTGGTACTGAGATAATCCTTCAGCCGCCGCCTGAGCGCGTCGCCGTCCTGGCGGTGCGCGCGCAGCAAGTCATCGATCTGCTTCCCGAGACTGCGCGCCGCCCAACCGAGATGCGCTTCGAGAATCTGGCCCACATTCATGCGCGACGGAACGCCGAGTGGATTTAAAACCACGTCGACCGGTGTACCATCTTCGAGATAAGGCATGTCCTCCTCAGGGAGGATGCGAGAGATGACGCCTTTGTTGCCATGGCGCCCCGCCATCTTGTCGCCGACCTGAAGCTTGCGCTTGATCGCGACAAAGACCTTGACCATCTTGATGACGCCTGGAGGAAGTTCATCGCCGCCTTTGAGCTTGTCGATCTTATCCTCAAAAGCGCGCTTGATCAGGTTGACTTGGCCGGCAGTGCTTTCGATGATACGACCGAGCTCGTTTTCCACCGATTCATTATCAACCCGAATCTCGCCCCAATAAGCCATCGGCAGTTGATCGAGATCTTCTTCAGTCAACTCTTGGCCCTTATTGAGCAATACCTTTCGGCTGTCGTCGCTGATCCGGCCGGCTAATCGGCGTCCGATGAGAAGCTTTTTCAACCGTCTGAGAGCGCCGTCTTGAAGGATTCGGATTTCGTCATGCTGGTCTTTTCTAAGTCGCGTGACCTCTTCGTCCTCGATCACTTTGCTCCGCTCATCCTTACCCAAACCTTTGCGCGAGAAGATCCGCACATTGATGACGGTACCTTCCACGCCGGGCGGAACTCGCAAAGAGGTGTCACGCACCTCTCCGGCCTTCTCGCCGAAGATCGCTCGCAGCAGCTTTTCTTCCGGCGACAGTTGGGTTTCACCCTTCGGCGTAATCTTGCCAACGAGAATATGGCCAGGCTTGACCTCAGCGCCGATGCGAATCATGCCGCTCTCATCGAGATCGGTGAGCGCCTCATCGCCAACGTTTGGAATATCGCGGGTGATTTCTTCCGGACCAAGCTTAGTGTCGCGCGAGACGCACTCGAATTCCTCGATGTGTATCGAGGTATAAATATCTTCTTTTACCACCCGCTCGCTGATCAGGATTGAATCCTCGAAGTTGTAGCCACCCCAGGGCATCAGCGCCACCACCACGTTGCGACCCAAAGCGAGCTCGCCCATTTCGGTCGACGGTCCATCGGCGATGACGTCGCTGGCTTTGACCTGATCGCCGACGACGATGATCGGCCGCTGATTAATGCAAGTATTTTGATTCGAGCGTTGATATTTGACGAGATTGTAAATATCGACACCCGTATCCCGCGCACCGGAAGGTTTATCAGCTTTGATGACGATGCGCGTCGAATCGACGCTTTCCACCACACCGTCGCGGCGCGCGACAATCGTCACACCGGAATCGCGCGCCACGATCTTTTCCATGCCCGTGCCCACAAACGGCGCCTCGGTTCTAAGTAAGGGCACCGCCTGGCGCTGCATGTTGGAACCCATCAGGGCGCGGTTGGCGTCGTCGTTTTCCAAAAAAGGAATCAAAGAGGCCGCCACGCTCACCAACTGGTTCGGCGACACGTCCATGAAATTAATTTCCTCCGGACGCGCCATGACGAACTCACCGCCCTTGCGCGCCGATACCAGGTCGAGGGTAAAATTGCCGCGCCCATCGATAGGCGCATTGGCCTGGGCGATGACATGGTCCTCTTCTTCCAGCGCGGATAGATAGCGAATTCGATCCGTGACCCGCCCGTTTTCGACCTCGCGATAAGGCGTCTCGATGAAACCAAAATCATTGACGCGGGCATAGGTGGTCAGGGACGCGATTAAACCGATATTCGGACCTTCGGGCGTCTCGATCGGACAAACCCGGCCGTAGTGCGTCGGATGCACGTCGCGGACCTCGAAGCCGGCCCGCTCGCGTGTCAAACCGCCCGGACCGAGAGCCGAAAGCCGCCGTTTGTGAGTAATCTCAGAAAGCGGGTTGGTTTGATCCATGAATTGAGACAGCTGGCTGGAACCGAAAAATTCTTTAAGCGCCGCCGAAACCGGTTTGTAATTGATCAGCTCCTGCGGCATCAAAGTTTCGATGTCTTGCAGGCTCATCTTTTCTTTGATCGCGCGCTCCATGCGCACCAAACCGACGCGGAAGTGATTTTCGACGAGCTCGCCGACCGCGCGCACCCGACGATTGCCGAGATGGTCGATGTCATCCACCGACCCATTCCCGTTCTTAAGCTCCATCAAGTAGCGCACGACCTCGAGGATGTCCTCTTTTCGCAGCGTCCCTTGCTCCAGAGGCACATTGAGCTTCAGTCGGTGGTTCAGCTTGAGCCGCCCGACTTTGGAGAGATCGTAACGATCAGGATTGAAGAACAGGTTATTAAAAAAATTAGTCGCTGACTCCACCGTCGGCGGGTCACCCGGCCTGAGACGCCGGTAAATTTCCAAGATCGCATCCTGGGAAGATCGAATCCGGTCCTGAAGCAACGTATTTCGCAAGAAAGGTCCGACGCTCGATTCATCGATGAACAGCACGTCGATTTGGTGAATCCCTTTCTCGCGAATCAGGTCGAGCTTTTCCTGAGTGATTTCTTGATTGCACTCAACGAGCACTTCCTTAGTGTGCGGATCGATAATCTCATGGGACGCCACTCGCCCTAAAATATCTTCCCAGGCGATCGGCACATGCTTTATTTTGGCCGCCTCCATCTGGCGCAGCACCGGACGAGTAAACTTCTTGCCTTCTTTCACAATAACGTCGTTGCTCTTGGGGTCGCGTACATCCGCCCCGACTTTGGCTCCCAGCAGGTGATTCGCGTTAAGAACCAGTCCCGGTTTACGCCCGTCGAAAACGATAGTGTCGCTTTTATAGTAATAGTTGAGCAAATCTTCGATCGTCATTCCCAGCGCCCGCAATAAAACCGTAGCGTGAAACTTCCGGCGTCGGTCGATGCGCACATACAGGATGTCGCGCGGATCGAACTCGAGATCCACCCAAGATCCCCGATACGGAATCACACGTGCCGAATAAAGCAGCTTACCGCTGGCATGGGTTTTCCCCTTATCGTGCTCGAAAAAAACTCCCGGCGAGCGATGCAGCTGGCTAACGATTACCCGCTCGGTGCCGTTGACCATAAACGTGCCGTTGGTGGTCATCAGCGGGATCTCGCCGAAATAGACCTCCTGTTCTTTGACATTCTTAATGCTGCGCGAGCCGGTCTGCTGATCGACATCCCACAGCACCAACTGCACAGTGACCTTCAAAGGCGCGGCGAATGTCATGCCGCGTTGATGACACTCTTCGACGTCATACTTGGGTTCGCCCAGCGAATAGCTGACAAACTCCAAAGAAGCGGTTTCGTTAAAATCCTTGATCGGGAAAACCGATTTAAAAACTTCCTGTAGTCCGATGCTCTGACGTGCCGCCGGCGCGGCGTCCTTTTGCAGAAATAGCTCGTAAGAGTTTTTTTGGATTTCAATTAGATAGGGAAGATCGATAATTTTTCGAATCCTCCCGAAACTACGGCGAAATCGTAAGTTATTGGCAACTTGAAATGCCATGCGCACTCCTCTGCTTAAATGGCGGTCGACAATCCATTACTGAAAGTACCACACCAGCACTACCTCGCGAGACCTACTTGATTTCAACTTTCGCGCCCTGTTCCTCTAGTTTTTTCTTGATACTCTCCGCCTCCGCTTTGGCTACGGCTTCTTTCACCGGCTTGGGCGCACCATCGACGAGGTCCTTGGCTTCCTTCAAGCCGAGCCCGGTGAGCTCGCGGACGACTTTGATAACCTGAATCTTTTTCTCTCCGGCTTCGGTAAGAATAACGTTGAACTCGGTCTTTTCTTCCACCGGCGCCGCCGCTCCGCCCGCCGCCGCAGCCACCGCGACGGGAGCCGCCGCACTGACGCCCAACTCTTCTTCGAGCTCCTTTACCAGCGCCGCAGCGTCCAACAGGGTCATGTTTTTGATAAATTCCTTGACTTGTTCTTTTGATACGCCTTCCATGGAAATGGTCCCCCTTTAATTGTTTCTGTGAAAAATCTTGTTCACTCGGATTTTGTTCTACGAACCGAATCAATTAATCTGACGACTCTCGCGCCTGGTTCTTGAATCAGGCGCACAAGTTGTGTGGCCGGCGCGTTGATCATAGCCAGCAACTTGGCCTGAAGCTCCGGCTTACTCGGCATCTGCGACAAAACCTTGACGGCGGCTGGATCCATGAATCGCCCTTCAAACACGCCGCCTTTGATTTTTAGCTTGTCCGTGTCGTCAGCGAACTTGATCAACGCTTTGGATAAAATCACCGGGTCATCGTAAGCGAATACCCAGCCGTTTGGTCCTTCGAGCAATTTTTCCAGATCCCCGAAGGGGGTATCTCCGAGCGCCCGCCGTACCAAGGTGTTCTTGATGACTTGATACTCGCCCGCAGCGCCGCGGATCTCTCGCCTTAGGCGGGTCATCTGCGCGACGGTCAGTCCTCGGTATTCTGTAACAATTGCCATCTTGGCCGACTTGAGCCGCTGATGAACGGCGGCAACTGCTTCGGCTTTTTCGCCGTGCCCTGCACGGGCCGCTTCCACTTCCGACATAGTCTACTCCCTGATCCGCTCTAGCTTAGTCCACAAGATGAAAATTCAATTTTCACTAGGCAGCCATCGCTCTGATTTGCGCCAAGTCGATTTTGATTCCCGGGCCCATGGTAGTAGTCACCGTGACACCCTTAACGAAATTGCCTTTGGCCGAAGCCGGCTTTGCCCGCAAAATTGACAACAATACGGCCGTGGCATTTTCGATCAACTGTTCGGCGCCAAACGAAGCCTTGCCCACCGGCACATGGATAATACCGGCTTTGTCCACGCGGAATTCCAGTTTGCCCGCCTTGATTTCCTTGACGGCCTTGCCGATATCGATGTTAACCGTACCGGTTTTCGGGTTCGGCATGAGACCGCGTGGACCTAAGATTTTGCCGATTCGCCCGACCGCTCCCATCATATCGGGCGTGGCAACAGTTTTATCGAACTCTAGCCATCCCTCGCTAATTTTCTTGATCAGGTCGTCATTACCGACGAAGTCGGCGCCGGCTTCCTGAGCTTCTTTTTCCTTTTCACCTTTGGCGAACGCAAGGACGCGCACCGGTTTTCCCATGCCATGGGGCAAGGTCACGGTGCCGCGGATATTCTGATCGGCCTGGCGCGGATCGACACCCAAGCGGATCGCCATTTCCACGGTCTCATCGAACTTGGCGCGGGCTGTATCCTTTACCAAACGTAGACTATCTTCCAACAGATAGCGCTGATTGCGGTCAACTTTGGCGAGCGCGACACGATAGCTTTTTCCATTCTTACTCATGGCTTCCCTCTTGGCAAAATTTTGCCATTCGTTCGATCGTCGCTGCCGTCGGGAGCGAGCAAACTAACCCTCGACTTCCAAGCCCAAACTACGAGCGGTACCCTCGACAGACTTCTCCGCCGCGACGAGATCTTTCGCTGTGAGATCCTTGAGCTTTAGTTCGGCAATCTGCCTGATTTGCGCTCGTGTGACTGTTCCAACCTTGTTTTTTCCAGGCTCGGCAGAGCCTTTGTCGAGTCCGGCGGCTTTTTTGAGCAACACCGATGCCGGCGGGGTCTTGGTCACGAAAGTAAACGAACGATCCGCATACACGGTAATGATCACCGGCGTGATCATGCCTTGCTGCGCTTGAGTTGCGGCGTTGAAAGCTTTGCAGAACTCCATGATGTTAACGCCGCGCTGACCCAGCGCTGGTCCCACTGGCGGGCTGGGATTTGCCTGACCTGCTGGGATCTGCAGTTTGATTTCCCCGATGACTTTCTTGGCCATTGTCTTTCAGTTCCCCTATCTCACTAATTACGTTCAACTTGGACGAACTCGAGTTCCACAGGCGTGGCTCGTCCAAAAATACTGATCAAAACCCTGAGCTTGCCCTTATCCGGTTTGACCTCTTCGACCACACCATTGAAATCGGCAAAAGGACCGTCGATAACCTTGACGTTCTCGCCCACGGAAAACAAAACACGAGGTTTCGGCTTGATCGCCCCTTCTTCCATCTGCTGGTTGATCGCTCTAACCTCTTCGTCGCTAACCGGCGGGGGATTGGTGCTACCGCCGACAAAGCCGGTTATCTTCGGGGTCTCCTTGACCACGTGCCAAGTGTCATCACTCAGCTCCATCTGAACAAGGATATAGCCGGGAAAAAACTTTCGCGAAGAAGTCTTCTTTTTACCCTTGACCAGCTCAACGACCTTTTCCACAGGTACGAGAATTTCGCCAAAATACTCCTGCTTGCCGAGCGCTCGGATCCGCTCTTCCAGGGCTGCTTTTGCTTTTTGTTCATAGCCCGAAAAGGTGTGAACGATGTACCAGTGCTTCGCCATAGAGGAGAGCCTATGAAATTAGCCAATGACCGCCTGAATGGCTTTTGTCAGAACAAAATCGACCATCGCCAAATAGACGGAAATCAAGACCACGACGACAATGACGACCAGCGTTGCCGCGTAAGTTTCCTTGCGCGAGGGCCAATGAACTTTTTTGAGCTCTTGCCAAGATTCCTGGAAATATTCGCTCGCATGCCGGATGGCATCCTGGACCTTTTGAATCCAATCCCCCATAAACTTGTCCCAACCGCGATGAGATGGCGGGTCAGGCAGGGCTCGAACCTGCAACAACCGGATTTGGAGTCCGGCGCTCTACCAATTGGAGCTACTGACCCCCTGTATCTCCCTAGACTTTAATCTCACGATGCAGGGTGTGGCTCCGGCAAAAGGAACAAAACTTTTTGAGAGATAATTTCTCGGTGGTTTTCTTCCGGTTTTTTGTCGACGTATAGTTTTTGCGCTTACACTGGTCGCAAGCAAATCCTACGATCTCCCGCATGGCCGCAACCTCCCTTGCCGGGCGTTATGTTATTGGTTAATCTTTGTCACCACTCCCGCGCCGACGGTCCGACCACCTTCACGGATTGCGAACTTTAAACCGTTATCCATGGCGACCGGCGTGATTAACTCAATCTCCACGTTAATATTATCACCCGGCATGACCATTTCCGTACCCTCCGGCAATTTCACGACACCGGTCACATCGGTTGTACGAAAGTAGAATTGGGGCCGATAGCCGTTAAAAAACGGCGTGTGGCGTCCACCCTCTTCCTTGGTGAGCACATAGGCCTCGGCGTTGAAGTTGGTATGCGGCGTAATGCTTCCCGGCTTTGCCAGCACCTGTCCGCGTTCGACATCCTCGCGTTTGGTGCCGCGCAGGAGGACTCCGATATTGTCGCCGGCCTGCCCTTCATCAAGCAGCTTGCGGAACATTTCGACGCCCGTCGCGACCGTCTTTTGAGTGGCTTTAAAACCGACGATTTCAATTTCCTCGCCGACTTTGACGATACCGCGCTCGACACGACCGGTAACGACGGTGCCGCGACCGCTAATCGTAAAAACATCTTCGACGGGCATAATGAAAGGCTTATCAACTTCGCGAACCGGTTCCTGAACGAAGGAATCGATTGCGTCCATGAGCTTTAAGATGGCTCCCTCGCCCAGCTCGGAGGTATCGCCTTCAAGAGCCTTCAACGCGCTACCGACGACGATCGGCGTGTCGTCGCCCGGAAATTTGTACTTGGTAAGTAGCTCGCGAACTTCGAGCTCAACGAGCTCCAATAGCTCTTTATCGTCAACCATGTCGGCTTTGTTAAGAAAGACCACGATCGCCGGAACGCCGACTTGGCGCGCCAACAAGATATGCTCACGGGTCTGAGGCATCGGGCCATCCGCGGCAGAGACGACGAGGATCGCTCCATCCATCTGCGCTGCTCCGGTGATCATGTTCTTAATGTAGTCGGCGTGACCAGGGCAGTCGACATGCGCATAGTGACGCTTGTCGGTTTCGTATTCGACGTGGGCAATGTTGATGGTGACGCCACGCTCTCGTTCTTCCGGCGCCTTGTCGATCTGATCATACGCGAGAAACTTAGCCTTACCTTGTTTTTCCAGCACTTTTGTAATCGCTGCGGTCAAGGTCGTCTTGCCATGATCGACATGACCGATCGTGCCGATGTTGAGGTGTGGTTTCTTACGCTCAAACTTCTGTTTGCTCATCTCATCCTCCTATTGATTGCCAGTCAATCATAACTCAAAGTTAAAACTCCCCGCTGACTCAAATGTCAAAGTGGGAGCAAAGCCCAGGAGCGGGATTGAACCGCTGACCTCGTCCTTACCAAGGACGTGCTCTACCGACTGAGCTACCTGGGCACACCAGTCGATGGCTTTATTGCATATGGCTGATGACTCCGCGCCTGAGGGTCCAGCGCCATATGCTTCCCGGCATCAGGCATATGCAAAATGGAGCGGGAAACGGGACTCGAACCCGCGACCCCAAGCTTGGAAGGCTTGCGCTCTACCAACTGAGCTATTCCCGCGAATAATTGGTGGAGAGGGAAGGATTCGAACCTTCGAAGGCATCGCCGGCAGATTTACAGTCTGCTCCCTTTGGCCACTCGGGAACCTCTCCTTTCTCTCTTCACCTCTAAACAATAGTATTGAATACCCTAAAGAGCCTGAGTCGTTTCGACTTTCGCGCACGCCAAGACTACATGGCTGGAGCTGGCGATAGGATTTGAACCTACAACCTGCTGATTACAAATCAGCTGCTCTACCATTGAGCTACGCCAGCCTGGCCCCATCAATGTTCATACGCGCCAGCGCAAATGCTGCAAATCCGCCAATAGGTCGGCAGCGGAAAGGATTACTTACATCTGGTTGACCTGCTAAACTACGGAATCATTCGCGGTTAAGGGCAAACGACGACACCAAGGCGCCTTTCCCCTTATGCAAACGGGTATTTAAACCACCTTCAGGCCATTATGTCAACAGGCATGACTCCAAATCAACTAAAATACTGTGGCATGGGCTTTGGCTATGGCTTTTTTTCCGCCACAACGTGCGCGCCGTGGCGCATTTGGCGCAGTAGCTCGTATAGGAAAACCGCCCCAGCTACTGCCACGTTGAGTGATCCAACTTTCCCCAACATTGGAATCGAGACCAAAAAGTCACATTCCCGTAAATTGACCGGCCGAACGCCCCTGCCCTCGCTCCCTAGGACAAGTGCCAATTTCGACGGATATTGCCGGTCGTAGACGCTCTCCCGGCTTTGCGCGTCGAGCCCAACGATCCAGTAACCATATTCCTTTAGAATCCCAATGGTGCGCCGCAGGTTGGTGACTTTTACGATTTTGACATGGTGCGCCGCTCCAGCTGACGCTTTAACGACGATCGGGGTTACCGCCACTGAGCGGTCCTTGGGAATCACGATGTGGCGGACGCCGACGGCTTCAGCGGTTCGCAATAGAGCACCGAAGTTTCTCGGGTCCGTCAAACCATCGAGGATCAATATCCATTCCGAATTCGTGGAGGTTGAAATCCCTTGGAGCAAATCTGCAAATGCTGAGTAGCGGTAAGGCTCAACGATTGCCACCACGCCCTGATGTCGGTGCCCTTCAGCCAACTGGTCGAGCCTCTTAGAGTCCACAGATAGGATGCGCAAACCAAATCGCCCAGCTTCTCGTCTAATCAACTGTAAAGCACTCCGGTCGGAACCATTTGAGATGAGCAGCTCGGAAATGTCATCGGCTGACGCTTTCAGTTTTTCGAGAATCGGATTGACGCCGAACACTATGTTTTGGCTTTTTCCCATCGATTCAACCTCGTCCCCCAAAAGTCAGGAATTTACAATGAATGAACCACCAGCTAACATGCCGACACTGTGAAACGAAAGACCCTTTGCCGCTATCTCGTCGCCGAAGTGATTCCGCCTTTTTTTCTCGGACTCTTGGCGTTTACGTGCATCTTATTGATCGGGCGGATACTAAGACTCATTGAGCTCGTGGTCACGCGCGGCGTTCCCTTATTGCAGATTGGCAAACTCTTCGCGCTCATTCTACCTACCTTTTTGGAGATGACCGTCCCTATGGCTTTCCTGCTGGCGATCCTTCTGGGTCTTGGCCGAATGTCCAACGACCAGGAACTCTTGGCGATGAAAGCCTCGGGAGTCAGTGCGCCGCAAATTCTCGGGCCTATCGCTCTAGTCGGCTTAGTGGTGGCCTTGATCACGCTGGGATTGACTATGTTCGCCCGTCCAACGGCGAACTTTGCGCTAAAAAAAGAGCTTTACAACATTGCGAGAAACCGTGTCGGAACCGCCCTCCGGGAAAAGGTATTCAACGACGATTTTCCGCAGATCCTGATATACGTAGAAGAATTAGTGCCGCCGGGAAACACTGCCCAGGGGGTGTTAATTGTCGACAAGCGCGATCAGACCCGGGAGGATATCATTTTCGGTAAGGTTGCTCGCATCACTACGGATGAGGAAACAAATACCTTGGGACTTAGGCTCTTCGACGGGTCCGTCTACGAGCGAGAAAGAAATCGGCCGGGTTTTAGCCAAACTCGCTTTAACATTTACGATCTCAAGTTCGACCTTGATGAGCTTGTCGGGCCGGTGCGCCAAAAAGAAGCTGGCCCCAAAGAAATGCCGATCACCGAGCTCCTCAATGCAATCGAGGCAAAGGGAAGCGCTGGTGGTAAAACGATCGCTGAACGCATGGAACTGCATCAGCGCATCGCTTTCGCGTTCGTCCCGCTCGTGTTTTGTCTTTTGGGAGTGTCCTTGACCCTATTGCCGCGTACGTCACGAGCCAACCGTTCGTGGGGTTTTATGCTCTGCACATTCTGGCTCATGACTTATTACACCCTGCTCTCCCTCGGCAAGGCGCTCGGTGATAAAAGTATTCTCCATCCTATTCCGGCCCTCTGGCTTCCCAACCTCGTTGTCGGTGGGATCGGCGCTCATTTCTTTAGACAAGCGCAACGTGAAACACCGCTTTTCCTTCCACAAATGGTTGAACGAGCCGCTATCTGGGTCGGCGACTTCATAGGAAAACTCCGACGCCGCAAGTAGAATTGAGGTCGCGCGTGACAAATCGACTCCAGGTTGGATTTCTCCCTGTTGGCAGCATCCTTGACCGCTATTTGGCGGCGGGATTTATGCGGGTATTCTATCTCAGTTTGGCCGTCATCATTTCGCTCTACGTTACCGTCGATTTTTTCGATCGCATCGGCACGCTTTTAGATTCTGGCGCAACCCTCTCCACCATCGCGCGGTACTTTTTTTATAAAGCTCCGCTCTCGATCTCCCGCGTGATCGGTTTCGCCACGCTTTTTTCCACCTTATTTTGCCTGGGCATGTTGGCGCGAACGCACGAGATCACGGCGATCCGCTCCAGCGGTATCACCATACAGCGGATTGCCCTACCGCTGTTGCTCCTTTCGATGGTTATCTGTGGCTTTACCTTTGTTTGGAATGAAACCCTCGTTCCCGTCTTTGCGCACAACGCACAAAATATTTACAAGACCGAAATTAAGAACAAACAGCAGCAAAGTCTTCTGGGTACTCATGACATTTGGATCCGTGGTGAGGGCAGCTTTATCAATATAGATAATTTTGACACTCGGACTAGTGTTTTGGAGAACGTCACGGTGTTCGTTCTTAACCGAGACTTCACTCTGCGCGCGCTCGTGGAAATTCCCCGAGCTCAATGGACTCGCGACGGCTGGCGAACCAGCGAAGCTACGGAGTGGAACATTCTAGCGGACGGAAAAATGGTTCGTGGGGAAGCCAAGCCCGTCCTGCCACTTACCGAGACGCCGGAAGATCTAAAACTATTGGCTCGTGATGCCGAGGAATTTACCTTCTTTGATTTGCAAAAACAGATCGCAGATATGAAAAGCAAGGGAATTGACACGACTTCCTACGAAGTGGACCTGCAGATAAAATTGGCATTGCCGTTCATTTCTCCCTTGATGGTCCTGCTCGCGATCCCGTTCGCACTGAAGCGACAGATGAGCGGCAGCATTTCGTTGAGTTTCGGCGTTGCGATGGTCATCGGCTTTGGGTACTGGGTACTCACCGCCTTCTGCGTGTCTCTCGGACATGGCGGAGCTTTACCGTCGTGGATATCGGCGTGGACGCCCAATGCTATTTTTGCGATGATCGGATTTTTCTTTTTCACGACCGAAGTATAATCGACTACGGCAGTACCCCAATCATCGGGGCGGCACGTTCGATTTACGACGGTCAAATGAGATTTTTATAAACTTGCGGCAAAGCATTCTTACGTGACCGATGCGCGTCAGTATCATCGATACCACTCAATAAGCGCCTGTCCAAATTAAAAAATGGAAGCAGGAACTCGATTTCTTTTGCCCGATCAGTGCAGGTGTGGTGAAGGACGGACCCAGCGGTGCTGACAAATCTGTCGCTCTTTTAAGTACACCAGTTTGGGTTTGGCTCCTTGAGGGAACCGCAAGAAGCTGTCTTCGAAAACGGAATCCCTGCGTGGGTGATTCCGGCATTGGCGACCAACCCTGTACGATATTACCGCTTGGAGTATTGTGGACGCTTACGCGCCTTGTGCCGGCCATATTTTTTGCGCTCTACTGCGCGTGGATCTCGAGTGACAAAACCGGCCTTCTTTAGCGGGGAACGAAAATCCGGACTTAGCTGCATCAAGGCGCGGGTAATCCCGTGACGGATGGCGCCTGCCTGCCCCGAGTTTCCGCCGCCGGCAACATTTACGTCGATATCAAAGTTTCCCCCTGTCTGGGTCACATCGAAGGGTTGGAGCACGATCATCCGAGCCGTTTCACGACCAAAGTAATCTTGCAAGGATTTATTGTTGATCGTGATTTTGCCTTTTCCCTGCTTAAGAAAGACCCGCGCCACTGAAGTTTTCCGACGTCCCGTTGCCGCAAATACTTTTTCCGCCATCATCGTACTCCTATGCTATGATTGCCAGGGGTTCCGGCTTTTGCGCTTCATGTGGGTGTTCTGGACCCGCATATATCTTAAGCTTGGTTACCAATTTGCGACTCAAACGGTTCTTCGGCAACATTCCCTTTACCGCAAGTTTCACGAGTTGCTCTGGTTTTTCTTCCAACATTTCCGCCGCAGTTCTCTCTCTGATGCCGCCGGGATATTCGGTGTGCCGATAATAAATTTTCTTCTCTAGTTTCGTGCCCGTGAGCTTGACGCCGCGCGCATTAATGACGATGACGAAGTCTCCTGCGTCCTGGTTCGGCGTAAAAATCGGTTTATTCTTTCCCCGCAAGACTTTGGCGATTTCAGTGGCTAACCGCCCGAGTATTTTTCCTTGCGCATCGACAACGTACCAGCGCCGCTGGGACAGCGCTTCATGCTTATTCATAGCCGCGTTCTCCAATCAAAAATCTCCCCCTAGTGGCGCGCGAGAATGGCGGGGCCGACGAGACTCGAACTCGCGACCTCCGGCGTGACAGGCCGGCGTTCTAACCAACTGAACTACGACCCCGATATTAGCTTCCTAGCCGCGCCTTGTGGTGGGCGGTACAGGATTTGAACCTGTGACCCCCGGCTTGTAAGGCCGATGCTCTCCCGCTGAGCTAACCGCCCCTTCCGCTCGAAACAGCCGATCAAGATATGCCCGAGGATATTTCGAGACGCTGCATTTCTCTGGCTTGTCCGTGCTGAAAATTGCAAAAAACGCCTGGCTCACGAAATCAAGCAAGATTTTCCACGCCTTGAATTTCGCGGCCCAGAAGGAGCTTTGGTCTTTTTTTGCTTTTCGTTAGTTCTCTTCTCGTTGGGGTTACACTGCGAACGAGCCCAAACGACGAAATGTTTATCACTTTGTCACTCGTCATTGGCCGCCACAATTAGGTTCTCGTAAAATTTTGTCGATACTCGTCCTAACCGACCCGGGTAGTTGATGGATATATCGGACGAGCGCGGTTGTGGTTTCCCCGAGAGCCTACGCGATGCTTCGGCACAATCGAATGCAATTTTATAACAGCACGAATGCCGGGTGTCAAACCACCCGGCATTCTAAACGTTGAGCTGGGAAACTATTGGGGCAGAATTTCAGAAGCGGGGACTTCGTCAACCTTTTCTGTAAATGGCGGCCTTTCGTCTTTAGATTGGGCCTCGACGGCAACATTGCGAAATAGGTTGTCTGGATCATTAACCACAAGGGCCTTTTTCAGGACCTGATCCATGTGGGAAACCAGTTCCAGTTCAACCGTTTTGAGAACCGTCGCAGGAATTTCCTCGATGTCTTTTTCGTTCTCCGCGGGAATCAGGACCTTCTTGATTCCGGCACGGTGGGCGGCCAAGACTTTTTCCTTCAGTCCGCCGATCGGCAGAACGGTTCCGCGCAAAGTAATTTCCCCGGTCATGGCCAGATCATTATGAACTGGAATCTTCATCAGTGCGGAAACCAGAGAAGTCGCCATGGTGATGCCCGCCGATGGGCCGTCCTTCGGAATGGCACCCTCCGGTACATGAATATGCACGTCAAGTTTCTGATAAAAATCCTTCTCCAAACCCAACTCGGCAGCGCGCGAGCGAACATAACTCATCGCCGCCTGTGCGGACTCTTGCATCACATCGCCGAGCTTTCCGGTAATGATCAGCTGGCCTTTGCCCGGCATGATCGTCACCTCGGTCGCCAAGAGTTCTCCGCCCAGCTCCGTCCAGGCCAAACCGGTCGTAACCCCAATCTTGACTTCGGCTTCTGCCTTTCCATAACGGAATTTAATCGGCCCCAGATACTTATGGAGACTCTTGCCGCCGATTTGAATATGGGCGTTGCGATCCTTACGGACAACCTCCACGGCAACTTTTCGGCAGATTGCGGCGATTTCCCGTTCCAGATTGCGAACTCCCGCCTCCTTCGTATAGTGACGAATGACGCCGAGTAGCGCGTTGTCCGTGAACATCACATTTTCTGCGGTTAACCCATTCGCTTCTTTCTGCTTCTCTAGCAGGTATTTTTTGGCAATGCTAAGTTTTTCCAACTCGGTGTACCCGGCAATCCGAATGATTTCCATCCGGTCCTGCAGGGGACGCGGAATTCGATCCAGTGTATTTGCCGTCGTGATGAACATAACCTTAGAAAGATCGTAATCGAGATCGAGATAATGATCGTTAAACCCGGTATTTTGTTCCGGGTCCAAAACCTCGAGCAGCGCTGAGGACGGATCACCACGAAAATCCGTGGACATTTTATCGATCTCATCCATCAAGAACACCGGATTGCTTGAACCCGCCTTTTTCATCGACTGAATAATTTTTCCCGGCAGAGCGCCGATATAAGTGCGCCGGTGACCGCGGATTTCGGCCTCGTCTCTAACTCCACCGAGCGAAACTCGGATGAATTTTCTTCCCGTCGCTCGTGCAATCGATCGGCCCAATGAAGTCTTACCGACTCCGGGAGGTCCGACCAAACAAAGGATCGGACCTTTGATTTTCCCGACCAAGCTTTGAACCGCGAGATATTCGAGGATGCGCTCTTTCACTTTTTCTAAACCGTAGTGATCGTCCTCCAAGACGCGCTCAGCCTCATTGATATCGAGCTTGTCGTCCGTGAATTCATTCCAGGGCAAGCTAACAATCCAATCGATGTAATTTCTGACCACGGTGGCTTCCGCCGACATGGGCGACATCATCTTGAGCTTTTTAAGCTCCTTCTCAACCTTGTCCTTGGCTTCGGCAGAGAGTTTTTTTTGCTTGAGTTTGTCTTCGATTTCTTGAATCTCATTCTTGAACTCGTCTTTTTCACCCAGCTCTTTTTGAATCGCTCGCATCTGTTCGTTCAGATAATATTCTTTTTGCGAGCGCTCCATCTGTTTTTTGACACGCGAGCGAATCCGCCGTTCAACTTCCAGAATTTCGATTTCCGCGCGCATATGGCCGAGCACTTTTTCCAGCCGTTCTGCCGCGTTGAATGTTTCAAGAAGGTTTTGTCTATCTTCCAGTTTTATGCCGAGATGCGCAACAATAGTATCTGCCAGGCGCCCCGGATCGTCGATGGAAGACACCGACATGACCATTTCCGGGGGAATCTTCTTCTTCAGTTTTACATAATTCTCAAAAGTAGTGTGAACTTCGCGGACGAGCGCTTCGACTTCGGTGTTTCGTTCGACAACTTCCTGAGCTTCTTCCACTTCGACCAGGAAAAAATCCGGATTTGAAGCGAACCTCGCTACCCTGGCCCTCTTTTTACCCTCGATCAAAACCTTAACCGTGCCGTCGGGAAGCTTGAGCATCTGGACCACGGAGCCCAAAGTACCGATTTTGTATATGTCGTCTTCGCTCGGGTCATTCGTCTTGGCATCCTTTTGCGAGGATAGAAATATCAGGCTTTGCTTCTGGGTGGCGTCTTCTAGAGCCTTAATAGACCGTTGCCGACCGACAAAAAGCGGCACCACCATATGGGGAAACACGATAATGTCCCTGAGAGGGAGCAAAGGCACCCGCGTGGGCCCGGACGTTGGCTCTTTATCGTCTTTCTTATCATTCCGAAATAGCATAACGATTCCCCCTCCTAAGCGCTCTCTGCGGCCTTGGTGTATACGACGATCGGAGGTTCATGTCTTTCCACAACGTCCTCGGATATCACCACTTCTTTAATGTTCGGCTGCGAGGGCATGTCGTACATAATCTCTAACATGATATTTTCCATGATCGCTCGGAGTCCCCGCGCACCGGATTTCCTTTTCATGGCGTCGCGAGCAATGGCTCGAAGCGCCTCTTCGGTAAACTTGAGATGCACGGACTCCATTTCGAATAGTTTCGAATATTGCTTGGTTAGAGCATTTTTTGGTTCCTTAAGAATCCGTACTAGGGCGGAGTCATCCAACTCGTCCAGCGTTGCGATAACCGGCAAGCGCCCGATGAACTCGGGGATCAGCCCGAATTTTAACAGATCCTCCGTTTGAACATCGTGCAGCAAATCGGTCGAGCGCCGCCCATCCTTATCTTCTAATTGGCCACCAAAGCCCATCCGCTTACGACCCGTGCGTTTGCGAATGATGTCATCCAACCCGACAAAAGCACCACCACAGATGAAAAGAATATTGGTGGTGTCCACCTGAAGAAATTCTTGTTGCGGATGTTTTCGTCCCCCTTTTGGTGGTACGCTTGCCATGGTTCCTTCGATTATCTTTAAAAGCGCCTGCTGTACACCTTCTCCCGACACATCCCGGGTAATCGACGGATTATCCGATTTTCGTGAGATCTTATCGATCTCATCTATATAGACGATGCCGCGCTGTGCTTTCTCAACATCGTAGTCGGCGGCCTGAAGGAGATTGAGAATGATGTTCTCAACGTCCTCGCCTACATACCCCGCCTCCGTTAAGCTAGTGGCGTCTGCGATGGTAAAGGGCACTTGCAGGAAACGGGCCAGGGTTTGAGCTAGAAGGGTTTTCCCGGATCCAGTGGGACCGAGCAGTAAAATATTACTTTTTTGCAGTTCCACATCACCCGTCACCATTTGGCTATCGATGCGTTTATAATGATTATGCACCGCCACCGCCAGGATCTTTTTGGCGCGCTCTTGGCCGATTACGTATTGATCAAGAACCCGTTTAATTTCCGCGGGTTTTGGCACATTGGACGAGGAGCTAATATTCTCATCGTGGTCACATTCTTCAGCGATGATATCGTTGCAGAGATCGATGCATTCATCACAGATGTAAACGGTTGGACCGGCGATCAACTTACGAACCTCGTCTTGACTCTTCCCGCAGAAGGAGCAGACAAGATTGCCTGATCCGTGTTCACCGTGCTTTGCCATGGCACCCCCGGTTCAACAACTACTTCTTGACACTTGAGTCCGGCCGAGACGCTATGACTTCGTCAACCAACCCGTACTCCTGGGCTTGCTTGCCGCTCATAAACATATCGCGGTCGGTGTCCTTTTCTATCTTCTTCAAACTTTGTCCAGTGTGCTTCATTAATATATTGTTTAGCTCTTCACGCATGCGCAGAATTTCACGAGCTTGGATGTCAATGTCAGCAGCTTGGCCTTGGAAACCGCCTAAGGGTTGGTGAATCATAATGCGTGAGTGAGGCAGGGCAAACCGCTTAGCCTTTGTGCCGGCCGCCAACAATACGGCAGCCATGCTCGCGGCTTGTCCGACGCATACCGTTGAAATCTGCGGCCGGACGTACTGCATCGTATCATAGATCGCTAGGCCGGCGGTTACGGAACCGCCGGGGCTGTTGATGTAAAAGAAGATATCCCGTTCTGGATCTTCGGATTCGAGAAAGAGGAATTGCGCGGTAATGAGGTTGGCGATGTCGTCGGTTACGACAGATCCAAGAAACACGATTCGATCTTTAAGAAGACGCGAATAGATATCATAAGCTCGTTCACCACGGCCCGTTTGCTCGACGACAATGGGGATAAAATTCATGTGAAGCTAAACCCCTTATTCACAGTTTGCATTCTATCTTTTTTCAGCTTGCTCATCAACCTTAGAGACGGGTGGATCGACTTCTTTTATCTTCGCCCGCTCAAGCAAAAATTCGAGAGTTCGATTAAACACCAGCTGGGCGCGTAATTCGTCCCGACTATCCGGCCGCGAATAGATCTCTCGCACGGTTTTAGCGCGATCACCGGCCGCTCGCGCCAGATTGTCTACCCGGGCCTGGACATCCTTGTCCGTAACATCAATATTTTCGAGCTGAGAAATCTTCTCGACCAGCAACGTTGCTTGAACCTGGCGCGCCGCTCGGCTTTCGAGTGTCTTGCGGGCCTCTTCCATCCGTGGCGCAACGTTGGCATCGGCGCCAGCTTGGCCCGCAAGTTCATTCTGATAGCGCTCCATCAAATATCTAGTCTGTCGCTCGATCATCGATACCGGGGTTGTAAATGAATGCGCTTCAAGCAGACGGCTCACAAGTTTTTCTTTGAGATCCTCGCTTTGGTAATGCTTGAGTTCACTTTCCAGCCGCGTGCGAATTCGTGATCTAAGTTCGTCCAGCGAAGCGCACTCACCGTGATCTTTGGCGAATTCGTCGTCCAACGCCGGCAATACCTTTTGTTTGATTTCGCGTACCACGATCAAAAAGTCGACCGGTTTCCCCGCAATGTCCTTATTGGGATAATCTTCCGGGTAGTTCACCTGTACGGTTTGCCGCTCAGCCGTTTTTAGTCCAATCACCGCATCTTCGAATTGTGGTAACGCACGGCCTGCGCCGACTTCGAGAAGATAATTTTCGCCCTTGCTGCCAGAAAATGGCTTACCGGCGATAGAGCCCTCGAAGTCGAGTATCGCAAAGTCGCCTTTCTGTACGGTGTCACGGCCCTCAACCGGTTCTAAACGCGCATGGCTTTCCTGCAAGCGACGTAGCGCCTCCTCGACCTGAGCGTCAGTGACGGAGAGTCTCACTCGTTCGACCTCAAGGCCGAGATAATTCCCGAGCTCGATCTCGGGTTTGACTTCGAACACAGCCGAAAAAGAAAACGCGCCGTCTTCGTCGAGTTCGTTAGCTTCCACTTCCGGGCGCGATACAATCTGTAAACCGCGTTCCTTGATGACTTCACCCAAGAACTCCTCGACAAGATGAGATCTGACTTCCCCTTTCACCTCCGCGCCGTAGATGCTCTGCAAAACAGTTCGGGGAATCTTGCCGGTGCGAAACCCTTTTACACGAACTCGCTGGCCGAGATTCTTATAGGCCCGGGAAAACTCACTGGCAACCGTTTCCGCCGGAAGTTCCACGCGAACCTTCCGCTGCACCGGGCCCAGTTCGTCGATGTCGATTTTCATAACTGCAACTTATCAGTGGCGCTATTCGCTTGCCGATGCGGGATGGATAATTCAACTTGCGATCTGGTTAGGACAAGCGAGCAAGGCTTTCACGGCCAACCTTTCTAGCAAAAATTTGCTCAACATTTCGTCAGCATTCTCGATGGTGCGAGAGGGGGGACTCGAACCCCCACGGTTGCCCGCTAGATCCTAAGTCTAGTGCGTCTGCCAGTTCCGCCACTCTCGCACAACCGGGACAAACACCACTATCAGTTTTTTCCGACAAAAATGGAGAGTAAAAATTACCCGACGGTATGTCAAGCGACGGAGGGCTTGAATTTGGCGCCCGATCCGTCCTGATGAAAATTATCGGGTGGGCCAGCGACGAAGGTATGAAGATATAATGCGATGAAAGCCCGAAAATTATTGCCCAGTTCTATTCGCTGTGCGTTCGCTCTGCCATACAACTACTACAGGGACAGAGGGATCTAAGATAATCGAAGGTGTAAATACCGGTGCTATGACCATCATTCCAGCGCAGCTCGATCGCGTAATTGCCGACGCCGCGGATCTCCTCTAGTGTGGCGCCGGGAACATCGATAAAGCGCCGTTGGGCGCCATGGCCTTGGCATAGCGCGCAAGGGCAATATCCGCGCAAATACTGCTGAGCGTATTCACCCACGTGATCATCGTCCCAAGTGATGCGCACGACGCCGCGCGATTTGAAATGATTAATCTCCGTCGGAATATTCATAAAAGAAATTCGCCACGATGATCAGCAAAGTTTTTGCGCGCAAACCTGAAATCCTCCAAGCCCACTCCTGCATGCCCCGGCTTCTCAGAATTCGATTAGGCCGTCCCCGATCGCGGTCATAAATCCGATCTTGGCGCGATTTACCAAATAAGTGCGCGGTCCGACATCTTGTCGATCCACCAGCATCGCTTCTGTCACCGGGATAAACTGACTTTTTTCCATCAGCAGACCATGCAGCGGACTTCCCGGCAGCAAGTGAACGTTTCCCTGGAGCAAGTACGGGCCCACGCTGAACAAAGCTTTGCTTCTATCCTTCTTGACATACAAGCTGTCGATGCCCGATTGTCGCGTGCCGCCTTCGGAGCCCAAGTCGGCAATGAGAAATACTTCTTGCATATAGATCAGATATTCATCCGCGCCAACGGAAACGGGCTTTCGGTTGAAGCTTTCCAATGTCGCGTCTTTTATCGAAAATACCTCTTCACCCTGCCGAACGATCAAAAAGTTGCTCAAGCGCTCTTGGTTCGTCGCCAAGACGCCCCGCACTACTGCTGCTTGGAGGTAAACCTCCAAGTGCATCGTGTAGCTTAGTCCCTCTGCCAATCCCATCGCATACCACCATCCAGCCGATAAGTGAGCGCGAAGCTCCCACTTCGCTCGTAAACGTGGATTATGTCACCACGGCAATACCTTAACAACCGAGATTTTCGTCGCTGGGGATCGGGGATCGGCGTACCGGAGAAGTTGCGAGCGGTGGGGGGTGGGAAAGGATTAAAAGCTCCGAGACGGGGCTTTTTCACTTCTCAAACATCTCTGCTAGTTCATCGATTACACCGAGTTCCAACCGCTCATATCGATGCGGGATGATGGCGGCAACAAACGAATGTAATTCGACGGCTGCCTCGCTTTATCACTTTCAAGCCTCGAACAAGCCTTCTGGCTAGCTTGCGTTGCTGTCGGCAGCGTCCTTACCGCGAAGACATCGTGGTCCGGAACTTCGCCGTCACCGGCGATACTGGAACAGCCCGACTGGGAGAGCGCTGGCGCCATCGATAACCGCGCGCCGTCGTCCGCGAACGCCCACCGCCCGAGCCAACGATCTCGGCCCGCGCAATCTTGCTGCCTTAAGGCGTTCCAGAAAACTTGCCAATCTATTTCCGCGATCTTCATATCGTTCGCTTGCTAGCGGATCTGCCGCCAATTCACTTCGGTCACCTCTTTGGAATATCTCCGCTTGTCACTGCGGAGAGAGCGCAGGCGCTCCTGAAACCAGGTTTGCCGCGGCCAAGCCCAATTTTGTACCGCAAGGCGATCTCCGTCGTAGTCGCCGTTGTTTGCTCTGCTTTGTCGAAAGATCAATTCCCACGAATCCATTACCCTTCCTCCTCCAATTAATTGATAAGTACGTTTTCGTGCACATGATTGTCCGCGGTCGTTCATCCGGCGAGTTTTTCCCAAGTTTCGCGATGAGAGGGCGTCTGTCGACCCTTCTCCTTCCACCGACGCAATCCCTGCCGCACATAATCGGGGTTAAGCCCCAACGACTCACAGACATTTTCAAACGAAAAAATCCAATCGCTGTCCGCATCAGCGATCCACTCTTCCACTTCCTGAAAATGCCTCTTGCCGCGCTTGTCTTGGGAAAACATATTCTCCTGATAGCGACTGATCGCGTCTTCTAGGATCGCCAACATGAGCCTCTTTTCCGGCTCTAACAGGGACTTTCCGCGTAGATTTTCAAAATACTGCGCGGCGAGCAGTGTGTCCGGCTGAAAAAGCGAGGCGATTTTCTCGTCGGTCGTAAGACCGGCTTCGTCCCGCGAGTATGCCGAGCTGGCCCATTCTCTTGCCATGGTTCTACCTCCTAGTTCGCCGCGGCGGCCAAGCGGGTGTCGAGCCTCTCCACGATTTCCGCTTGGCTTACCGCGCCAATCATGCGGTCCTTTTCTCCGCCGTTTTGGAACACAATCAGCGTCGGTATCGCCTCAATGTGAAATTTTTCGACGGCAGAAGGATTCCCATCGACATCGAGTTTCACCACCTGCGCGCTCCCTGCATACTGCTTGGCGACGGATTCCACGACCGGCGCAAGCGCTCGGCATGGGCCGCACCAGTGGGCCCAGAAATCCACCAGAACAAGTCGAGTGGATCGCAGCACGATCTTCGCGAAATTGCCGTCGTTTACTTCTTCGATATGTGTCGCCATAAATTTTCTCCCCGTATGATCTCCTCAATAATCGCTTTCGTCATGCATCCTGCGCCCGCAAGTGTCACTCGCTGCCGATACATATCGGCCAACAGTTTTCTCCCTGCTTCATCGACGAACGTCACTTCTTTCAAAATAACGCCAACCTGCTGGTTTCCACTGGCGGCGCGCTGCCAGCAGGCTTTCAATTCCTCGACCCAGGGTCCCGTGACTCGCCCTTCAAGTTCGAGTGTGACTCGCTCCAGATCCGCGTGCGTCGTGATCTTCAACATGAGCAAGTGATGAAAACCCTATATCGAGTCGCCATTCACGACGGTCACAAAAACCCCCTGAAGCTCCTCACTGCCTTCCACCAACGCGCGATCCAACGCCATTCGCTGGATACCGAATCGGTCGAACCACCCGACGGCCACCAAATCACCGTCATTGTCATACAATTCAATATAATCCGCCGGCCTTGGCGTGGACGGATCATCATAAACAACGACCGCGCCCACCGTCTCATTGCCAACAACTACCGGGGTAAGTGAAATCAGATTCAATGAACTTCGCGCCAATCCGAGAGCCAGCGAAGTGAAGGTTGACTCTGCAGCACCTTCGGCTGCTTGCACGGATGCCGTCGCTATGTAACCGAGAAAGATCAATTCGCCGATAAACCCCAAAACAATTATCACGGCCAGATAAATCTTATTCTTGAATGACATCGGCTTTCCCTCTTCAATTTGTTTGTTTCTCAGTTCCACGTCACCTGCCGATGAAGCACGATCTCCCTGCCGTTGTCGTCGATCTCGACAATGGGATCGCACCAGCAGAAATCGGTATCCAGATGATTGAGCCCAATCGGCATCTCCACTGCTACCGCCGCGGGGTAAAGCCATCCTCGATCTGCAGATATCACCGACGTTCTCTCCTCTTCATTTGCCCTTAGAGCTAACTTCGGGGGATCAGCGAAAAATTTCTCTTGCGGCCTTGAATCCGCCGACGGACCACTCGATAGCCGCCGAAACAAGCGCTTGCTCGAAACCTTGAGTCCCCACCCGAGTCATCAACTCGGTTCCCAGAAGCAGCAAAGCAGTCAGAATTGGAATCTCGATCTTCATGACATTCACTAGGCCTTTCCTTCTCTCGATAGATAGTCATGGCAATCGATGTGCCAAGCCGCATGGATATTGGAAAACCCAAAAAATGATTTAGTATCCACAGCTTTCTCGCTCAAGGAGACCGGTGTGTTTATCGTGTGACAAAGCGACAGTGCCGACGGATCGGCGCGCGCCGAAATGGTGGCTTGGTCGCGACGACGGGGATCCCATCCTTCTCGCCCATTGCGCGATAAAGAAATGGATGCCATCGCGGTGTCAAAACCAGAAGCGCCTCTACTCGCGAACCCAGTCAGACTTGGTCGGTTTTTTTAGCTAGTTGGTTCCGTTTTCGGCGGGCGCAGCGGAGTTGCGAGCATCGATATAGTGAGACGTAGCCGGCGGCGTGTCGCCAATGTGGAATGCCCTGGCACGATCTTCGACAACGCGATCGCTGACTGTCACGTGCTCGTGTTGTCGCAAATGTTCGGCCCAGGATTCGACGACGAACGTTTCGATGTAACGGCTCGGGTCGACAGGGTCAGAATACAGACCTTGAGCGCAGTGCGCCGTCGCGCAGACGTTGCTCCTGCACGGGCTGCATAGCTAAAGTAAAATCCCGCGCCTGCTGTGGGTCGACGCGGTACTCAACCGTCACCAGGTAACCTCCTCTGGTTGCGCTAAAGCCGTAGACGTATCCATGCCGAAGACTCAATATCCTCGTGATCAGAAATTGGCGTCCCGTACCTTACACTACCCCGCCACCCGCCTGGAGATTATGTCCGGTCACCCAGCGTGCCGCGTCGCTTGCAAGAAATGCCGAGACGTCGGCCACTTCCTGCGGCGTGCCTATGCGGTTGAAAGGCGATAGACTCGCTCCGAAAGCGCGCACTTCTTCACTGTTGAGCATGTCGGTGTCGGTAAATCCCGGAGAAAGAATGTTAACGGTTATGTTGCGCGGACCTATTTCGCGCGAGAGTGATCGGACGAATTGCTCCACGGCCGCTTTGCTTCCAAGGTAAAGCGCAGCATTAGCGAATGACATCTTCGTACCTCCGGTAGAAACAGCGATGATTCGACCGCCGTCGCGCACGCGACGGGCGGCTTCCTGCAACGTGAAAAATACCCCTCTAGTGTTGATATTGAACACGTGGTCGTAATCCGCCTCGGTATATTCGACAAGCGGTTTTGACAGATACACCCCAGCGTTGGCCACAACGATGTCGAGCGGCCCCACCTGCTTTTCAGTTTCGTCGAACAGGCGTCTGACTTCAGCTGGCTTCGAAACGTCGGCCTGGATCGCTGAGGCCTTGCCGTCTCTCGCCTTGATCCCATCAACCACCTCTCGCGCCTGCTGGGGACTATGAGTGTAATTAACGACGACAGCGGCTCCATCGGCGGCGAGACGTTCAGCGATGGCGCGGCCGATGCCACGCGAGCTACCTGTCACCAGGGCATTTTTCCCTTGAAGTAAAAAAGCCATAAGTCCTCCTTGTTGGATTAAGCTCTCGATAGTAAGCGCTTCTCATCTTTCTTACTACAAGGATTGTGCCAGCCTCAGATGCGATCGAAAAATCCGTGATAAGCACCGCGCGGTCGCTATTTGGAGAATCTTATTTACCTGTGGAGACATAAGGCGGTGAAAGCTCCGCCGATTTGTCGGCGGGCGCCGAAATATGGGCGCGGCGTGAAAGACGATCATTGGCCACGGTACTGACCGCAGCCGTCAGCTGCAGGCGCGGTGAGAAAATTACTTCGTGCGGCGCTCTAAGAGATCAATGTAGGCCTCTGCTACCCAATCGGTTTCGCAAATACCCAACTGCTTCATGATCTCTTCCGCCACAAACTTCCCGTCTTCACACGCTTGCCCTTCGCTCAAGACAACTTCAAGCTCGACAAAGAAACCGAGGCCATCAACATCGTCCAGATGAACGCGCGTATTGCCGATCCTGTAAAGAAGTCGCTGCTTTTTTACGACTCCGCGCACTCCCAGCGCGCTGGAAAGCAAGATTTTCAGGGAAGTCGGATCGCCGGAAGGCACAATAAGATAGGTCGACTGTTTCGGAGCAGCGATATTATCGCGCTCGTAATAAATGAGTTCGCCGCGATCGCGAGCGAGAATGCGCAGTTTCAATCGTCCCTTCGGCGTGTGAAAGAATACATCTTCCTGAAAAATTACCTCACAGGTGCTTTGGCAGAGATTAGCGAGGACTTGGCGAAGCCTATCCGGCTCATGAGCTTTTGCCTTAATCTCAATGTTGATTCCCATGGTTTTCTGCAGAAATGAATAATGACGTAAGTGCGTTCGATGGGCGCGGTGATTTTATTCGAGCTTTCTCTCACGAGCGTATCTGGGAAGTCCATCCGCCAACGAAATCCACGAAAGCTGACCCTCGGTCCAGGTATGATCCTGTGGCTTCAGCGCTTCCGGATCATCCAGACTTCCCAGCGTCACGTCAATCGAGCCGGGCAAGTCGGCGCGCTGATAAGTCAAGGCGGTTCCACATTGACCGCAGAACGTGCGAATGACGTTTGTCGACGAGGCGTATGAGGCCGGCTGGCCCGTAACGAACGTGAATTTATCGGCATCAAATCCGGCCCACGTGACAAATGGCGCGCCGCTCGCGCGCCTGCAAGTTTTGCAATGGCAATGGGTAATCCCGTACGCCGGCCCGGATGCGCGATAGCGAACCGCGCCGCAAAGACATCGACCTTCTGTGGATTTCACGATCATCCTCCTGCCGGCACCCGCACGATCTTTCCCGAACAGCCCGTCTGGGTTCGACTATCTAATGGGGTCTTCCGCTTACGATGTCCTATTGGCAGCCGTGTGTACTGTATGATTCTATAGAAAATGCTGCCGATATTTTGGCAGCTGACTAAATGTGGGCTTTCACCATTAGAGATTCACAAATCCCATCATCTCTTCAGGGTAACGTCCGCCACTTGCTACGCCACGCGGCGCGATCTCTTCGATGCGTTTTAACTCTTTTGATTTAAGCCGTATCTTTATGGCCGCGGCGTTCTGCTCCAGATAGCTACGGCGCTTCGTTCCAGGAATCGGAATAATGTCATCGCCTTGCGCCAGTACCCAAGCAAGCGCCAGCTGAGAGGCCGTACAGCCTTTTTCTTTAGCGATCGCTTCCACTCGTCTGACCAATTCGAGATTGCGTTGAAAGTTTTCTCCCTGGAATCGTGGATTGGTGCGGCGCCAATCATCTGCCGCCAAATCTTCCTCTCGCTTGATCTCTCCGGTAAGAAAACCGCGTCCCAACGGACTATAGGCGACGAATGCGATGCCCAGTTTACGCACCGCCGATAATATTTCCTCTTCTGGCTCGCGGCTCCAGAGCGAGTATTCCGTTTGCAAGGCAGCGATCGGATGAACGGCGTAGGCGCGGCGGATCGTTTCCGGCGAAGCTTCGGACAGACCCAAGTATCGAACTTTGCCGGCGCGGACCAAGTCCGCCATGGCGCCAACGGTTTCTTCAATCGGCACCTCGGGATCGACGCGGTGTTGATAGTAGAGATCGATCGTCTCGACGCCGAGTCGCTTCAAGCTCGCGTCACACGCCGCGCGCACATATTCCGGGCGCCCGCTCACTCCGCGTATTTGTGTGTCTTCAGTCTGGACAAAACCAAACTTCGTGGCAAGCACGAATCGGTCTCGAGTGCCACGAATCGCGCGGCCCACCAGCTCTTCGTTTACGCCCGAGCCATAGATATCCGCGGTATCGAGAAAGTTGACGCCGAGCCCGAGCGCTCGATGAATCGTCGCAATGGATTCCGCATCGTTACCGTGCCCATACGCGTACGACATGCCCATGCAGCCAAGACCGATAGCCGAAACCAACGGTCCATTCTTACCTAAACGTCTTTGCTTCATTGTTTCCATTGAGAATCTCCCCTGCTTTAAATTGTGAAACTTTGAAAAATATTCTCTCTGTTCGTAATCCTTTTGTTTCCCTCTTCGACAGCCGCTAGGCGCCAGCACTCGGAAGCGCTGACGCAAGCTCACGCCATTGTCGCAGTGGAAGCGCTCGCGGATCCGCCGTCAGTACTTGGATGCAGACATGGTCGGCGCCGGCGGAATGGTGCGCGCGCACCCGATCGATGATCGCGCTCATGTCGCCCCAGGCGACGATGGCGTCCACCAGCCGATTACTGCCGCCATCTTTGAGGTCCTCATCGCTGAAGCCCAGAGCGCGCAAGTTGTTCACATAGTTGGTGAGCGTGAGATACATGGACATATACGATCGCGCGATCTCTCGCGCCTGGACCGAACCGGTTTCCAGCACGACGGCCTGCTCCACCGCCAAGAGTCGATGGGCGCCTAAAATCTCACGGGCACGCGCCGTGTGTTCCGGCGTCACGAAGTAGGGATGCGCGCCGTCGGCTCGCGCGGCGGCGAGTTGCAACATTTTGGGTCCAAGGGCCGCGAGAACTCTGAACGGTTTAGCGGCAGGAGGAACTGCATGATAGGGCGCCGCGTCCATGGCATCCAGATAGGCGCGCATGGTAGGCACGGGTTTTTCGTAACGGTGACCTCTAAACTGCTCGACCAGCGGAGCGTGACTCACACCGAGGCCTAGGACAAAACGATCCGGATAGGCTTCGGCTAGCGTATTCTGTGCGGCGGCCATCGCCACCGGATCGCGGGCGTAGATGTTGGCGATGCCGGTAGCGACGACGATTCGGCGCGTCCCCGCCAGTAGCAAGCTTGCATGGGTCAGCGCTTCGCGCCCCGTGGCTTCGGGCAACCAGATCGCTCCGAAGCCGAGCTGTTCGAGCTCCGCGGTAGCTTCTTGTGCCCTGGCAGCAGGCTGATAGTCGAGTTGAGACGTCCAGATCCCGATGGGTCCAAGTTGTGGCGTTGATAATGAGATCATGCTTCCTTCCCTTGCACTCTTTCATCGTTGCCGGACAGTTTTACAAACCCCGACATGAAGAACGTCGCGGCACTGAGTATTTGCAGCAGCCAAAACGATACATTTCCACTTTTACGAAGCTGCGGGATTATTAGACCGGCCACGTCCATAGACACGGAACCTCACTTTTGCTTTATTCTCTCACTGCTCGCACATGGAGAAGTCCAGTAGATGGGTGACTTCAACACAGCTCAAACCGTACTGCTCCATGATAATTTCCGCGGCGTCTTTCAACCGGTTCTCGCGCAGGGCCTGGCGAGCTTTCGCAGAGATGCTTTGTCCAGTGAGCAACAACGGCACCAGTGAAAATTTCATAGGATTTCGTACCTTCTTTATAAGTTTGTCGTTTTAGAAACCCGCCAACAGCAACGTTCCTCTCAGACCACGCCGCCGCCGGCTTGAAGATTTTCCCCGGTCACCCAACGCGCTGCATCGCTCGCTAGAAAGGCAGCCGCGTCGGCCACGTCCTTCGCGGTGCCTACGCGATTGAAAGGCGACAGGCTCGCGCCGTAAGCGCGATACTCCTCGGGGAGCATATCCGTATCGGTGAATCCCGGCGATAGAACGTTTACCGTGACATTGCGCGGACCCAGCTCGTGCGACAGCGAGCGTGCAAACTGCTCGATGGCTCCTTTGCTGCCGAGATAAAGCGACATGTTGGCAAAATGCATTTTCGTACCGCCGGTCGAAACGACGACAATGCGACCGCCGTCGCGCACCCGGCGGCCGGCCTCCTGCAACGTGAAAAAGACCCCTCTCGTATTGATGTCGAAAATGTAATCGTAATCCGCCTCGGTGTTTTCGATCAGCGGTTTTACAATATGGACACCGGCATTGGCGATGACGATGTCGAGACCTCCTATCGCTTTCTCGGCTTCGCTAAACAATCGCGGCAACTCCGCGGGTTTCGAAACGTCGGCCTGAACCCCTATTGCCTTGCCGCCCTTCGCCGAGATCGCTTTGACGACCTCATGCGCCAGTTGTTCATTGCGGGCATAATTGATGACGATTGCCGCACCATCGGCGGCCAGACGTTCGGCGATCGCCCGACCGATGCCGCGCGATCCTCCGGTAACCAGCGCTGTTTTTCCCTCGAGTGGCAGAGACATGTTTCCTCCTTGTTAATGCTTCGTGACGAATCGACCGATGCTGTGATCTTCGATTATCCGTAATGTAACAAGGGTTGTGCCAATCACTGTCGATGCCCGGAAGAAACTGGTAAATGCTTCTTAGAGAAGCATTTTAACAACCTGTTATTGTGATCGTGATATGACGCGTTGAAGATTGCGTGCCGAGTTATCGGCAGCTGCCGAAATGATGGCGTTAGATGGAGCGGGTCATACCGGCCGAGCGCGCCGCGTGTGACCAGCGGACTCCCTTGGGTCACCGAGCTCCTGGAGTTTTTTTGACAGGAAGATCTGTTCCGACTTCATCGTCGTCAATTCAAGCGCTTTCCGAAAATGCTTCATCGCAGTCTCACGATGCTCTAAATCCGCCTCGAACTCGCCCAGCACCGCGTAGAGCAGATAGTAACAATCTAGCTGCTGGCGGTCGTGGATGGCCTCTACCGCTGCGATGCCTGCTCTCGACCCGTGAACGTTGGCGACGGCGACGGCTCGATTCAGGGCGACGATGGGGGAATCGTCCATTTCGATCAATCGGTCGTAGAGCGACAGGATGCGCTGCCAATCCGTGGATTCGTAATCCTGCGCCGCGCAGTGGCAGGCCGCGATGGCGGCTTGAAGGTGATAGTCGCTGGCTTCGTCCGCGGCGGTGGATTGCATGAGGTGATACAAGCCGCGGGCAATCATTGCCTGATCCCACAGCGACCGGTTCTGCTCCTCGAGGCGAAGGATGTTGCCGTCACGGTCGAGGCGCGCCGGCAAGCGCGAGCCGTTTAACAACATCAATGCGAGCAGCGCGTGAGAACGCGGCTGATTGCCGGCGAGGTGTTTGGCCAGCAACGCCGTCAGACGAATCGCTTCGTGACAAAGTTCGGCCCGGATCAAGTGCTCCCCGCCTGAAGCTTTGTAACCTTCGTTGAAAAGCAGGTAGAGCGATTGCAGCACGCCGTCTAAGCGTCGGGTCAATTCCTCTCCGGCCGGGATTTCGAACGCAATGCGCGCCGCGCGGATTCTTTGTTTGGCCCGCGTCAGCCGCTTGGCGATCGCCGCTTCCGAGGTAAGAAAGGCTCGGGCGATTTCCGCGGGACTGAAGCCGCAAAGAGTTTTGAGCGCGAGCGCGACCTGCATCTCCTGCGGAATGAGAGGATGACAACATGTGAACATCATGCGCAAACGGTCATCCGTGATACCATTCTCCCCTGACTCGGCGACGGCGCCATTGGAATCTGCGGAGACCTGCTCCATCCAATGGGCGATCTCATTTTCTTTGTTGCGGAAGACTTTGTCCCGCCGGATCAGATCGAGGGCCAGATTTTTCGCCACCTGCGTGATCCAGGCGGAAGGATTTTTCGGGATGCCGTAATAGGCCCAGGTCTGCAACGCCTTGACCAAGGTTTCTTGCACCACGTCTTCGGCGCGGTTGAGGTTTTCGATGCCGAAAATTCTCGTCAGCGTCGAGATCATCTTTCCCGCTTCGTGACGGAAAAAATGCTCCACCACCTGGGTTACTTCCCCAGGTGCCGAAACTGGAGTAGTGTTATCAGCGTGCGTCATGGTCAAAGATTGGCCGGTCTCTGCAAACGACGAGGTTCACTTGCCCGAGCGCCTTGTTAGCTGGCCGCTACTTCGATTCACACACCTGCTTGAGCTTTTGCAGCACCATGGCCCACGCGAAGCTGCAAAATCCTAAGTACTCACTGTTTTCGTCCCAGCCGGAGTGGCGGAAATCCAGAATTGCGATGCGATCCCCATCCTTTCCAAAGCCGGATCGGGCGGCGACATTATCTCTTTCTGAGATCTCCCAAATGACATGCGTACCGGTACAAGCCGAAGCAGGGCTGCTCTTGGGATGCGTACTGATGAACTCCCATTCAACCCGCTTATCCTGGACCGTATCGAGCACGTTGAATCGCACCACGCCGTGCGCTGGACCTGGGTCGTGCTCCAGTACGAGACCAGTATCGGTTTTGGTTGATTTATGCGGGCCCCACCAGCTAACGATTCCTTCCAAGGTGGAAATCGCTTCGTATACCTTTGCTATTGGAGCGTTTATCCATACTTGGTGATATATCGTTGCCATGTTGATCTCCTTCAAGCAGCTAACTACGGGCGCGCCGAGTTCAACTGAGAGCCGCCTATTTACTCGTAGCCGCTTGCAGAGTTGAAAGCTTACGCACTCGCGCGTGCGGGGTGCGCGCCAACCTTTTCGCTTGGGCTCAGCGCCGATGGGCATTCAGGCGCTACCGGCCTAACTTCCACCGTCGCGCCGTAGTTCAAACCTGGAAAATCCTTGGCGATTTCTGCAGCCTCTTCGAGGCTACCCACCTCGAGTAAGAAGAAGCCACCGATCGCTTCTTTGGATTCGGCAAACGGGCCGTCCGCGACGGAACGGCCTTTCTTTTGGGAAACAATTTTGCCCTCTGGGAAGAGGGGTTTGCCCGCTTTGGCCTTGCCTTCCGCGGTCAAGCGGTCAAGCCAGGCGTACATTTGTCTCACCACCTCCTGAATCTCCTCCGGCGACAGGCCCTTGTGCCAATCCGTGCCGCGGAACAACAATATATATTCTGACTTGGTCTCTGTGCTCATAATTTTCTCCTTATTATTAACGGTTTTTGTTGCGCTTCATTCATACGACGAATGAGCGGGTGCTCCCAGGACACCTGTTAAGTTTTTTGGGGCTTTTATCAAATTGTGCAAGATTTAGAAGAGAATTAAAGAGGGACGCGAAGCTTTTCTTAACGCTATCGAGCGCTAATAAGAAGCTTGCTTATTCAAACCGGAACGAAGCATCCGTGCCAGTGACGGCGCCCTTGAGCGATAAATTATTGAGCGTGCCTTTGAACTTGAGGTCCTTGATGGTGTAGACGCCGTCAAACCGCAGTACTTCCGGCAAAGCCTTTCTGAACTGCGGCAGGGCGGCATTGACCTTTCCCAGATCGAGGGCATCGGCGCGGATGTCACCATCGAGGGGGACGTCGCGATAGTCACGATTTCCGGCGATAGGGCCGACCCGGCTCTTGAAGCTTAGGTTGTGTTCGGCGGCCATGACCGCAGCCTCCAGCTGAATGTCAAAGGGCTCGTCCCATTCGAAGTCGTTCACTTTCAGGTTGATCTGCGTCGCCGTTAGCTCGCCGCCGTTCTTGAGGTCGCGATAACGCAGTGTGCCATCGGACACATTCAACGACGCAACCAAAAACAGGTTGCTGTCTTGCTTCTTGGCAGATGGGTTTTTGCTATTATCCGCACTGTCCCGGTCGCTTTTCTCATTGCGGGCGTTGCTGGCGAAGTTGTATCGGCCTCTGGCATCGCGAACGATGGTGATGAGCGGCGATTCCAGCACCATTCCCTTGAGCCGGAACTGGCCGATTAACAAGGGGAGAATCCGAAGGTCTAGTCGCAGATCCTTAGCGCGGAGAAACTCGCCGGCGGAAAAAGCCGGATCGTCGGCCAGGGCAAAGTTTACCAAACGAGCGCCGACGGGCCAGAGTGTGACGCCGATCTCGTCCACGGTAATCTTGCGCCCCAACGCCTGCTCCGCCTGGCCGATCAAATAGTCTTTGTTGCGCAGAACCAGGAAGTTAATGTTCAGCACCGTGAGAACCAGAGCGCCACTCAAAGCCAACACAATACCGCCGAGGATCCGTTTACGCATGGCTGCCTAGTGAGTCTCCCTCCGTGGCTTCAAATGCCGATTTGAATCGAGTGCCGAACGAAACGCAAGCGCTCACCCCGAATCACAGGCGCGCCGCATCGGAGTCGTACGATTCACCGCAGAGGCGCGGAGGTCACCGAGGGGGCGAGTCTGAAAACAAAAATTCTCACGTCGTAGACGTCTGACTCTTTTGCTTTCCCCCTCGAACGAGTGACCCGCGCGGTGATACGTTTTGTCTGATATGCAAGATTGAAGAATCGATCCTCTAAGATCGCCGTTCAATCTGAAAACAGCAAAGGGAAATTCCTGACCTCAACAACGAGAAACCATGAAGCAAGCAGAATCGCACGGGCCGCACGTTAGCGCGTTGGCTCTGTTTCTTACCTTCTCTCGGATCAGTCTCTCCGGCTTCGGCGGTGTGCCGTTTTGGGCGCGACGCGTGCTGGTCGAGCGAAAGCGCTGGCTCACGGAGCAGGAGTTCGTGGAACTTTTGTCGTTGGGACAGCTCCTGCCCGGGCCGAACGTCCTCAATCTGACGGTGATGGTTGGGTATCGCTTTGCTGGCTGGGCGGGCGCGGCGTCCGCAGCCGCAGGGTTCCTGGGCTGGCCATGCTTGGTGGTAATCGCGCTGGGCGCGTTGCAGCAGCGCTACGGCGCCCTGCCACCGGTGCAGCGGGCGCTTGCGGGCATGTTGCCCGTGGCAGTGGGACTGCTGCTGGCCACCGTCATGAAGATGGCGACGGTGCTGCCGCGGCAATGGCGCGCGTGGCTGTTCAGCATTTTGGCCTTTGTGGGCGTCGGCGTCTTGCACTGGCCGCTGCTAGTGGTCATGGGCTCCCTCGCGCCGTTGGCCGTCGCTGCAGCATGGAAAGGCAAGGACTGATGGACCGCCCCGACCTCGGTGCGCTGTTTCTGCAGTTCCTGGTGCTCTCGTTCCTGGCGATCGGCGGTGCCCCGACGGTGCTGCCGGACATTCACCGCTACGTGGTCGAGGTACACCATTGGATGACGAGCGCTCAGTTTGCCGAGCTCTACGCACTGGCGCAGGTGGCCCCCGGCCCCAACGCCATGTTCGTCACCCTCATAGGTTGGCGGGTGGCGGGGTGGGCGGGTGCGGCCGCAACCACGCTCCCACTGCTCGTGCCAGCGGGCACCCTCACCCTGC
>VBKY01000157.1 GCA_005879255.1 Deltaproteobacteria bacterium
TGCCTCGGCGGCGAGTACGGCGGCGCGATCACCTACGTCGCCGAGCATATCGAGGACCAGCATCGCGGCTACTACACCGGCTGGCTCCAGACGTCGCCGACGCTCGGCATCGTCCTGTCGCTGGCCGTGATCATCGGCACGCGGACTTACCTGGGCAACGAAGCCTTCAACGACTGGGGCTGGCGTTTCCCGTTCATCCTGTCGCTCCTCCTGGTCGGAATCGCTATCTGGATCCGGCTCTCGCTGGGTGAAACGCCGATCTTCCAGGACATCAAGGCAAGGGGCCGAACCGCGACCAATCCGTGGCGCGAGGCCTTCATGAGCAGCAATTTCAAGTACGTGGTCATCGCCAGCGTGGTCGTGCTGGGACAGGGCTGCGTCTGGTACAGCGGCCAGTTCTGGGCGCTGTTTTACCTCCAATCGGTCAAGAAGCTCGACGTGCTCACCTCTAGCTACATCATCGCCGTCGCGCTCCTGATCGCGACCCCGACGCTGATCTTCTGGGGCTGGCTCTCGGACAAGATCGGCCGGAAGCCGATCATCCTCGGCGGCATGCTGCTGGCGTCCCTGACGTACTACCCGCTCTACACGGCGCTCGGCGTCTACGCCGATCCCAAGACCCTCAACTTCTGGATGTCGGTCTTCATCGTGGTGATCCTGGTGAACTACGTCGGGATGACCTACGGCCCGATCGGGGCGTTCCTGGCGGAGTTCTTTCCCTCGCGCATCCGCTACACCTCCGTGTCAGTGCCCTATCACATCGGCAACGGCTGGGGCGGCGGTCTCGTGCCCATCGTCACCACAGCGGCCTACGCCAAGGCGGTGGAGAACGGCTCCAGCGATCCCCTCTTCTGGGCCCTGGTCTATCCCATCGCGGTTCCCGCGATCATGTTCCTGATCGCCCTCTTCGTGATGCCGGAGACGCGCAAGCACAGCATTTGGGAGGAAGGCGCGATCGAGGCGACGCGGACTCGCGCCTAGGCGGACCTTGCAATAGCAAAAAAAGGGGACGGAATTGCTTCCGTCCCCTTTTGAATTTCAGAACGACGACTGCCAGCTACAAGAACTTTCCCACAAGAAATTGATTGATCTCTTCGCAGCCGCGCAGCGGCTTACCTTCAACCACCAGAACAGGAACCGTTTTGGCGCCGCACAGCGCGATTAATTCCTTTTCATAGTCGGCATTTTCCCGGATGTTTTTCTTGATGATTTGGCCGAACCATGCAAATACGAGAGCAAAGGCAATGATTGCGACGTGTTACTCGGATAGAAACGTAGGGGCGACCGGCCGGTCGCCCCTACACGCAAGGCGGAATCGACAGCGAACCTTACGGCTGCACAATGCGCATTGTCTATTTCGCGGCGGCGAGCGCGGCCTCGTAATTCGGGTGCTCGCCGATGCTGCCGACATACTCGACGTGTTTGAGCTTGTTGTCGGGGCCGACGACGAAAACGGCACGCGCGAGGACGCGATCGAGCGGGCCGCCGGAAATGAGCACGCCATAATTTTTGCCGAATGAAGCTTCGCGATGGTCGCTTGCCGTGATCACTTTGTCCACATTGGCGGCGCCGCACCAGCGTTTTTGCGCGAAGGGCAAATCCATACTAACGCAAACGACCTCGACGTTGGACAACTTGCTCGCTTCTTCGTTGAACCTTTTCGTTTCCAGATCGCAAACCGGCGTGTCGAGCGAAGGGACCGTAGCAATGATTCGTGTCTTCCCAGCACCGCTCGCCAAAGTATAGTCGCTCATGTCGGCGCTCTTTTGCACTTTAAAGTCGGGCGCGGTTTGGCCGACTTTCGCTTCATTACCTAACAGAGTCAACGTGGTGTCTTTAAACTTTACGGTAGCCATAGTGCTGCCTCCCGTCGAAATTTAATTCAAGCACAGCTCGAATCCCTTTTAACACTTCACAGACTATGATCAAGAGCCAGGAGGAATCATCCGGAGTTTTGCCGTCATGCCGGTCCTTCGACAGGCTCAGGATAAATTCCAACCGGCATCCAGAAATCTTTGAAATTCTGTCGGTCGCTCCAGTTACTGCTGCAACGAGATATCGCATGCTTCGTATGAAATCCGCCGAAGTCAAAAAAGCTTGAATTCGTCGCGCAAGCGCTGCCATGAGCTGAGTCGAGCCAAATTTTGCAGCACTGTTGTTGTCGGCGGCAAAATGGGAAAGTCGCGCCGGTGGATTCGCGACATTGCCTCCTCCGGCGCGATCCACAGACTATTCGTCACCTCCTCCGAGTGTTCTAGCGGCGTCTGATTCGGCGGCAGAGTCGCCACATAGAAGCGTGTGTCGAAACGCATCGAATAAATATCCGGCGTCACCCAATGATCAAAGTAAACCGCACGCGATAAATCGCAGCAGAGTTTTTCCAATTCGAGAAAACCAGCAAACGCGAGCTGCTTTTTGACGATCGCTTGGCGTTGGTTTTCCGTCCGCTGCTGTCTCTCGGCATCGGTCAAGTCGATCGCCTCGCCTGACTCGTCGACACACAGGAGGACACCGACCTCTTCGAATAATTCGCGCACTACCGCGACCCAATGACCGAGCGCTTCGTCGGCAGCATGACGGCTGTTAAGAATTTCTCGCGCCTGGGCACCGGAGAGTCCACGGCAACGCGCCAATACCTCAGGCGAATAATCGTCCCGATGAACCGTCCCGCCGGGAAAGACGTAGAAACCGCCGAGAAAACGCATCTCCTGGGGCCGGCGCGTCAGGAGAACTTCAAAACCGCCGTCATTGGCAGGACGAACCAGCACCACAGTGGAAGCGTCGCGAGGATGAACCATGAATAATTAATACTGAAATCTGAAGCTCGAAATTCGAAATCCGAATTTCAAAATCCAAAACAGCCTATTTCCTGCCGATCTCCCTCAACAGCTTTTCCCACTTTTCATTTTCCTTCTCATATTTCTCAGCGGTCATTCCGGCCTCGGCGTAGAAACGTTTGAAGTCCGGTTTATTCACTGCACTGTCGAGGCCGTACTTGGAGAGAAACTTCTGTCCATCAGGGCTGAGCAAGAAATCACCGAACAACAGCGCGGCATGGGGATGGGGCGCGTTGGCCGGGATGGCAACCCCGCCGGCGTTGGTCGGTACAAGATCCATCGGCACCCACTTGATCGGCGCGCCCTTGGAGATCGAAACGCGAGAGTGACTGAGAAAGACCGTGGGTGAGACGCCGAGTTCGCCGGAAATCACCATGTCGAGAATCGCCCGCCCCGACACCGAGTGCAGGCTGATCTGCTGCGACTTGAGCTTTTGGACAAACTCCGAGCCCTTGCTGGTAAGCATCGCGGCGATCACGCGGGCACCTGTATCGGTGATCGCGAATCCGATCTTGCCCTTGAGCTCCGGTTTCAGCAGATCCTCGAAATTTTTCGGCACCGCGGCACCCTGAACTGCATTAGTGTTGTATGCCAAGCCAATATAAGACTCGCGATCGGTCGCCCAATAGACCAAACCTTGACTGGACTTTTCTTTGACGTCGTCGGGATACTGCGCCAGGTGCGGCGAAAAATAGGGCGCGAGCAATTTCAGCTCTTGCAGCACCTTCAGGATTGGAAAAGTCGTCTCGATGGTATCGACGATGTAGCGCTTCGCCTGCGCTTCCTGTGTGATCCGGGATATCAGCGCGTCGCTATCGCCACGATAGACCTCCATCGCGACGCCGGAATACTTGGCCTCGAAGACCTTCGGCGCATCGGTATTCGGCCCACCCGTGAGCGAAGTGTACCACATCAACTTGCCTTCTTTTTTCGCACCTTCGTAAAGCACCTTCTCGCGATCCGGCTTGTTGTACGCCGCCAGCTCGGCAACGGTCATTGCTTTGCCAGTCTGGGCAATCGCCGGAAGTTGCCATTGCAAAACCACGAGAGTCATCGCAATGAATAATCTTTTCATCTGCTTTCCTCGTTCATCTGCGCGAACGCTCCGATAAGCTATTCGCGCCAAGTCTGTCCTGAACAAAGTTGAAGGGACAAAAAGCTCGAAAAGGCCCCGCCTTGTCATTTCGACCGCAGGGAGAAATCTTTCTTAGATCCCTCGTATTCACTCGGGATGAAAGGCCTCGGCCCGTCACTTTGCTCTCTACGTCCTTTGCGGCTAATTTCAGAAACTTATTCTGACTATGTGACCTATGTGTCCTTTGCGGTCAAATGTCTTCTTCGGTTGCGGCTCGGCCGCGCTGCACTTTCAGCCCCAGGATATTGTAGGAAGCGACTGGACGGTGAAACCCTTTGAGCGCTAGCTCTCCCATAAATTCCGCGTCGACCAACTCTTCGACGCCGCCAAGCAGGCGCTGCGGAACCAAAATATCTCCGGGCCTGGCCTCGCCGCAGAGACGCGCCGCGAGGTTTGGAACACTACCGATCGCGCCATATTCCCACCGGCCCTCAAAACCGATGGCGCCGATCGTCGCATAGCCCTGGGCGATGCCGACGCCAAAGTCGAGAGCGTGGCCGAGCTTGCGCCACTTGATCGTCAGCTCTTTCACTCGCTCGCGCATCGCCAGCGCCATGCGCACCGCTCGCTCCGCCGCGTTCTCCACGGGCACCGGATCGTTGAAGAAAATCATCATGCCGTCCCCGGCAAAGTGCTCTAGAGTTCCCTCGTATTCCAGAATCAATTTTCCCATCGCCGCATGATACTCGTGCAAGATTTCCATGACCTCTTCAGGCTCGGCGCTTTCAGCGAAAGCGGTGAAGCCGCGCAGGTCGAGATAAACCACGGTCAGCTCGCGCCGGTGGGTTTTGAGCGGATCGTCGGCTTCGCCACTCACAATCAATTCGGCGAGCTGTGGTGAAAAAAATCGTTTCAGCCGTCCCAATCGTTCCAGCTGCTGGACTTGCTCCTGAACACGAAGCTCCAAATTCTTGTTCCAATCGTAAAGCTCAGAGGCCTGGGCTTGAATGGTATCGTGGAGTTCCTTGATGCGCAGCAGTGATTTCACTCGCGCGAGAAGCTCCGCGCGATTGATCGGCTTGATGAGAAAATCATCGGCGCCGGCGTCGAGACCTTTGATCCGCTCTTCCGCTGGATCTAACGCCGTCACCATCACCACTGGGAGAATTTGCGTCGTCGGGTTTTCACGAATCGTGCGGCAAACTTCATAACCGCTCATCTCCGGCATGACCACGTCCAACAGCACGAGATCGGGTCTTTCAGTCTCCAATTGCTCCAACGCTTCTCGCCCGGACGCGGCGGTCACAACGTTGTAGCCCTTGACTGTCAGCAGATCGGCAAGAAGCTTGACGTTCTTGGGCGTGTCGTCGACGACAAGTATTTTGGCAGGAGTATTCATCTGGGAAATTCAGTAAGGGGTGAGGAGTAAAGAGTAAAGTGTTCCGCCCCGCCATCTCCCACGTTTCTCGATCTTTCCAATTTTATTCGGCGCCTCTGCGTCTTTGCGTGAACTCTCTTCTTCCGATCGCCTAACTCCTCACTACTGACTACTTACTATTTAGCCCCCGCCGCCAACACTCGCTGTACTTCCCCGATAAAATCTTTCAAGCTGATCGGCTTGGTTTGGTAGCCGTCGAATCCTTCGGCAAGCATGCTTGTCCGGTTATTGGTCATCGCCGAAGCGGTGAACGCGATGACGCGTATATTTTTTGTTGTCGGGTCAGCCCGGAGTTGCTTCAGTGCCGTGATGCCATCCATTCCGGGGAGCAGAATGTCCATAAGGATGAGCGCGGGCGATTTTTCCGCGGCGAGCTTGAGTCCTTCCTCGGCCGTCTCGCTCTCGATGGTGTTATAACCCTTGACCTGCAGGACATCGCGGGCGAGCTTGCGGTTCTTCTCGTTGTCTTCGATGATTAAAATCAGTTCATTAGCCATAGGAATAAGATGTTCGGAAATATTCCTCGCGCCAAGACGCCAAGGCGCAAAGTTATAGAAGCAAAACCTTTTGTTGTAAATTTTCCTTTCTTAACTTGGTGTCTTTGCGCCTTTGCGCGCGATAATCATTTTTTCGAATCCCGATTTGTCCGCCGCTAACACTCCAAGGCGAAAAGTGTCGTCATCGTCGAGCCCATTCACGGCACGGGTTATGCCTCGTTTCATTAACGCCTCGCCGAAGTTCAGCAAAAACCCAAGCTTGCACCCGGTCAGCCGCAGATATGTCTGTAATTGTTTCTTATGTGCCTGGCTGACCTGTTCAACTGATTTCAGCTCCACTACGACTTTGTCTTCGACCACGATGTCGGCCCGGAACGCCTCATCGAACTTCATTTCTTTGTAGCGGATCGAAACCGGCACCTGGCGCTCCACTCTGAGACCACGTTGTTCTAACTCATACACTAAGACAACCTCATAAATAGTCTCAAGCAAACCCGATCCCAACCCCCGATGCACAGCGATGGCAGCGTCAACAATTACTCTGCCGATCTCGTTTTCCGTCATACTTGGCGCCTTTGCGTCTTTGCGCGAGTATATTCTTAATTCACTGGCAGCGTGAAAGTGAACCTACTGCCTTTTCCTATCTCGCTCTCCACCCAGATCTTGCCCCCGTGCAATTCGACAAACTTCCTGGTGAGTGTCAACCCTAGTCCCGTGCCTTCGCGCTTCTGCGCATAATTGGTTCCCACCTGGCGGAATTCTTCGAAGATCGCCTCTTGGTCTTCCAGCGCGATCCCGATGCCAGTGTCTATGACTGCAACAATGACCGCGCGGTCGCCGACACTCGCTTCAACCCTAATCTGTCCGCCTTCCGGCGTAAACTTTACGGCGTTGGAAAGTAGGTTGAGCAAGATCTGCTTGATCTTCCGCTCATCGCCGGTGAACTCGCTAAGACGCTCGTCGACGCTGTGGTGCAGCCTGATACCATGGCGCGTCGCGCGCTCGCGTATGAGAGTAAGCGCGTTGTCGATGGCCATGGGCAAGTCAAACTTAGTCAACTCCAGCTCCATTCGTCCGGCTTCGATCTTGGAAAGATCGAGAATATCGTTGATCAGAGAGAGGAGGTGGCGCCCGGAGGAAAGAATGTCGTCGGTATACTCGGCTTGTTTCTCGTTTAGCTCGCCGAACATTCTCTCTCCCAAAACTTCGGAGAAGCCGATGATGGCGTTGAGCGGCGTGCGTAGCTCGTGAGACATATTCGCGAGAAATTCAGATTTGTGGCGATTGGCCGCCTCGATCTCCCGGCTCTTGTCCTCGATCTCGCGGAAGAGCCGAGCGTTTTGGATCGCCAAAGCTGACTGCGTGGCAAATGTCTGAAGAAGATTGACGACTTCCGGCGAAAAACTTCCATCCTCTTTCCGCCAGACCGTCAAGGCGCCCATGATTCGCTCCTCGCGGAGCAGTGGAACTGCCAGAACAGATCGATATCCGAGGCGTGCAAGCATAGGCCGCACGCGAGTGCCGGTATATTCCCGCTCCTCTAGGATATTTGGAACTTGGACCGGTATCCGGACGGTCGCTGTCTGCCCCGTCGCGCCTTGTCCCGGACGGACCGGCGTCGCTCTCAGCGCCTCAACCACCTCCTCTTCCATACGGTAACTGGCCCTGAGGTGGAACTCTTGCGCAGTTTCATCGTACTCGTAGATCACGCCGCCACTAGTTCCGGAGAGCTGGACAGCGTGGCCAACGATGGTGCTGAGCACAGTTTGAAGATCGAGAGTGGAACTGACTGCTTGACCGACTTCTCCGAGCGCTTTCAATTCTCCGACCGATCGCGCCAGCTCACGCGTACGTTCTTCGAGCTCCTGAAATAGCCGCACGTTCTCGATGGCGATCACGGCTTGATCGGCGAAGGTTTTGAGGAGTGAAATCTGCTTGTCAGTAAAGGGACGGACCTCTTGGCGCCGAATCACTATCGCCCCGATCGACGATCCCTCGCGTAGCAACGGCGTCGCAAGAATAGTCCGAGTGCCAGTAGCCTGTTGGAAAGGCGGAGCCTCTGGGAATTCGGTTTCCTCGGACGCCAGGTCATGGACGTGAATCGTTTGCCGGTCGACCACGGCGCGGGCGGTGGGCATACCGCGAGTGATACGGAGCAAGCGTGCCGGCGCAGGTACCGGACCATGCTGTGCCACTACTTGGAGGCCATCACCGACTACGCGATAGACGAGAGCGTTCAATGCGTCGCACAACCGCGCTGCATTCTCGGCAACCACATCCAGCACCGGCTGGATATTAGTCGGCGAGCTGGCGATTACACGCAGGATCTCGCTTGTCGCGGTCTGCTGCTCCAGCGCCTCGGTGAGGTCGCGGTTTCGAACTTCAAGTTCCTTGAAGAGACGTACGTTCTCGATGGCGATCACGGCTTGGTCGGCAAAGGTTTTGAGGAGAGCAATTTGCTTGTCAGTGAAGGGTTGGACCTCCGTGCGGCGAATATGAATCACACCGATCGCAATGCTCTCACGTAGCAATGGTGTAGTTAGCATCGTATGAATTCCTTCGTGCCTGGCTCGGGCCGAGGACTTGGGGAACTCACTTTCTTCTGCCGCGATGTCATGGATATGGATCGTCTGTCTATCAATTACCGCTCGGGCAGGAATCCAGCCATGGTCCAGCGGCTCTAACACTGCCGATTGCGATAGCGCTATCGATCCGTAGTGCGCGACCGTACGGAGCATATCGCCTTCGACAAGCCGGATCACGGCGTCATCTGCACCGCAGACACGAGCCGCGCTCTCGGCGACCACATCCAGCACCGGCTGGATATTAGTAGGCGAGCTGGCAATGACGCCCAGGATCTCACTCGTCGCAGTTTGCTGCTCCAACGCCTCCTTGAGTTCCTGGAACAGCCGGACATTCTCGATGGCGATAACCGCCTGGTCGGCGAAGGTCTCAAGAAGCTTGATCTGCGCCGGAGTGAAGAGGCGCACTTCGGTGCGACGCGCGTCCAGTACCCCAATGAGTTCCCCCTGCTGGCAAAGAGGAGCGGACAAGATCGTGCGCCAGTCACCGCCGAACGTGAAATCGTTCTGCGCCCGGACGTCGGGAATGTGAGATGTGCCATGCTCGTGCATCCAGCGAAACCGTGGCTCATCGATACTGATCTCGACGCGGGTAATGGGTATGGGACCAAAATGAGCCCGCACAACCAAAGTGTTCCCCTCGCGGAGTCGCAGCACCACGTCATCAATCCCACAAACCCGGGCGGCGCTCTCGACAATGGCGTCGAGGACCGGCTGCACGTCCGTCGGCGAGCGGCTGATGATGCCGAGCACCTCAGCCGTCGCGGTCTGATGCTCCAGGGCCTCGCGCAATTCCGCGTTGCGCTCGCCGAGCTCACGGAATAGCCGCACGTTCTCGATGGCGATCACAGCCTGATCCGCAAAGGTTTTGAGTAGTGAGATTTGCTTGTCAGAAAAGGGACGGACGTCCGTGCGGCGGATCATGATGGCTCCGACCGGAACGTCATCGCGCAGAAGCGGCGCAGCCAGTACTGTCCGAATACGCTCACGCTGGGCGGCACGCCAAACATCCGGATGGTCCTCTTCGCGCTCCGCCATCATGTCGTGAATATGAACTATTTGTCGCTCGACAATGGCCCGTCCGGCATTCGAACCACGGCTGATCGGTCGGGTCTCTCCAACCGGAATAAGATCGGGCACTGTTCCGTACCTCACCACCTTCCGCATCATGTCACCCTCGACACGATAGATCTGCGCGTCAACCGAATCACATAAACGCGCCGCGCTTTCCGCGACTGTGTCGAGCACAGGCTGGATATCCGTCGGTGAGCCGGAGATCACGCGCAGGATCTCACTCGTCGCTGTCTGCTGCTCCAACGCTTCGGTAAGCTGACGGTTGCGGGTGTCGAGTTCATTAAACAAGCGAACGTTCTCAATCGCGATAACGGCCTGGTCGGCAAAGGTTTCGAGCAGTTTGATTTGCTTGTCCGAGAACGGGCGAACTTCGGTTCGACGAATTAGGATTGCTCCAAGAGGTACACCCTCGCGCAGCAAAGGCGCGCATAGAAGAGTCCGAGTCCCGAAACGCTGTTGGGCGAGCTTGCTTTCAGGAAACTTGGTTTCAACCTCTGCGGCTAGATCATGAACATGAATCGTTTGGCGGTCGATGATCGCTAAGTGGGGTGCCTGGGCAGCGGAAATGAGCGTCCTCTCCTCCCGGCTTCGGGCCGGCATTGACCCATAGGAGGCCACGGCCCGACTGAAATTGCCCTCAACACGAATGATCTGAGCATCTGTTGCGTCACACAACCGCGCAGCATTTTCGGCAACCACATGCAGCACCGGCTGGATATCGGTAGGCGAGCTGGCGATGACACCCAAAATTTCGCTTGTCGCCGTTTGTTGTTCCAACGCTTCAGTGAGTTCTTGGAACAACCTAACGTTTTCGATGGCAATCACAGCTTGGTCAGCGAAAGTGCGTACGAGGGCAATTTGATTTTCGCTGAAGGGCTTTACCTCACGCCTCCACATGCCGAGCGCGCCAATGGGGACACCGTCCTTTAGCAGCGGGACAGCCAGGACCGTTCGGTAGCCGAGGTTACTTTGATCACCAAAGAAGACGTACTCAGGATCGTCGTGAACATCCTCGATGTGCACCAGATGGCGATCTAGAATGGCTCGACCAACAGCTGTACCCCGCATTGCCGGCGTCGGAAATCTCTGTTTGCTCATTTCGATTTGCTCGGGTGTGAAATTTTGGTGAGCATCAAGCGTGATTATTTGCCCGTCGAAACGGTGCACAGAGCCAAACGCCGCGTCACACAGTCTCGTGGCGCTCTGCACTATCGTGTTGAAGACCGGCCGCACGTCCGTGGGTGAGCTGCTGATAACCCGTAGTACTTCACTGGTGGCGGTCTGTTGCTCCAGCGCCTCCGTGAGATCTCGATTCCGGGCCTGCAACTCTTGGAACAAGCGGACATTCTCAATCGCGATCACCGCCTGGTCGGCGAAGGTCTCTAGTAACTTGATCTGCTTTCCTGAGAAGGGCCGAACTTCGGTTCGGCGGATCATGATCGCCCCGATGGAAACACCTTCACGAAGCAGCGGCGTGGCTAGTATCGTGCGAGAGCCGCTAATCTGGTGGCGTGCCTTAGACTCCAGGTACTCGGTTTCGAACTCTGCGACGACGTCATGGACGTGAACGGTTTGCCGATCGATCATCGCTCTTCCGACAGGCGTACCTCTGCTGTCGGGGAAGACTGCTCCCAATGGCCTCGCCAAGGGAATCGATCCATATCGCGCCACGGTCCTAGCAACATCGTCATCGCGCCACATGATTACAGCATCCGTCGCGTCGCATAGCCGCGCCGCGCTTGCTGCGACGGCATCGAGCACTGGCTTAATGTCGATCGGCGAGCCTGCGATGACACCCAAAATTTCACTCGTTGCAGTCTGCTGCTCTAACGCCTCTTTGAGTTCCTGGAACAGCCGGACGTTTTCGAGCGCGATCACCGCCTGATCGGCGAAGGTTTCAAGCAGCTTTATCTGCGCCGGACTAAAGGGACGCACCTCTAGGCGTCGCGCTTCCAGCTCGCCAATGAATTCGTCTTGCAAACCAAGGGGAGTGGACAAGTAGCTGCGAAACCCGCTGGAGACACCCAATCCGGGAAACTCGTTCTGCGCGGCGCGGGCATCGGTAACGTGGAGCGTGCCATGCTCGCGTATCCAGCGAAACCATGGCCCATCAATACTCATCTCGACCCGCCCAGCGGGTATGGATATCGGGCCAAAATGAGCCCGGGCAACCATACCTTCCCCCTCCCGTAGTCTCAGCATTACATCATCAACTCCGCAAACCCGCGCGGCGCTCTCGACGATGGCGCCCAGCACCGGCTGCACGTCGGTCGGCGAGCGGCTGATGATGCCGAGCACTTCGGCCGTTGCCGTCTGATGCTCCAGGGCTTCGCGCAATTCCGCGTTGCGCTCCTGGATTTCTTTGAACAAGCGCACGTTTTCGATAGCGATGACCGCCTGGTCAGCGAACGTCTTCAGAAGGGCGATCTGTTTTTCGGTGAAAGGGCGGACCTCCAATCGACGAATCACGATGCCCCCGATCGATACACCTTCCCGGAGTAAAGGAGTGGCCAGCACAGTTCGGGAGCCGCTCATCTGCTGTCTTTCCTTGGCTTCCGGGAACTCGGTTTCAATCTCTGCCGCGAGATCATGGACGTGAATCGTTTCTCGGTCGAGCATGGCTCGACCAGCGGGCACGCCGCGAGTCAGCTTGGGCGAAGCTTCGACAATTGCTCTCGGCACAGGAATCGAACCATACGACGCTACGATCCGGTAAAAATCACCATCGACGCGATCGATAACTGCATCGGCTGCATCACACAGCCGTGCGGCACTCTCGGCGACTGCATTTAGCACGGGCTGGATGTCGGTCGGCGAGCTGGCGATGACGCCCAAGATTTCACTCGTCGTAGTTTGTTGTTCCAACGCTTCAGTGAGCTCTTGAAACAAGCGCACGTTCTCGATCGCGATCACAGCCTGATCGGCGAAGGTTTCAAGCAGCTTGATTTGCTTATCCGTGAATGGCCGAACTTCAGTGCGGCGGATATGAATTACTCCAAGAGGCACGCCATCGCGCATTAACGGCGTAGCGAGCGCGGTTCGAACGCCCAGTTTGATCCCTCGGTCCTTAAACTGCGGGAATTCGGTCGTGGCGGCCGGAAGGTCAGGAACGTGGATCGTTTGCTGATCGATGATCGCCCGGCCAGGTACCGAGCCACCATCGAAGACAACCCTCTTCCCGGGTCCACCCAAGGTTGGCATCGAGCCAAAGTGGGATACCAATTCTAAGGCATCACCCTCGACGCGATGCACTATCACATCATCGGCATTACACAAGCGCGCTGCATTTTCCGCAATAGTATCCATCACAGACTGAAGATCACCCGGCGAGCGGGCGATCATGCGCAGGATCTCGCTCGTGGCGGTCTGCTGTGAAGACGAAGCACGCCGTTTCACCGTTGATTTTCTCGAACCTTTTTTATTCATTCGTCCAAAACAAAAAGCCCGGCTGGCAAACCCAGTCCGGGCTCATGCAACGCATAATCCGGGGCGCGACCGTGATCGACCAGTCTGCAAATTCCATTAGGTAATCGGCTTATGTTTAGTTTAATTGAAGCGCCGCCGTCAAGGAGCGTCGAAGGCTAGGCGTCTGGTGCGGATAGAAAGGTTAGCGTGGCATCGGCAGAATACGGTCGCGGTTCGGCGAATCCACGTGGAAACATCCGGTGAGCAATCGTCATCGTCCCGGCGTTCCTCAAGGATCAGCTAGCGATTTGATCTTCGTCTTCCATGAAGGTCGACAGAGTATATTTTCAGATTCCAAAAAACAAAAAGCCAGCACACCCTAG
>VBKY01000158.1 GCA_005879255.1 Deltaproteobacteria bacterium
GTACTCTTTCCCTGCTAACTTTTCCGGCGGAAAAATACTCATGATGCCGCGGTCGTCGAAATCGGGGCCGTAGTTCCAGTACGGCAACCGGCTCGGCGTCGCGGGAAGGTTGACGCCCGGGATTTTCGGAAAGCGTGCAAGTGCTTCTTCAGGCGACACCAGCGTTTTTTCCGACCGTCTCGGAACGCGGCTCGGCGGCGGAGCTTCACCAGTCGTCGCCCAACGATCCATAAGAACAAAACACGCGCGCAAAAACGGCTGCGGCGAAATGTTGTTCGGCGGCAGTTGGCCGATCCAGCGTGGGTTGTCGGCAGCAATTGCCGCATGGGGCGCGCCGGCGAGCGCGTACATGTGCACGTTGGCGGGAATCTCGACATCACTGCCGTCACGCGGGTCGGTGTGTGTCATCGAGCCGTGGCGCTCCCAGTATTCGCCGGCCGTGTGGCTGTGCACGATCAACGGATCGGTGTCGGGGCGCTTGAGCACGCTGTCGACTTTTCCGGTGAACGGATCGGGTATGGGTGTGAAATTGAACGGGTAGCGCTCCGACGGCCACGAGTGTTCTTCATGTTGGCGCGGGTAGCGCCCGATCTGCGCGAAGCGCATATTGAAATAAAGCCGGCCAATACCGGTGTGCGTGAGCACTGCGTCGAAAACCTTGCGGCCTTCCGCATCGCGGTTCCAACCTTCGTAGATGTACTCGCGTACGACGCGGCCAGCAAGAGACGCGCCGTAGCCGTAGGCCTTATCGACGGCTCCCGCGAGTGGATTGGCGACGCCACCGGCGTCTGATTTGCCGTAACGCAGGAACGCGACAAGGTCGCGCAAACCGAGAAATCCAAGACCCATCACGCGGGAGCCTTCGGTTTCGTAAATCAGTTCATAAATCCAACCCGTCCTAAAGCCGCCCTTGATATAAAGATCGGTGTTGGACGGGGTAAGCTCCACCTTGCCGTCTGATTCCTTTGCCTTGGCTAATTCCCACTCGTCGTCGGGCACGGCCACTCGCGGGTCGGCTTCTTTCTCACGCCGGGTCAGCGTCGCCGTGGCGCGGCTGAGCACGGGATAGCATTGGATGTTGGCGTTGCCGCTGACGGGCATCGAGAGCACGCCGGGTTTATCGGAAATGAATTCCTGCCGCACTTTGCCGCGCAACGGCCGGCCGTTCTCGCGCGCCTCCGGCAGGAAGGCGACGACGTTGCTGCCGTTGTAAACCAGATCACCCTGCCAGCCGGCACTCACAACCGTGTAACCGCGCCGATTGAGAAAACCGTTGCCGGCATAGCTCTGCTTGGAAAGATCCGGGCCGCCGCCGTCGTTCAACCGTGTAAACGCCCCGCGGCCGCCGCGATTGGAAAAATCGAAAAGGAGACGGCGGTTGCCGCGGCTCAAGTCTGCGGGCTTGACGATGTCGAGAATAGTTTTGAACTCGACCAGTCCTTCGGGGTTTCGCGGTGCCAGATTTAAATCAACGATGAACGGAAGATCTTTTTCGTTGGGATCGATGGCAAAAGACGCCGTGCCCAGAAGACGCTCGTAGGGACCGGTGTTGCCGAAAGAAACGCCGCCTGCGAAAGGCGTCTTGCTAGCAAACTCGATGTGAATTTGATTGCGTGACATGACTTTTCTCCTTTTTCATTATGAGGAGCAAGCTCCAGCATGATCTCAACAAACGCTTACCCTTAGTCGCGGACGCTAGCAAAGTACGTCAGGACGGTCAACGAGATGTGGATTCGTCTGAATTTGACATCAAGGCCGCATAGTGAATAAGAGTGAAACAATCGCAACCTTAATAAGCTCGGAGGACCACCATGAGCGAGTCAAACAATTTAGATCCGGAAAAGCAGCCGGCTGTCGTACGTGTCGATATGTATCAAGAGTGGCGCAAGCGTGAGGGCCCGCCGCTGGTCGGCGGTGTCTACATCAAAGACATGAAGGCGGTTGAAGTTGGATTGTGGCCACGCAAGGGCGACGGCGTCAAAGGCGCCCTCTCTTATTTGGATGGAGACGATGAAGGCGACGAGCATATCGTCGAGTTGCCACCCGGGGGCTCCACGGCGCCTCTGCGACATCTCTACACCGAGGCGATCTACGTTGTCTCCGGTCGCGGATCGACCTCGGTCTGGCGCGACCCGGGAGCAAAGCAAACTTTCGAGTGGGGACCCGGCAGTTACTTCGTACTGCCAACCAACGCTTGGCATCAATTCTTCAACGCCAGCCTATCGCGCCCGACGCGGTGGTTTTCAGTAACCGATCTGCCGCACCTCTTGCGGCAATGGGCCAGCGAAGATTTTATCTTCAACAACCCCTACGATTTCACCGAACGTTACGCCGGCGGGGCTGAGTACTTCACTGCCGAAGCCAAGCTCTACAAGGGGCGGGTGTGGGAAACTAATTTCATTCCCGACATCAAGAAACTGCCGCTCTACGAATGGAAGAGCCGCGGTGGCGGCGGCACCAACGCATTTATGGTGATGGGCGCCGGCATGATGGAGTCGCATGTGTCGCGCTTCGAATCGGGCCACTACAAGAAAGGCCACCGCCACGGCCCCGGCGCTCATCTCTATATCACGGAGGGTGAAGGTTACGTGCTGACGCAGCGGGGCAACGAGCCGCGCATCCGCTGCGACTGGCAAGAGGGCAGTCTTTATTTATCGGGCGCCGGCGAGGGACTTTGGCTGCATCAACACTTTAATGTCGGTTCTACCCCTGCCACCTACTTAGTGATGAACCAAGGCATCTCACGTAAGCATGCCGCCAACCGCTGGGAGGCAAGTCGCTCAACCGTGTTACGCCAGGGTGAAGTAAGCGGCAAAAAGGGCGGGTATCAGGTCGAGTACGAGGACGAGGACCCGGAAATCCACCAAATCTTCGAGGCAGAGCTCGAGCAGCGAGGAATCACCTGCAAGATGAAAAAAATGGTGCCCTGGTGCACCGGCGAGGCGGGAGCGGAAAGCGCCAAGGCCCTTTTTCTCGATGAGCACGGGGTCGTCGCATAGGCCGTGGGCAATCGGCCGGTTACCTATAGATAGAGTCGCCGAACCTGAATATAAGCAAGTCCATGCACGATCTTCCACACGATCACGAGCACGACGAGCACGCCTTCGACGACGAGGAAGAACATCCGCTCTGGAAGCTGGATACGATTACCCTCACGAGCGTCGGAATCGATGTGGGGACCGCGACCTCGCAGATTATTTTCTCGCAATTGGTCCTGCGCCGACTCGGCAGGGAATTGTCCAGCCGCTTCGTCGTTACGGAACGCGACACGCTTTACTTGTCACCGGTCCACTTGACACCCTATAGCGCGGGACGAGAACGAGTAGACGATCAAGCGCTCGGTCGTCTCGTCGATGCCGCATACGAGGAGGCCGGCCTCAGCCCGCGGGACATTGACACCGGGGCGATCATCCTTACGGGTGAAGCGATCCGGCGCGACAATGCGCGCGCCATCGCGGACCTGTTCGCCTCACAGCGAGGTAACTTCGTCTGCGCGACGGCGGGCCATAACTTCGAAGCGCTGCTTGCCGCCCATGGCTCGGGCGCGGTCGCGCATTCTGCCGAAAAGCAATGCCGCGTACTGAATGTGGACATTGGCGGCGGCACTACCAAGCTGGCCGTGGCTGAGCGCGGGCGTGTGCTGAGCACTGCGGCGTTCCATGTCGGCGGGCGATTGCTTGCTACGGACGGTGCGGGCGCGATTACCGTCCTGGAGCCCGGAGGCCAATCACTGGCGCGGCAGGTTGGCTTCGAATGGCAGGTCGGAAGCCGGGTAACGAAGGCGGAGATGGAGCGCTTGGCCAACCACATGGCGCAAGCAGTTCTTAGCCTTGCCAGGGACGAAAAGCCAAAGTCCGAGTTTGAGCGTCTCTGGCTTACGCCGCCAATCAGCGGCCTGAAGAATTACGATGCGGTTATTTTTTCCGGCGGCGTCAGCGAATATGTTTATGGCAAGGAATCAAAATCATTTGGCGACTTGGGTGCGCCACTGGGGCACGCACTCCAACATCATTCGAATAACGGCGCACTTCCCTGGCCGCTCGCGCCCGCGCGCGAACGCATCCGCGCCACGGTCATGGGCGCGGCGCAACACACGGTGCAGGTAAGCGGTAATACGATCCACCGGACCGACGAAAGTTTGCTGCCGCAAAAAAACCTGCAGGTTCTGCGGCCGGAAGTCGATTTGAGTGGCGCGATCGTCAGCGCAACAATCGCTGAGGCGCTCCAGAAACATTTTCACGCCTTCGATTTGGTGGAAGGGCAAGCTGAAGTCGCTCTGGTATTCCGCTGGAACGGTCCCCCGACGGCGACTCGTATCGCCGCTTTTTGCCGCGGCCTGATCGAAGGTTTGCCGGAGACTTTGAAAAACGGCCGGCCGATCTACCTCGTCTTCGACCACGACTTGGCGGGATTGGTCGGTACGATTCTTCGAGATGATTTCGCGATCGACAACGCTCTGCTATGTTTGGACGGCGTCACGCTGAGCGACTTCGACTTCATCGATCTGGGAAAAACCCTGGAGCCATCCGGTACGGTGCCCGTAACCATCAAGTCATTGGTCTTTCACCTTTAGCGCCGTTATCGAATCAAAATTCGAAATTCGAATTTTGAAATCCGAAACAAACCAGCAGACAAATAAACCTAAAGCCGAGAAATTCCAAAACCCAGAATCTGCCCCGAGGTTGTTTGGAACATTGTGTTTCTTGATCATTTGAATTTGTTTCGGATTTCGAGCCGTAAGGGCGACCGGCCGGTCGCCCCTACAATTCATGTCGCAAAACACCAACGAGCAAGTCTATTCGTGGCGCTTTTCCGCTGCTGCATTTATACCGGAAATATATCCCTGCGTCGCACAGCGGCCCATGCCATGTTGGTTGAAACCTCCGGCTGACTCACCCGCGCAATAGAGACCAGGGATCACCTGGCCGTTCATGTCGATGACCTGGCACTTCGCGTTGATTCTGAGACCGGCCCGCGTGTCGTGAACTACCGGTGTCGCCCAAGCGGCATAAAATGGCGGCGTCTGAATTTTGTACTTTGGCATTGGCTTGCCAAAATCCGCGTCTGCACCCGCGTCGACGAAAGAGTTGTATCGTTCGACCGTCGCCTGCAAAGTTGCGCTCTTCATCGGCTTCGCCTGATATTCGTTATCGATTGCCGCGGCTAGTTCCGTAACCGTATTCGCGGTGAAGAAGTAGCCGTCCGGATCGACGTGCGGCGGCACAACCTTCCAGCCTTCACGCTGCACCGCCTCCGCGTCAAATATGGCCCACACCGGTCCGGCGCAATAGTCGGGTGGTTCTGAGTACTCGTTCATCGCGAGCGCCGCGTGAGTGAAATTGTATTTGGTTGGATTGTACTTGACGTTCTCGGCATTGTGGTAATCGTTCGGTGTGTACGGCGAGATCTGGCCGCCGTGACTGCCATGCGGAACATCGCCCTTGGTCTCGTCGTAAAATCGCTTGCCGACTTGGTTGACGAGAATTAGATCCTGCCAGTCCTTCACGTTGAACCCCGTCGCGCGCACCAGTGGAAACAAAGGGCTCTCCAGCTTCCATGCGACGTAATTGTATTTTGTGCCCAAGGCGCGTTGGGTACGCATAGTCGCGCCGTTCTCCAGTGTTTGATTGGCCAATCCCCAGAGCGAGGCGCCGACGGCCATCGCAGCGAGCTCGCCGCTGGCGTCTTGATAGCTGTACGGTTCGCCACCGACCTGCAGCATGGCGGTCAACCTTGGGTCGAACATGCGGCGAAAGTTTTCGTTGCTGGTACTGCCTCCGGTCGCAATAATGACGGCTTTAACCGCACGCACATGCATCGTTGGTTCGCTGCTTGCGATGTTGCCGTCCGAGCGAAAACTCTTTAACGGGGTCTTTGAGCCAGGCATCACTCTAGGCGTGTACTCCAGGGTAATGCCGATCACACGCCCCATCTTTCCTTCTGCGGACGGCTCGCGAACTATTCTGGTCATTTTATAGTTGAGCAGAAATCGAACCCCCTTGGCGCGCGCGCTTGCTTCAAGCGGCCTGATCACGCTCGTGCCGTTGGCGGCGTTGGGACTTTCCAACCCTGCGGCCTTGGTCCAGATGGCGTGATTTTCTCGCGGCGCGGAGTTGCCTGTCGTGGAGGCGCCGTGATTGTCCGGCGGCACATCCTTAAACTCGACGCCGTTGGCGAGCAAAAATTCATAAGTGAGCGCACAATGATCGGCAAAAGCCCGCATCACCGCGCGGTCGTTGTAGCGGAAATCCGGTGATCCGTTGGGCTGGACAATCGACCAGTCGGTGAGATCGGAAAACACTGTGTCCGGCGAATCAGCGATACCATATTTTTTCTGTGCGCTCGTACCGCCTCCCAGAGCCATATGGCCACCGCTTATGATTGCGTGCCCGCCGACGTCGTAGTTCGTCTCGACGACGATGACCGTGGCTCCGCCTTCGACCGCCTTGATCGCTGCAGGAAGCCCCGCCGCCCCCGATCCAACAATTATGATGTCTGCTTCCAGATCCCAATTGTCATTCTTTCTTGTCGTTGGTTCCATCGTTTCGTCCTTCATCCAAAGTTCAGAATCGCTTACAACCGTGAAAGTCAAAATACAACACTCGCACGAATCTTGTGATTCGTAATTTGGCAGACCCCGCCGTTCTTGCGACCGACGTTTAGCCTGTGATATCGGCATTCTCAGAGTGTTGTCCAACAAGCGACTAGATAGACGGACTCGAAGGCGGAGACGGAGTGAGTTATTCTGTCCTAGTAAAAGACAAGCTCAGAAATCCGGAGAGAACCCACTATGACGAAATCGAACGCAACCAAATACAACGTCGGCGGCGTTACTCTAGACCAGCCGTTTAAAATCCGCCGTCTCGGCCATTTCGGTTTCAATGCGTCAGACCTCGAGGCGAGCAAGCGCTTTTATTTCGATCTGCTCGGTTTTTTCATCACCGAGCCGGCGGGCGCAGGATTCTTCGGCAGACACGCTGGCGATCATCACTCCTTTGCCCTGTTCGACAAGAAGAAGTTTAACGAGCGTCAATTTGCCGGTCAAAACGCCAAGCATTTTCGCCCCGAGAACGACATCAACCAGATCACCTGGCAAGTCCAGAGCATCACCGAGATGGCAGAGGCCAGCAAATACTTTCGGGATTTGGGAGTCGAGATTATGCGCGAGGGTCGCGCGGGCGGCGGAGGTTCCCAATTCCATCTTTACGTGTGGGCGCCGGATGAGCAGATTTTTGAACTCTATTATGGCATCGAGCAGATCAGCTGGAATGGCTACGCTCGTCCAGCCCCGATGCGTCACGGAACTCCGACTCCCCCCGCGGAGCCTCAGCTTCCCGACTACGAGCTCGTGCGAGCGGATATGGAAAAGGGCATCAATGTTCTTGACGGCCGGCGCTACGTTAGCTCGTTGCCGCTCAAATACAGCGTCGACGGCTTGTTGCTACCTCAACCTTTCAAGATCACCCGCGTCGGTCCGGTAAATCTTTTCGTCGACGACTATGAATCGTCGAAGCGCTGGTATGAGCAGATCGCCGGCTTCACTTTGACGGAAGAAGTTGAATGGCAGAATGAACGGTGCGCGTTTCTGCGCTGTGACAACGAGCATCATTCCCTCGCCCTTTTCCCTAAATCTTGGCGCAAGAAATTGGGTCTCAGCGAGACGACATCCAATATGTCATTCGGTCTACAGCTCGCTAATTACCGGCAACTGAAAGGTGCTGTGAGTTTCCTGCGCGAGAATGGCGTGCGGGTCGAGACCGATATAATCCCGCCGGAGTTACATCCGGGGATCGACTACGCCGCCTACGCCTTCGACCCGGACGGCCACTGCCTCGAGCTCTACTACTACATGGAGCAGTTGGGCTGGGACGGCCGACCGCGTCCCAAGGAGTTACGCCGCAAGGTCGACCCGAACAACTGGCCAGAGACGCTCGATCCGTTGTCGGACACCTACACCGGCGAGCCATTTATCGGCCCGTGGGCCTAAGACGGTAAGAAGTGAAGTAGTGAGGCATCCGCGCAACTCCCCCTGATTTTTTACCCCTTACCATTTACTCCTCACGTCTTTTCCCGAAGCCGCAATTGTCTTGCCCGGTAGTTTTGATATATAGCAGGCGAAGGCTGGACTCGAGTCGAGAGTTTCATGTCTGGCGTTAAGCTGCATGACGCGCTGAAGGCAGTAAGAGGGCATAATTTATGTTTGCTCTGATGATGCGAAACCCAGCCCAGTGGCTGTTCCTGTTGACCACCGCAACTTTGGCCTATTTGGTATTGCCGCCGTTTTTTTTCATCCTGCACACCAGCCTGGTTACCGATCGCGGCTTACAAGCCGGCAGCTTTACGATCCAACACTTCGTCAACATCATCGACTCCCTCGGCGACGTCAAGACACTGCTCAGCAACTCGTTGATATTTTCGCTCGGTAGCGCTGCTGTCGCGCTGAGCTATGGCACGGCGCTGGCTTGGCTTGCGGAGCGCAGCGATGCGCCGTTTCGCAACCTTGCTTACGTTTCGGCCTACGTCTCATTTGCGATACCAGGGATTATCAAGGTCGTCGGCTGGATCATGCTGCTCGGACCCAAAGCGGGGATGTTGAATGCTTTAGGCGTAGCGTTAACCGGCCAAGCATTGTTCAACATTTTTTCTCTAGGCGGTATGGTGCTGGTGGAAAGCTTTCTCTGGATACCAATCGTTTTCTTGCTGATGTCCACGCCCTTCCGCGCCATGGACCCATCTCTGGAAGAGGCCGCGACCACGGCGGGCAGCAGCAGTTGGCAGGTTTTCCGTCGTGTTACGTTTCCCCTCGCCGTGCCGAGCGTTTTGGCAGTGTTGATTCTGACCATCATTCGTTCTTTGGAAGCTTTCGAGATTCCCGCCCTAATCGGCATTCCCGCCGGCGTCGAAGTGCTGACGACTAAGATTTACTTGCAGATCAAAGGCGGCCTCATTCCCAAGTACGGCGAAGCCAGCGCTTACTCGATAATTCTCATCGTGCTGGTCGCCGTCGGGCTCATTCCTTATTACCGGATCACGAGCAAGACCTATAAATTTACTACGATTAGCGGCAAGAATTTTCGCCCGCACCGTATCGCGCTTGGCAAGTGGCGCTGGCTTGGCGGTGGTCTGATGCTGGTTTTGCCGCTGCTCCAATTTTTACCGATTGTGGCGATCGCCTGGTCGTCGTTTCTCCCCTTCGCCCAAGTGCCGTCCCGCAAAGCGCTGGAGCTATTGACGTTCAACAACTACATAGCGGCATTTAATGACAGTAGTGTCATTCGCTCCGTGACGAATAGTCTGACCGTCAGCATATCGTCGGCGACCGCAGCTGTTGCGATCACATTCTTTGCCGCATGGCTGATCGTCCGCGCATCGATTAAAGCGCGCTGGATTTTGGATCAAATGGCCATGCTGCCGCTGGTCTTTCCGGGCATCGTCATGGGGATCGCGATTTTGAAAATGTATCTCCTATTGCCCGTTCCCGTTTACGGTACGATCTGGATACTGGTCCTCGCATTTATCGCGCGCTATCTGCCCTATGGGATTCGCTTTAGTCATTCCGCGCTCCTGAGCTTGCATAAAGAGCTTGAAGAAGGCGCCATGGCGAGCGGTGCCAGTTGGTTTCAAATGGTTCGCCACGTTGTCGTCCCGCTGATCATGCCTGCATTGCTCGCCGGTTGGATTTATATTTTTCTCATCACCTTCAAAGAACTGTCGATCGCGCTATTGCTCTACTCGCCCGGCTCGCAGGTGGTGGCGGTAACCATCTGGGAATTGTGGGAAAACGGTCATGTCGGCGAGCTTGCGGCCTTCAGCCTCATCATCACCGTCGGCACAGTGCTCGTCGGCTCACTGTTCCTCAACATAGCGCAGCGCTACGGACTACAGGACTAATTGCACAAGCATGCTCCGGTTGAGCTTTGAACCTTTGAACCTTGAACGACTCGCTTCGTTCAAATGGTCAAAGGTTCAAGGTTCAGTGATTGCCAATTAGATTTTGGAGGTTCTATCGTGGAATTTACAATCATCGACGCCGACGCCCATCATTTGGACGGGCCGGCGTACAAAACTTACTTGCCCGAGCGTTTCCGCGTGCGCAGTGGTCCCTATTTTCCATCGTTCGGTTGGGATATTTTTCTCAACGGCACCACGGGCCGCAAACCGGCCAACCCTGAGGAATACTGTAAAGACCTCGACGTCGAAAAAATCGGCGACGCGGTTGCATACCCGAGCAACGCCTTAGCGATCGGCCTCGTGCGCGAATTCGATCTCGCCGCCGAACTGGCTAAGGCGTACAACAACTGGGCCTGTGATTTCTGCAAGAGTAGTGGGAATCGGATCAAGTACGCCGCGGTGATCGCGCCCCAAGTCGTACCGGAAGCCGTAAAGGAAGTTCGCCGCGCCGTCAGCGAAAAAAGCGCCGTCGGCGTGATGATGCCGACCTATGTGCAATCGGGCTTGGACTTGGGACAGTCCCAGTTCGATCCAATCTACGCCGAAGCGCAGGAGCTCGGCGTGCCGGTCGGCTTTCACGCCACAGCCCAGGTTGCCGTCGGCAACACTCGCTTTCATAAATATCTCGGCGTCCATATGACTTCCCATCCCTTTGAACAAATGCTGTCAATCGTGTCGGTTATTTCCAACGGCGTGCTCGATCGCTTTCCGAAATTGAAAGTCGGATTTCTCGAAGCCGGTGTTGGCTTTCTGCCTTACTGGATGGAGCGCTTCGATGAAAAATATCTGCTGCGCAAATCCGAGATGGAGCCGCTTGAGATGCTGCCGAGCGAATACATCAAGAATCATCGTTGCTACTTCACCTGCGAAGGCGAGGAGTCAGCGCTGCCGCTGGTCATCGAACAGTTCGGCGACGAATGTATGATGTACGCTTCGGATTATCCGCACTGGGACATGGAATGGCCGCACAGCGTAAGTCAAGTCGTCCGCCGCAAGGATATTTCGGATAAGACTAAGCAGAAAATTCTTGCCGACAACGCAAAGATATTTTATCGTTTTTAGTCGCGTTGCTAAACGTGAGAGTCTTGCATCGTGATCGTGTCTCGTGAACGCGGTCCGACATTGAACCTTGAATTTTGAACATCTGAACAAGGAGTTAAAATGCCCGACACTAAACTCATTAACGCTAACATTGACGAAAACGCAGGCATTGCCTGGTTGACGTTGAGCCGGCCCGAAAAGAAAAACGCGCTCAGCATCGCTCTGCTCGCCGAACTTTCGAGCACGCTCCGAACACTCGCCGAGAACGACAAGATTCGTTGCATCGTCACTAGCGGCGCCGGTGACTCATATTCTTCCGGCCGCGATCTGTACGACATGAGAGGGCAAGATAATCGCCGCCGCACCCGCGGCTTTGGCGGCGTCGCGGAGATCGTCGATATCATGCGCAAACTACCGCAAGTTACAGTCGCCAAAGTGCGCGGCTGGTGCCTCGGTGGCGGTCTCGCGCTTATCAATGGCCACGACCTGGTGGTTAGCGCAGATACGGCGAAATTCGGTATGCCCGAAGTGATCCGAGGCAGCTACGGTGCTACAGCTACGCCGTCGCTATTTCATGGCGGCATCCCGGTCAAGAAAGCTTTTTACATCTCGCTCACCGGAAGAAACTTAACCGGCGTCGAAGCGGAACGCATCGGCCTTGTCTCCCAAGTCGTGCCGGACAAAGAGCTCGACAGTTACGTCGACACGCTGGCAAAAGAACTCGCCAGTCGCAACGGCGCGACGCTAGAGAACGCCAAGATCGCCGCCTACATGCAAAAAGATTTGCCCTTCGACATGGCGCTCAAGGCCGACGACCTCGTCCAACACCGCCTCCGCTACTACACCAATCCACTCAGCGACGTTGAAGGATATCTGCACTCGCAAAAAGGAGGCGCATCGGTGAAATACGTGAAGCCTGAAGATAGGAAATAGATCCAACCGCTAGTCCGGTAATGGACGCTACCTCGCCGAACCCAAACAAATCATGTCAACACCTGTGCATATTTGCGTACATGCCTAAGCACCCACCCGACATCGATGTTGAGCACCTAATGTTCGCGATGCACCGAAAAGGATACTTAAGGCGCGTTAAGTGAGCGATGCTTTGTTTCGTATCGATGGCATTGGAGGGACTCAGCGCAGCACATTCCGATCTACGAGGTCGCTAATCTCGCCGCTGGACATGCCGAGAATACCGCTGAGCACGGACTCATTGTCTTCTCCCGCAACATGGGTGACGCCGCGCGGCGTAAAGCCGTTCTGAGTCAGGCGAACGGATGGTCCGGCTCGGGCGATCCAGCCGATCTGTGGATGATAAACTTCCCGGGCAAAGCCGCGCTCACGCAGATGCGGGTCGCGATATAGATCTTCGGCGGTTTGCACGACCGCGGCGGCGATGCCTTCGCGCTGCAACATCACCATCACCTGATGTGGCGTGTACTTCGCAGTCCATTTCTCGATCCAGTAGTCGAGCTCTTGACGATACTGGATCCGCGTGGCCGGCTCGGAGAATCTATGATCCGTCAGCCATTCCCGGTGACCGGCGACCTCGCAGAAACGGATCCATTCTTCTTGCGACTGGACGGCGATGACACACCAGCGGTCATCGCCTTTGCATCGATAGCAACCATGTGGGGCCGCGACAGCACTGAAGTTGCCTTGGGGCTGGGGCTCGCGTCCGGTGAGTAAGTATTCCAAATGGGCCGGTCCGATCATGGAAGCAGCCGTCTCCGCCTGGGAAATGTCAATGTATTGTCCCTTACCGGTGCGCGCGCGATAGTGCAGCGCCGCTAATATCGCCACCGCGCCATAGGAGGGCGCGACGTAATCAGGGAATGCCGTCTGGCAGCCGGCGCCGGGCCTTTCGACCTCCGGGTCGCGCCAGAGATAAGCCATACCGGAATAGGACATGAGAATCGGTCCGAAGCTCACATAGTCGCGCCGCGGGCCGGTCTGGCCAAATGCCTGCAGGCTGGCCATGATGATGTCCGGGCGAATCTCTTTCATCCGCGGATAATCGAGTCCCCAGCTCGCCATCACTCGCGCGCTAAAATTTTCCACCACGACATCGGACTTGGCGATAAGCTTTTTTGCCAACGCCACGCCATCGGGATGCTTCATGTCGATGGCAATCCGTTGCCGATCGCGATTGCTTTCGAGATCCGTCGCAATTTGAAATTTTTGCCCGCGTTGCGGGCTGCGTGCGGCGCGGCTGGCTTCGATCGAAATGACTTCCGCGCCGTGTTCGGCAAGCAAGCCGGCCAGCGCCGGCCCGACGATGCCGGTCGGAAAACTGATCACACGAATCCCTTCGAAAGGATTGCGGCCCGGCAGCGAGGTAGTGCGGAGGGACGAGCCAATTCGCGGCCGATTTGCTCCTGATCTTGTCCGAGCAGCGGCGCGCCCTTTTCGACTCGCCGCGGGCTCTCGGATAACTGATAAGGATCGCCGGGAAAATCATGACGGCCAAACCGCGAATGTTCCACTGCGGTCACAAAGTTTCGATGTTGCGTCTGTTCGTCGTTGAGAAAGGCGCTCGGCGAGTTGATCGGCGCGGCGGCCAGACGGAGAGATTGGAACTCGTCGAAAAACTTCTTGGCTTCGTAATTGAGCGTCCGCGCCTCCACCAGCCGGTCGATGGTTTGGCGTAAGGGAAAGCGGTTCTGAACGTTTTCATACTTCGGGTCGAGTAGTTCCGGCGGACGGCCGAGCCAGTCGATAAAACGTTTCCAGTGATCTGCTTGATTGACGAAGATGCGCGCGTAGCCGTCCCGGCATTGATAGGTTTCGGCCACCGTCGTCGATTGGCTGTGTCCGGTGCGCTCGGGCACTTCGCCGGTGACACTGTATCGGGTGATAATCCTTAAGAATGGATCTGCGACCAAGACGTCTTGCAGTGACACGTCGACATGTTCTCCGCGACCCGAGGTGCGCCGATTGAATAGCGCCACGAGCGTGCCGAAGGCCGCGTGAACGGAACCCAAGTGGTAGGCGACGTCACAGGGTCCCATGAGCGGCGCGCGGCCGGGGTGGCCACAAAGATTCATCAAGCCGCCCATCGCGAACGCCACAATGTTCGGGGATTTGAAATCGCGGTAAGGCCCGGATTGCCCAAATCCGGTAATCGAGATCATCACCAGCGCGGGATTGATGGATTGGAGTGCGTCATAGCCAAGCTCGAGTCGATCGAGATGGCCGGCAGGTTTGTCTTCAATCAGCACATCGGCATGACGCACCAACGCACGAAAGGATTCCCGGTCCTGATCATTTTCCAAATTGAGAACGACGCCGCGCTTATTCGTGTGGTACGCGGCGAAAGATAAACTTTGCTCGGGATCGAAATGGCCTCCCTTGAACGGCCCCTCGCGGCGCATGGGATCGCCGGCGGGTGGTTCGATGAGAATCACTTCTGCGCCGAGATTGGCAAGAAGCAGACCGCAGTACCCTCCCATGCGGCCGGTAAGGTCCAGGACGCGCACGCCGCTTAACGCTCCGGTCGAGACATTCGCTTCAGTCGCCATCATCGGACTCCATGGTTGAATTTAACTGAGGGGCACGCGCCCAAAGTATATTTGCAGATGCCTAGTGGAGACAAGAGACTCGAAGTCGAGGGATCCTATGAGAACCCCGAAACGTCTGGCCTGGCCGGCAAATGCAGGGCTCTGAAAATGCTATGACTTTTCGCCAGCAACCGGCGCGCCGTTGGTATCGTAGACTTCTACTGTACCGTGTTTTTCCAGCACGGCTTTGATTTTAGTCGCATCCCCGACCGCGACCAGCTGCAAGGTATCGGGATTTAGATACTTGCGCGCCACGCGCTGCACCTCCTCAGCCGTGACCGCCATGATCCGGGCGGCATAGGTATCCCAATAGTCGGCCGGTAGCCCATACTGTTTTCTGGTAATCGCGAAGTTGAGTACCCGGGTCGGTTGTTCCAGGGACAGGGCGAAGCTCGCGGCGATCGACCGCTTGCGTTCTTCCAGTTCCTGCGGCGGAACTTTCTCTTCTCTGATGCGGCGAATCTCATTGAAAAATTCTGCGAGCGCGCCTTCGGTCACCTCGGTGCGCATGTTGCCGCCGGCGCGCCATGGGCCGGGATAGCGCAGCGCGCTGAAATCGCTATAAACGCCGTAAGTGTAACCTTTCTCTTCTCTCAAATTCAGAAACAACCGTGACGAAGCGCCGCCGCCGATGACGTCGTTCATGACGACCATAGGCAGGTAATCCGGACTTCGCCGATCGATCGCGATGTTACCGAGCGCTACGGTCGTTTGCACCGAGTTGGGCCGGTTTACCAGAATAACTTTGCGGGCCGTGGCTGCCACGGGATTGCGCGGCCATACTTGCTTGATCTCGCTCTTCTGCCAGCCTGCCAATTGCTTTTCCAATTTCACGAGCAATTCTTTCGCGCGTACATCGCCGGCAATCCCCAGGATCGCGTTCTGCGGCGCGTACCGTTCGCGATGCCATTTGATCAGCGCCGCTTGGCTCAACGCATCGAGCGATTCGCGCGTCGCCGACACGTTCGCCGCTGGATGCTCGCCATAAACCGCACGATTAAATCGCTCGTTCAAGAGAAAATTCGCCGCCGAACGTTGCTCGCGTAGCTGCACCCGTTGGCGCTGTCTGAGTTTTTCCAGTTCGTCGGCGGGAAAGCTCGGGTGAAGCAACACGTCGACCGCCACAGCGAACCAGCTGTCGAAATTGTCGCTCAGTCCCGACGCGCTGAGCACGACGTCGGATGAGCCGAAGGACGATCCAGCGCTCAACGCCGCGCCGAGGCGATCGATTTCTTCGGCAATCTGGACACTGGTCCGTGATTTCGTTCCTTCACGCAGCATTTGCGCCGTGGCGTTAGCCAGACCGGCCCTATCCGCCGGCTCGAAAAGTGCACCGGCGCCACCGATGTGCAGTTGGACGTTAATGTACGGCGCCCGGTGATCTTCCAGGATCAGCACGGTCAAACCGTTCTTGAGCTTGGCTTCGACCGGTTTGGGAAGTTTTATTCGGAGTATCTCCTGCGATGCCGGCGCCTTGTTTTTGCGTTCGACTTTGCTCAGTGACGGACTTGCGCCTTCCTGGCTGTGTAGCGAAACGGGCGTCGTGAAGAGCAAGGTGGCGCTCAGAGCAACCGGCGCGATCATGCGAGGGATGCGCGCATCAAATATTTGGTTATGAATAGTCATGGATTTTGGAGACCATCCGGGCCGGCTTTTGCGGCGGTGCCTTTTGGCATCGTCAAGACCACGGTGCGATTGGTTTCCTTGAGATAGGCTCGGGCGACCCGCTGCAGGTCCGCGCGCGTGACGCGCTCGTAATCGCGCCACATGGAATTGATTAGCGCAGGATCGTTGTAATACACCGCAAAATGACCCAGCGAGTTCGCCCGAGAGCGGCTGCTATAGAGGCGCTGAGCGCGCTGGCGGCGCAGCTGCATCTGAACTTTCTGAAGTTCCCAATCCGCGACTGGCTGATTTTGTAGCCGGGCAATTTCTTCGTACAGCAATTTTTCCAGCTCGCCGAGATCGCTATTCGGCCGTGCCATAATGCTGAACCAAAAAAGCGCCGGACCGCGCTGCTCACTGGCGTCGGCGTCGGCACTCAGCGCCAGTTCTTTCTCTTTGACAAGTTTTTGATAGAGCCGCGACGACACGCCGTTCGACAACACGTGACCGAGAATGTCGAGCGCATACCAGTCGGGAGTATTTCCCGGCGGAATTTTGTAGACCATGTCCAAGCGCGGCGTCTGCGCGAAGCCGTCTTCAATGACCTTGCGCCGCTCACCTTTTTGTTCCGGCTCGCTCATGTCCGGCACAGCCGGCGGCGTTTGCGATGGAATCGTTTCGAAATGTTTTTTTATCAATCCGAGCGCGACATCGGTCTTAAAGTCTCCGACCATCGAAAGGACGGCGTTGTTCGGCGCATAGTAGGTTCGAAAAAAGGCCTCTGCCTCTTGCACGGTGGCGGCGTTCAAATCTTCCATCGAACCGATCGTCGAGTGTTTGTAGGGAAAGTTATCGTAGGCCAAGCCGATGACCGCTTCATAGGTTTTTCCGTAGGGACGGTTGTCGTAGCTCTGGCGGCGCTCTTCCTGGACGGTCAGACGTTGATTGTCGAAATTGGCTTGCGTAATCGCCGGCGCCCGCATACGGTCGGCCTCGAGAAAAATTCCGAGCTCCAGCTGATTAGCCGGCAGAGTCTCGAAATAATTAGTGCGGTCGATATTGGTCGTGCCGTTGGCGCTGCCGCCGTTATTTTGGACCAAGATAAAATGCTCACCTTTGCCGACGTTCTCTGAGCCCTGAAACAACATATGCTCGAAGAGATGGGCAAAACCGGTACGCCCCGGCCGCTCATCGCGCGAGCCGACGTTATAGGTGACGCAAATAGAATAAGTAGGCGCGCGGTGGTCTTCGGCGAGCAGCACGCGCAGACCGTTCTTGAGTTTGAATTCTTTGAAATCGATGTCGAAGGTCTTCTCTGGCTGCGGCCATTTTTCCGCTTCGTTCGTCTTTGCCGTTGGGCCGGATTTTGCCGTCGGGTTCCGCGGCTCGGCGGTCTTCGGTGAGGCCGCTTGCATCTCGACTGCGGCTGCGACGATGAACGCGGCGAATCCTGCGGCCAGCAGACCGACCCGCCGGCTCTGTGAAAATTTGACCGGTAAAAACATTCAGAGATTCCCGTTAGCTCGGCTTAGACATGCTCTTACGTTATTTGTAGCATCATTGGCGCGCCAATCAAATTATCCCGCTGAGCCCGAGCGAGAAATTCGCTAACTCATTGTCGTTTTCCCGCCGCGAGCCGGCTGCTTTACCGTTGACAGCTTTGAGTCAAGGGAATATGGGAGAGGTCAATTCACATCCTCGCAAATCGGAGGTTGTCTATGAAAAATTCTTGGGAAACCGTCACAGTCGATAATAGCCCGATGCGGCTTTATTTGAGCCAACCTGACGGTCCGGGCCCATTCCCCGCCATGGTCGTAATTCAGAATCAGGATGGTGTCGGCGCCTTCACACAGGAAATGACTAGACGCGTTGCCCAAGCCGGCTATGTGGGCATCGCTCCCGAACTGTACCACCGGGAAGGAGAGCCCAAGACTCCCGACCAGGTCGCCGATATCAAGCGCACTCGAAACGACACTCACGTGATCAATGACATCAACGCCGCGGTAAAATTCTTGCGCGGCTGCGCGACTGCCGACACTTCCAGATTAGGCATCATCGGTTTTTGCATGGGCGGCCGCATCGCGTTTCTTATGGCCGCTGCCGACCCATCGTTCAAGGCCGCGGTCGACTTTTACGGTGGCGGCGTCTACTCAAAATGGGGCGATCGGCCCGCGCCGTCGGAACTAGCGGCGAATGTTTCGTGCCCGATCCAGGGCCACTTCGGTGAACTCGATAAAAACCCGCCACCGGATGAGATGCGTAAACTCGACGCAGATCTGACTCGGTTAGGCAAACAGCATGAGTTCTTTTTCTATGCCGGGGCGCCGCACGGCTTCAACAGAAATGGTTGGGACGGTTACAGGCCAGAGGCAGACACCACATCATGGGCGCGAACCGTAGAATTTCTCTCCAAGCACCTCAAAACCGTCATGGCAGAGAAAGCGGCGGCTGCAAGCTAAAGCAGACGGGTTGAATGAATTGAGGAATCGATTCGTCATATTCGTCTTATTGGTCCTGATTGTCGTCGGTCAGGCCGGCGCGATCGCCAGCGCCGAACCGAAAGTTCTCAATATCGGCTGGACCGGTGGCACCGCCTGGACCGCATTGCCGGACAAAATCGCGTCTGAAAGAGGCTTCTTTGAAAAGGAAGGACTAAAGGTTCGCTACATTCAATTCCAGGGCACCAACCTGATGCTCAGCGCGCTGCTCGCGAATGAGCTCGATTACGTCACCATTCTTCCATTTATCGCCGGTGCCGCCACGCGCGGCCTCCCGGTAAAGATTGTCGGCACGACCGCAAAGTCGAGCGGTTATGCAATCATTTCACGACCCGAAATCGACAGTGTCAAAGCGCTCAAAGGTAAAAGGATTGCCATCAACACCTTCGGCAGCTCCGCTGATTTTGCAATTTACCAACTGCTTAGCCGCAATGGTCTAGACCCGAACAAAGACGTCACCTTGCAAGCCCTCGCGGGCAGCCCGGACGCCCGCTTCGCCGCGCTCGTCGGCGGCTCTGTCGACGCGACGGTGGTCAATAGCCCGTTCGAGTCTCGAGCTGAACAAAAGGGATTCAAGACACTCTTGTCGGTGAAAGAAATGGCAGAGTTCGTAAAAATACCTATCGCTGGCCTAAGCACGACGCAGAAAAAGATCGACAAGGAACCGGATGAAATCACTCGGGTGCTGCGCGGCCAACGCGCGGCAATCCTGTTTCTGCAGAGCCAGCGGGAGATCGGCGTCGGGCTGCTTGAAAAATTGCTCAAGCTCGACCGCCCCGCCGCGGAAAAATTTTATTCGCTTTACCGTGACCAATATAATCCCGACCTGACCGTGCCGGACTCCGTGGTCGAGGAATGGATCGCCGTCGGCACTTTTCGCGCGAAAGAAAAAATTACCGTTAAACCGCACGTCGTTTACGACTGGACATTTGCCGAACGAGCCAAACGGTAAGTATTTTGCGTCATGGCTTTGGCAATGGTCGGAGGTCATTGACCGCCGGTCCACATGATCAGACGGTCTCGCTGGGGGCTTCGATGAAGATTGAAATCAGTCGTCGACAATTCCTCAAGGCCACGGGAGCGCTAGTCGTCGCCTTCGGCTGGCCAATCGATGTAAAATCTCAGCCCGCTTCAGCAGCATTGCGTACCTCCGGCGGTCCCCTTCCGCCCAATCAGCTCGATTCATGGTTGATCATTCAGAAGGACGGAATGATTACCGTGATGACCGGTAAGGTCGAGCTTGGCACCGGTGTATCAACCTCGTTGCGGCAAATCGTCGCCGATGAACTCGACTACCCTTTCGAGAAAATCATCTGGATCCAGGGCGACACTGCCAATACCGTCGACCAGGCGCCAACGTTCGGCAGTCAGACGATCAAACGGGGCGGGAGCCAGTTGCGCCAAGCAGCGGCTGAAGCGAAGGCGACGCTCTTGTCACTAGCGGCGAACCGGTTAGGTGTGCCGGTCGAGGCGCTCACGATCGAGCAAGGCGTCATAAGCGCGAACGGCAACGCCAAGAACAAGGTGACCTATGTCGAGTTGCTTGGCGGACTCTCCTTCAACCGCGAAATAAGCGGCAAAATTAAACCGAAGAGCCCGAGCGACTACAAATTGGTCGGCAAGCCGGTGCCGCGCGTCGACATTCCAACCAAAGTCAGCGGAGAACATATCTACCTACAAAATTTGCGCGTGCCGGGAATGGTTCACGGCCGGGTGATCCGGCCGTCGTCCGTCGGCGCCAAGCTGATAAACGTTGACGAATCTTCGATCAAAGAAATTCCCGGGCTAGTAAAGATCGTCGCCAAGGGAAATTTTGTCGGAGTGGTATGCGAGCGCGAAGAGCAAGCGATCCGCGCCGCACGCGAGCTCAAAGTCAATTGGCAGGAAGCCCGCACTCTGCCGCCCATGAATGAGCTTTCTGATACGCTGCGAAAAATTCCCAGCGACGACAGGGCGCCGGCAAATACCGGAGACGTTGACGGTGCCTTCGGCGGAGCAGCCAAGACATTCAAATCAACGTACCAGTGGCCGTACCAGTTGCATGCGTCCATGGGGCCTTCCTGCGCTGTCGCCGACGTGAAAAATAATGAAGCAACGATTTGGTCGGCGACCCAAGGAGCTCATCAGCTACGC
>VBKY01000503.1 GCA_005879255.1 Deltaproteobacteria bacterium
TGAAAAAAAGCGTTCAGGGAGTCGCGCGCGTATCATTCACCCAAGAGCTTGCGCATGCGGGTGACGATTTCCGCCGGGGTGGCCATGACGTCTTTCGCCAGTGATTCCATGTCGTCCCATTTCGTGTGGTCGATTTCGAGTCGTCTCTTTTCCGCTTCTGCGAGGAGCGCTGGGTCGGCGATCGTCTTGTCGAAGGAATCGCGCAAAATTTTCATGCGATCTGCCGGTACACCCGGCGCGGCGACGATCGGACGACCAAAATCTCCGGAGGCCAGAATGACTTTGGCGAGCCGTCTGCCGTTCTCGTTGGTTTTGTACTTGTCCATCAACTCATAGATCGTCGGGGAGTCTTTAATTCGCCCGTCTCGTTTGCTGCCGGTCTGGATCAAAACGTTGGTAAAATTGCGCTTGCGCCAGGAGATAAACGGCTCGCGAGCAAAATACGCGGTAATAGTAAACGCTCGGCACTGAAGTTCGCCCCGTTCCACCGCGAGGTCGATATCCTGTCCCGAGGTGTAACCGGAAACGATATCAAATTTGGTCCCGAGCGTTTCGTCGATGATCTTTGGGATGTAGAATCCCGCCGAACTTATATCGGTGGCGCCGCATTTTGGCGCGCTTGCCGCTTTGCGCACGTCTTCGATCGATTTGTACGGCGTATCGGCGCGCATATACAAGAGCTGATTCGATGTGACGGTGCTGCCGATCCAGCCAAATTTTGCCCAATCATATTTGACTTCGGGCTTCTTAATCAGCTGATTGAAATAGAGCGCGGGATAGATCGCACCGAGAGTCAGACCGTCGGGCTTGGCGATGTTGTAAACCTGGTTGGCTGCGATCAATGAGCCCGCGCCGGGCACGTTCTGGACGATGATAGTCGGATTGCCCGGAATATGTCTGGGCCAAAATTCCGACAGCAGGCGCGGGTAGAGATCGTAAACATCACCGGCTTTGGTGCCGACGACGATTATGATGGTTTTGCCTTGATAGAAGGGAGTCTGTGCAAACAGAGATGAATTCCACCCGAGTGTGAGCACTAAGACCAGAATCGGAATCATGAAATGTCTCCTTCCCCCCGAAAAATTTGGCGCGAGCATATCCTCCGAGGCTGCCTCAATACAATCGTAACCGATATGCAGATAGCGTTGTCTTTTCATTTTGTCCACGGTATCGGCTGCTGCCGCTATCAGTTCTTTGGCATGGACTCTTAAACGCCACTTCGTTTCGCCGATTGTCAGCACGCCCTATCAGACTAATTGCCGAGAATCTTTTTCACGCGGGCTAGCACTTCAGGTGGTTGCTGCAAGATCTGCGTGGCAAGCTTTTCGAGATTTTCCCCGGATTCGGGATCGACGTCCATCTTCTGCTTCTGTGTTTCTGCGAGCAGCTCGGGATCTTTCATCGACTGATCGAAAGCATGGCGAAGCACCTTGAGATGTTCCGCGTTCGTGCCTGGGCCGGCGATGATCGGTCGCCCGAAGGACTCCGCGGCGAGGATTACTTGGGCGACCCGGCGGCTGTTCTCTGGTACCTTTTCCTTGTCGAAGATCTCGGCGAGAGTCGGCGTGTCGGGAAGTCTTTCATCGCGTTTCTTGCCGGTATAGAGCAACACGCGAACAAAGTTTTTCTTCTGCCAGCTCAGAAAGGGCTCGCGACCGAAAAAAGGTGAGGCGGTCATGCCGCGACAGATGACTTCACCTTTCTCAACGGCCATATCGATTTCAGCGCCGCCCGGATAGCCCAGAACAGTATTGATTTTTAGAGGCGGCAACGTGTCTTCCAGCATGCGCGCTAGGATGAAATCGGTGCTGACGGTACCGGTGGAGCCGCACTTGGCCGGCTCTTTGGAGTTTTTTACGTCGGCGATAGTCTTGAATGGAGTATCGCTGCGGATGTAAAAGATCATCGGTTCTGAAACAGGGGAACCTATCCAGGCAAACCTTCGGATGTCGAATTTAATTTCAGCCCGGCCGATCAACTGATCGAGATAGATACCGCTGCTGGGAAAACCGATTGTCAATCCATCGGGCTTGGCTACGCTGTAAACGTAATTGGTCGCCACGACAGAGCCAGCCCCCGGCATATTCTGGACGATGAAATTCGGATTGCCCGGAATATACTTGGGCATGTAGCGGGAAAGTAGCCGAGCCCAACGGTCGTAGAATCCGCCGGTAGTGAAGCCGACCACCACTTTGACAGTTTTGCCTTGATAATAGGGTGTCTGGGCAAAAACGGTGGAGCTTGCGCAAATTAGGAGGCACAGCGCGAGAATCAAATTTGCCATGCGATTTTCTTGTCTTTCCTTCTCTTTAGACGACGCAGCCATGGTCCTCATGTAACGCTGATTATTCGAGAATTCTTTTTACCCGCTCCATGACTTCGCGCGGCTGATTCATGAGTTCTTTCATTAAATTTTGGAGCTCTTCGCCGGGGGTATGCTCCATGTCCATCTGTCCCTTTTTTGCTTCCTCGACGAGTCCCGGGTCATGCATCGCCTTCGCGTACGCGTCGCGCAAGATTTTCACGCGACCCGGCGGGATTCCCGGTCCGACGATCATCGGCCGGCCAAACTCGCCGCCCGCTAACACGATACGTGTTACGCCCCGCATCACTTCCGGGGTTTTGTATTGATCCATCAGTTCAAAGAGCGTCGGCGTATCCGCCAGCCTAGGGTCTCGCTTTGGCCCGCCCTGGAGAATATGCCGGTCAAAGCCCTTCTTGTGCCAGCTATCGAACGGTTCGCGGCCGAAATGGGGCGGGATATCCATGCCCCGGCAAACGATTTCGCCGCGTTCGACGGCAACATCGATCTCGCTGCCACCCTGATATCCCGTCACTGTGTTGATTTTCGCCTTGAAAGCCTCGTCCATTAGCTTGGCAACCAAGTAGCCCGTGCTCGCCGTACCCGTAGATCCGCACTTTGGCGGTTCGGGAGCTTTGATGATATCGGCGACCGTTTTGATCGGTGAATCGGCACGGAAATAGAGCATGGTTGGGGCCTTTTCTTGGGTGCCGATCCATTCAAATTTTCGTATATCGAATTTTACTTCTTGACGGCCAGCGATTTGATCCAGGAACAAACTGTTGATCGGTACCAGCAGTGTTAAGCCGTCACTCTTGGACAAGTTGTAAACGTAATTCGCCGCGATGACCGAGCTAGCGCCGGGCATGTTTTGGACTAGAAAGTTAGGGTTGCCGGGAATGTATTTCGGCATGTAGCGAGCGAGCAGGCGGGCCCAGCGGTCGTAAAAACCGCCAGGTGTGAAGCCGACGATAACGCGGACGGTCTTGTCTTTATAAAATATTTCGCTTTGGGCCTGCGCATCAGCGGTAATCCAGAGCATCCCGGCGGTATGCACCGCGAGCAGGAGCGCGAGCGCAAACCTCAAACGGTTGTTTTTCATGTTTAGCTCCGCATCGTCCTTATCTTCGAACCTAGG
>VBKY01000492.1 GCA_005879255.1 Deltaproteobacteria bacterium
TTCGCCCCCTAAAAGCAGGAGCAAGCCCATTGACCAAATCCCCGAGGCGGACCGCCCGAGAGAAAAGCTCCTCCAAAAAGGGGCGAGGGCATTGAGTGATCAGGAATTGCTGGCGGTGCTGCTGGGGAAGGGCACGCCCGGTATGGACGTGATGACCCTTGCAGGCAAACTAGCGCGGTTCATTGACGAAAAGGGCTTAGAAGTTCAAGCGAACGATCTGACCCAGTTCGAGGGCGTAGGAGACGCCAAGGCCACGTTGATTCTTGCGGGGATTGAGTTCGCGCGCCGGCGAATCAAGCCGGAAGGGGCGAAGATCGAAACACCCGCCGAGCTGTTGCCCCACGTCAAACACTACGCCGACCGCAAGCAGGAGCATTTTCTTTGTGCGACGATCAACGGCGCGAATGAGATATTGAACATTCGGGTCATATCCATTGGCTTGATCGACCGCACGTCCGTTCACCCACGAGAGGTCTACGCAGACGCATTGGCGGATCGCGCATCAGCGGTCATCGTTGCGCACAATCACCCTGCTGGGACCGGTCAACTCAAGGCGTCGGGAACAGTATTGGGGATTGCCCTGCTGGATCACATCATCTTCAATCGGAGCGGATACTTTAGCTTCCTGGAGAGCGGCAGACTGTGACGGCATGTTGTTGCTCGGGCTGCTACACGGAGTCCATCGGCTTCAGTAAGCTTGTGCTCTCCGAGCGCCGCAACATCGATGGCTTCGCGCGCCATTATGGGCGCGGTATTCGGCACCTACATTAGCGTCTACGGCATCCACCGAAACATCGTCACCATCGACTGGACCATGCGCGAAAACGTACGCGCCCAGCTCCGCGTGATCATCAAAAGAATCCTGCGCAAATACGGCTACCCGCCGGACAAGCAGGAAAAAGCGACGCAGACCGTGTTGGAACAGGTGGAGTTGTTGGGCTGGGAAGTGGCGGCGTAGCAACCAGTGCAAAAAATGCACCGGTTCGAAAGGAAGGCCAATTTGAGGTAGTACGACAAATGCAATAGGCCTTTACAGGACGGATGCGACAGAATATATCGGCGGCTGATGAACGGAGAGGTCAGTTGAGATGGCGGACAGGGAAAACAAGCCAACCCCGGGATTGATTCCGCCGCACGGTGGCTACCGTGAACTGAAGTCGTACCAGAACGCGGAGATCGTCTACGACGCGACGGTCGTATTCTGCGACCGGTTCGTGGACCGTCGTTCCCGAACTCACGACCAGATGGTGCAAGCGGCGCGCAGCGGCAAGCAGAACATTGCGGAAGGCAGCATGGCTTCGGGCACATCAAAGAAAACCGAACTCAAACTCGTGGGCGTGGCGCGGGCGAGTTTGGAAGAACTTCTTCTCGACTTCGAGGATTTTTTGCGGCATCGGAAACTTAGACTTTGGGGAAAAGACCATCCGACAGCGCAAGCGGTGAGGAAGCTGGTGTATTCTAGGAATAGGTCCTATGGGACATATAAGCCCCATATCGAAGAGTCTCAGCCTGAGATTGCGGCAAACACGCTCATCTGCCTGATCAACCAGACCAACTATCTTCTGGACCAGCAACTCCGCCAGCTTGAGCAGCAGTTTTTGGAAGAGGGTGGCTTCACCGAGAAACTGTATCGCACACGTCTTCAGGCGAGGAAAAATCGCGCCTAGTTTCGCCGAATCCGTCCGTTTTCATTCTCCTTGACGCCTCTCTTGAATGCGCCTATTTGTAGGGGCGCGATTAACGGGGCCCTATTCAAACGATCCGATGACCATATTAACCTTGCGTAATGTGAGTAAGGTTTTCGCCAATCCCGACAATGGGACCGATCAAGTTCACGCCCTCGAAAATGTTTCGCTGGAAGTCCAAGCCGGGGAATTTTTTTCGATCATCGGACCGTCGGGCTGCGGCAAGTCGACGCTGTTGAGAATCATCGGAGGATTGATGCCGGCATCGAGCGGCGAATTGACCGTCGGCGACGAGCACGTCAATGGACCGCATCCGTGGATCGGCATGGTGTTTCAAGAGGAGTCGACGTTTCCCTGGCGAACGACTTTGGCGAACGTCGAGTTCGGGCTCGAGATGCGTGGCGTCGCGCAGGGCGAACGGCGAGAGAAAGCGCGCGAAATGGTTCGCCTGGTCGGTTTGTCCGGATTCGAACAGCGTTATCCATCGGAATTATCCGGCGGCATGAAGCAACGGGTCGCCATCGGCCGCGCCCTGGTTCTCGAACCGAAGATTTTGCTCATGGACGAGCCATTCGGCGCTCTGGACGAGCAGACGCGAATCATTCTCGGCGAAGAACTGTTGCGCATTCGCGATCAGCTCAAGCAGACGATTATTTTAGTCACCCACAACATCAACGAATCGGTGCAGCTTTCGAATCGCGTCATGGTGATGACTGCAAATCCAGGTCGCGTCAAATCCGTCGTCGATGTCGATTTGCCGCAACCGCGCGATTCATCGATCATAGCTTCGGACCGTTTCGGCCGCTTGGTGGCCCAGGTCTGGAGCGCGCTCCGAGAAGAATCGATCAAGAGCTTTAAACAATCGGAACAGAGAACTTAAGGAGGCCCGTCAATGAAAAAACCAACTCTGGATCTGCGACAAAATATCCTATTTGGCCTATTTGTCATATTCGTCTTCGCTTCATCCTCATGGGCCGCAGCGGCGCGCACCAAGATCATCGTTGTTGTCCCTCACCGTATACTGTTTACCGTCGCGCTCCCCGTTTACATCGCGCAAGATAAGGGCTTCTACCGCGAGAACAATATCGATGTCGACGCCGTGTTCACTCGCGGCGGCGGCGAGAACGTGCAAGCGGTCGTTTCCGGCGACGCCCAGATCGGTCTGGGCACGGGCACACTGGCCGTCATTAGCGCCTTCGTGAAAAAAGCGCCGATCAAGATCGCCGCCGCCGAGATCACCGGCATGGACGCCTTTTGGTACGTGCAGAGCAATACAGCGATGCGTAAGATGGAAGATCTCGCAGGTAAGAGGGTTGCTTACAGCCGTCCGGGCGCTTCAAGCCACATGGCAGTGCTCGCCATCGCGGATCAAATCAAAGCCAAAGGTCTGAAACCCGCCGAGCCAGTTTCGCTCGGCGGCATACCGGAAGTCTATACGGCTGTGCGCACCGGCCAGACCGACGCCGGCTGGTCGGTGGCGCCGTTTCAGCTCGATAAAGTTGAAAAAGGCGAGCTCCGCGTCGTGGTCAGAGGCGAAGAAATCAATGCCATGAAAGAGATCTCAGCCCGAGTGCATTTCACCAACAACGACTTCGCGGCGAAGAACCCCGACGCCGTGCGCGGCTTTTTCCGAGCGCAGCAGCGCGCCCTCGACTACATGTTCGACCACAAAGAGGAAACCGCCAAGATCTGGATTCGCCGGGCCGAATTGAAATTCCCGGAATCCGCCGTCCTCAAGACTTGGGACTATTACAACAGAGCCTCAATGACCTTGAAACCAATCCGCGGCTTGCAGGCAACCATTGAAGACGGGATCAGAAACAAGTTCTTGACGCAGCCGCTGACCCAAGCCGAGTTGAATAGTCTGATCGATCTGAGTTTTTTGCCGTAGTGGATTGATCCCATCGCCCGAAAGGACCGAGAACTGAAAATTCGAATATCGAAATCCGAAATCCGAAACAATTTCAAATGACCCAAAGAGAAAGCACGAAATCCGAAGCACGAAGCTCGAAACAAATTCAAATGATCAAAACAGTACAAATTCCAAACGAGCCCAAATCGGATTCGAGGTTTTGGATTTTCCGTATTTCGGATTTATTTTGGCCCCGGTTTGTTTCGGATTTCGAGCTTCGGATTTCGGATTTAGCCTTGTGGGGTTTGTTTCGGTCCGCGGGGCATCTTTCGTGCTTCGGATTTCGGATTTATGAGCTAGGTCGTAATTAAGCCGTTGATTGCTGACTACGGGATTGTGGTGTTGTTTTCGCTGATGGCTTCAATCTAAAATCCAAAATCGAAAATCCAAAATAGGAAAAGGATGCCGAGTACCAAAAGACCACAATCAAAACCGCGCCGCCTTTCCCTTAAAGATGCTTACGTAAAACGGGGCCGTGAGATCAAGGAACTAAGGCGGGATCTCCAAGCACGGAACCGGGACCTCACCGAAGCTCTAGAGCAACAGACTGCGACGAGTGAGATTCTGCGCGTGATCGCCAGTTCCCCCGCCAAACTCCAGTCAGTGCTGGACGTGGTGGCGGAGAACGCGGCGCGGCTGTGCGACGCAAGAGACGCAGTGATCAGCCGCGTCGATAGCGATCGCCACTCTCGAACTATGGCTTCGCACGGGTCAATTCCAGTACCGAGGGAGATCGTTCAAGCTTCTCCACTTACTCGAGGTACCCCCGCTGGACGTGCGTTTCTGGATCGCAAGACAATTCACGTTCATGACCTCGCGGCAGAGTTGGACACAGAGTTCCCGGAATCCAAGATCCGCCAGCAGTTTAGTGGCAGTCGCACGATACTCGCCACGCCGCTGCTTCGAGAGGGTGTTGCGATCGGGACTATGGTTATCAGGCGCACGGAAGTTCGGCCTTTCACTGAGAAACAGATCAAGCTTCTTGAAACCTTCGCCGACCAGGCCGTGATCGCCATTGAGAACGTCCGTTTGCTCCAAGAGCTACAGGCACGCAACCGTGATCTCACCGAAGCGTTGGAACAACAAACGGCCACGAGCGAAATCCTGCGCGTGATCGCTAGCTCGCCGACGGACATCCAACCGGTGTTGGATGTGGTCGCAGAGAATGCAGCAAGACTATGTGATGCCAACGACGCTCTAATCGTCCGAATTGATGGGAATAGCCTCAAGGCAGCGGCGCACTGCGGACCTGTGCCCGCCCCCGGTTTCGGACTACCAACCAGTTTGGGCCAACCCGTCACTCGCGGCTGGCCTGTTGGGCGCGCTATAGTTGACCGAGAGACCGTTCATGTCCACGATCTCGCAGCGTCGATTGAAACGGAGTTCCCGGACAGCAAAGTCTTACAGGAACGCATCGGCACTCGCACAGCGCTTGCCACGCCGTTGTTGCGGGAGGGCGTCCCCATCGGAGCTATTTTTATCCGCCGCACGGAGGTTCGTCCTTTTACCGAAAAACAGATAGCCCTTCTAAAAACCTTCGCCGACCAGGCTGTGATCGCGATTGAGAACGTGCGGCTGTTCCAAGAACTCACTGAGTCGTTGGAGCGGCAGACTGCGACCAGTGAAATCTTGGGAGTAATCGCCAGTTCGCCGACCGACCTTCAACCCGTACTGGATACAATGGCGGAAAATGCCGCAAGGCTCTGTAATGCGACTGATGCCATGATCCTTCGTGTGGACAATGATATGTTTCAGGCAGTCGCCTTCTACGGGCCAATGCCGGTTTCCGAGCGTGATCAACCTAGACCTATTGACCGCGGTCTTATACCCGGCCGAGCCATCGTTGACCGGCAAACCATTCACATACACGACCTTGCAGCAGAGTCAGCCGACGAACTCCCAGCACCGCACGCCAGAAGTCGCGGCATTCGGACCGCACTCGCCACCCCATTGTTGCGGGAGGGCCTCCCGATTGGAGCTATCTTTATTCGCCGTACGGAGGTCCGTCCCTTCTCGGACAAACAAATCAAACTTCTCAAAACCTTCGCCGATCAAGCGGTTATCGCCATCGAGAACGTTCGGCTCTTCCAAGAAGTCGAGGAGCGCAATGCGGAATTGCGCGAAGCCCTGGAGCATCAGACGGCAACCGCCGAGGTGCTCGGCATCATCAGCCGCTCGCCTACGGACGTGCAGCCGGTCCTCGACGCCATCGTCGAGAGCGCCGCCCGGGTTTGTGGGATTGATGACGTTGTGCTGCGACTCCGCGAACGGAACTCTATGCTTCTGCGGGCTCATTTTGGTTCTGTACCCATACCCGTCGGCGTCGTCGAGCTCGATATTGATGAGCCATGGATTCGCTGGGTGCGCGAGCATGGCGCACTCCATGTTCCCGACGCTCGGGCACAGAACGAATTCCCAATGCTGGGTTCCGGCGGCAGCGCACGCACGTTTTTGGTCGTCCCCCTTCGACAGCAGGGGGAATTCGTTGGAACGCTGGCCGCACGTCGCACCGAGGTGCGTCCCTTCACGCCGGCGCAGATCAAGTTGATCGAAACCTTTGCTAACCAAGCAGTCATCGCCATCGAGAACGTGCGCCTGTTCAAAGAATTGCAGGAACGCAATCGCGATCTCACCGAAGCACTGGAGCAGCAGACCGCGACGAGCGAGATTCTGCGCGTCATCGCCAGCTCGCCGACCGACATCCAGCCGGTGCTGGATGTAGTCGCAGAAAATGCTGCCCGGCTGTGTGATGCAACTGACGCGGTGATTCATCGCATTGATGGCGACAAGCTTCGATCAGGGGCCCGTTACCTAACGTCAATAGATCGTGGATCTATACCCGGCCGAACCGTGATTGACCGTCGAACCCTTCACATTCATGACTTGGCAGCAGAGCCAGAAGACGACTTCCTAGCGCCCTTCGCTAGAAGTCTCGGCGTTCGGACGGTGCTGACCACGCCATTACTGCGCGAGGGAATTCCCATCGGGACGATTCATATCCGCCGCATGGAGGTCCGCCTGTTCACCGAGAAGCAGATCAAACTGCTCGAAACCTTTGCAGCCCAAGCCGTGATCGCCATCGAGAACGTGCGGTTGTTTAAAGAGCTCAAGGAATCACTGGAACAGCAAACCGCCACGAGTGAAATTTTGGGCGTCATCGCCAGCTCGCCCACAGATATTCAGCCCGTGTTGAATGTCGTCGCAGAGAATGCTGCGCGGCTCTGTGAAGCAACCAACGCTCAAATTTTTCGTTTCGACGGCAATGTCTTGCGGCTTGTGGCAAATTACGGAGGCATTTCTGCAAGTGCGGAAGCTCCTGTCCGCCGTAGCTCACCACTTGGCCGAATATTTATTGACCGAAAAACTCTTCATGTTCATGACCTCGCGGCCGAGCTCGAAACGGAATACCCAGATTCGAGAGCGGCTCAGCAGCGCTTTGGCCATCGGACAATTCTCGGCACACCGCTACTGCGAGAGGGTGTCCCTCTGGGCGTGATCGGGCTTCGCCGAACGGAGGTGCGACCTTTCACCGACCGGCAGATCAAGTTGCTTGAGACTTTTGCTTCTCAGGCGGTCATCGCCATTGAGAACGTGCGATTGTTTAAAGAATTGGATGAGCGAACCAACCAATTGACACGCTCGGTGGGGGAGCTCAAGGCGCTCGGCGAAGTCGGTCAAGCGGTAAGCTCCACGCTCGATCTCGAAGCCGTGCTGACGAGCATCGTTTCCCATGCGGTCCAGCTGAGCGGCACCGACGGCGGGGCGATTTACGAATACGACGAGCCCTCCGAAGAGTTTCTTCTGCGCGCGACCGATCATATGGAGGAGGAACTCATCAATGCGCTTCGTGCCAATCCACCTCGGCTGGGAGATGGAGTGGTCGGGCGGGCGGCGGCGAGCCGTGAACCGGTGCAGGTTCCCAATATCCTCGAAGAGCGCGCTTACGCGCCGCGCATGCGCGAGATGCTGGAGCGCTTCGGTTTCCGTGCCAGCCTAGCCGTTCCCTTGTTACGCGAAGACCGCATCATCGGCGGCTTGGTTGTGCGGAGAAAATCCACCGGCGAGTTTCGTCCCGAAGTGATCGATCTTTTGAAAACCTTCGCGACCCAGTCGGTCCTGGCGATTCAAAACGCACGGCTGTTCCGTGAGATCGAGGATAAGAGTCGGCAGATCGAGGCCGCCAACCGACATAAGTCTGAGTTCCTCGCCAACATGTCACACGAGCTGCGCACGCCGCTTAACGCCATCATTGGCTTCTCTGAAGTCTTGGGCGAGCGACTGTTCGGCGAGCTAAACGCCAAACAAGCCGAATACACCGACGACATCCTCACCTCCGGCCGCCATCTTTTATCCCTCATCAATGAGATTCTCGATCTCTCCAAGGTCGAGGCAGGCCGCATGGAGCTGGAGCTGGCTGCGTTCGATCTTCCCTTGGCTATAGACAACGCTCGCACCTTTGTGCGCGAGCGCGCTACAAAGCACGGCATCACACTAGACGTTACGGTTGACGACCGTCTTGGCGATTTCGTTGGTGATGAGCGGAAGATCAAGCAGATACTTCTTAACCTGCTTTCCAACGCGGTGAAGTTTACCCCGGAGGGAGGACGGATTGAAATGAAAGCCAGGCAGGCTGACGGCTCGGTGGAAATCTCAGTCAGTGACACCGGCATCGGAATCGCCGCGGAGGACCAGCCAAAGATCTTCGAGGAATTTCGCCAGGTAGGCGCCGACTATGCGCACAAGAGTGAGGGGACGGGACTAGGGTTAACCTTAGCAAAGAAGTTCGTCGAGCTACACGGGGGGAGAATTTGGGTAGAGAGCGAGGTGGGCAAAGGCTCGGCGTTTACCTTTAGCTTGCCGATCGCGCCCTCATCTCTGCCCGCGAGAGGATAAGGGCACTCGATCGCTATTGAGCCAATTATGTCCGAAAGCACTAGACTCACGGCTTGGCGTCTGGGTTTTATTCTAGGTGCGCTGGCAATCGTCGAAGCTTCGGTGCGCGCCGGCTGGATCAGCACCTTCTTCCTCGCCGCGCCCACTCGCGCGGTCATTGTGCTATGGGATCAGCTACTTTACGGCAACGCTCTTGTCTTGACCGGTATCACGCTCTTCGAGATCGCGGCATGTCTAGTGATCGCCACGGTGTTCGGTGTTTTCGCTGGCTTTCTCCTGTGGCGTTACAAACTCATCGGCACAAGCTACGAAATGCCGCTGGCGGCGCTGTTCTCTTCCCCGGTCATTCTCGCCTATCCGATTTTCCTCGTCACCTTCGGCCGCAGCAGCGCTGCCGTGATCGCGCTCTCGTCTATCTTCGGACTGATTCCGATCATCATGAATACTAAAGGCGCCTTTCAAAACGTCAATCCGATCCTGCTGCAGGTCGGCGCCAGTATGAATCTTACCGGCAAGCAGATGTTTCGGCACATTCTCGTTCCCGCCGTGGCACCGACGATCTTCAGCGGTTTTCGCCTCGCGCTCACTTACATCCTCAAGTCCGTGTTAGGACTCGAATACGTGGCGCAAGTCGGCGGCGTCGGCATGTGGCTTTCCGACGCGGCGTTCAAGTTTGAAGTCGAAGAGGTTTACGCCGGCTTGTTCGGCACGATTACTCTCTCGATCCTGTTTCTCTATCTGATCAACCGCAGCGAAGTCCTGGTTCGGAAGTGACGATGAACAGCGCACCGCAACATTCGCCGTCCCTTGCGGCGCAGATTCAAACGCCCCTAGGCGTGCAAGCGCTCACGTTATTGTTGGTTGTCGCAACCTGGGAATTCATAGGCCGCACGGGCCTGCTCTTTCCAGAGCTCTTTCCATCAACGTTCGAGATCCTGCAATCGCTTTGGACCTACGTCACCACGCCGGTGATGATTCCGCATATCAAAGCGAGCCTTTACGAAGTCGGCGGCGCCATCGCGATCGCCGCTTTGCTCGGCATCCCGCTAGGAATCCTCTGGGGCAGCAAGCAAAGCTGGATGGAAATCGTCGAGCCGCTGATACTCTACGCCGCGGTGGTGCCGAAGATCGTCATCTTTCCCGTTTTCATTTTGTTCTTGGGCATCGACGTACACTCCAAGCTCGCCGTCGGCGCCATCGCCGCTTTCTTTCCGATCTCGCTGCTGACCATCGCCGGCATGCGCGAAGTGAAAAAAGTCTACGTCGACGTCGCCCGCACCATCGGCGTCACGCCGGCAAAGATCGCCACCCATGTCTATCTGCCCGCCATCGCCGGCCAAGTTTTCACCGGAATTCGAATCGGCATGGGCGCGGCGGTCACCGGCGCGCTGCTCGCAGAGACCAAGATCGCCAAGGCAGGACTGGGATTCATGATCGTCGAATACTACGGCCAATTCCGCATCGCCGACATGTACTCGCTGCTGCTGTTTATTTTTATCCTCGCCTCACTGGCCAATTGGGCGATGAAAT
>VBKY01000159.1:0-19170 GCA_005879255.1 Deltaproteobacteria bacterium
GGATGGGAGTGAACGTTGTTATCATTCTTACTCTTCTGCCAGCATTGGCGTTATTACCCAAGGCAAGAGCCGGATGCAGTAATTCTGCACGTCCGGATCCGTGCGGGGGGCCGCCCGCGAGGGCGGTTCCTACCGCGACAGAGCCTGCTCTGAGTGTGTCGAAGGGTTCAACGTTCAAGGTATTCCTAAAGGAAGCGGGGAAAGAGGGAAGCGAGCCTTTTCTTCTTGGTTTTCAAACCTCTTGACACGACTTTGAGAACCGGAATAAGTCCCTAGCTAAACGTTTGTGGAGGCGGGCAACTTTTTGACAAGTCCGGCTTGCCCTGCTTACGCACCGCGGGCGAACAACGGGTCGATACTAAATTGAGGGCGCGGAGGGTAAAAATGAGACGCCTTAGCCGTTGGCTCGGATTCGGTTTTTGGGCACTTATTCTCTTGTTCCCAAAGGACAGCAACACCCAACCGCTTTATTACAAGGGGAAAACAATTGCAGTTATTGAAGGGCGCAGTCCTGGTGGTGTAGGAGACTTAAGAACTAAAGCTATCCTGCCCTTCCTGCAAAAGTACATTCCTGGGAATCCAACTATCCTTCCGGAATATATGCCTGGAGGAGGGGGCCGACAGGCTGCCAATTACGTGTATAGGGCGAAGGCGGAGGGACTGACAATCGGCGCCAGCTCTCCGGGCGTACTCGCAAGCGCCATACTCGGCGAGCCGGGTGTCGAATATAATCCTCACAAGTTTATCTATCTCGGGTCCCCTTTCAGCGAGAACAATAATATTTTTGTCACCCGAAAAGCTCTCGGTATAAACAACTTGGAAAAGCTGCGCGCTGCTTCGCGGCTCAGAATCGGAGGCCAATCGGTGGGCCACGTACAGTACATTCGGGGCCGGTTGTTCGCTTGGCTTTTAGGTCTCAAAGATTCGAAATTCGTTGTTGGCTATGCAGGAACTGAGTTGGATATAGCCTTGGAGCGAGGTGAAATCGATGGTAGAGCGGTCGCGGTTGATACGGTATCAATGACAGAGGGATACAAAAAAGTCGTGGATTTCCATGCGATTCTAGAGATTCCCAAAGGACATCGTCCCCGTCAATTTGCCAATTTGCCTGAAATCGAGTCTTTCGCGCGGTTTGAGATAGAGAGCCAAGTTCTGACCATGTCGCGGGTTTTTTGGGGTGTGGGAACGCTAATTTATCTGCCCCCAAGCACACCGGAGAAACTCGTCGAGATACTCAGGCAAGCCTTTCGCAGTTCTTTCGAAGATCGCCAATTTCACGAACAATACAAAAAACTTCTTGGACTTCAGCCAACGCCACTCATGCCGGAAGACCAGCAGAAACTTGTCGCGGAGCTTCCGCGGAATACTGAGGTCGTTAGAGTTTTTAAAACCATCGCTGGAATGGATCCCCTTCCACCACGCAGATAACGGAGAGAGAAAATAGCGTGGCTTAGAGGCCGGCTACGCCCTGTTCAAAGTTCAATGTTCAAGGGTTCAAAGTCAGATTCCAGGTTTGAGCGGCCGGGTCGGACCTGCGCGAGATCTTGAATCAGCGATATAAGTTTGCAAAATAGGTGTCGTTTAAACGCTTAACAGCAGCTTTGTCGCGTTGAAACACACGCTCTAAGAGATAAGCGATGCCGCGCGCCAACCGCCATTTCCTTCCTGGTCATGTTTGGCGCATCACCCATCTGCAGCAGCCAGTTCCAATCGTTCCAGTGGTTCGATCCCTCGGCTCCGCTCAGGACAGGCTAAGCTCACCATGAGCGGAGTTATCGTCGGCGAGACTTATTCCTCTTACTTTCATGGCGTCCTCCTCGTTCAGTAATTTTCCCTTTGCTTCAAATATGACATGGCGCAAGGGCAGTCCAACGTGGTGTGGAACGGAAAACATGCGGAAAACATGGGGACGTTGTTGACTAATTGGACTAACTTAGATGAGGGATGAAAGGAACGAGGTTACTTCGGAGCACCGGAGACGACGGTGGAAAGTTTCCTCTCAAGGTGCCATGTGTTTCGTTCCGTTCGAGAGAACAAGAGATGACTTATTTATCATCGCCGGTTCTAAATCGTAAATTTGGGGGAGTTGCTTTGCTTTGACCACCACCGTATTGGGACTGTATTTTTTGGGTTACAGGATCCTTTAACTCGGCAAAAAGCATCATGGCTACTGGATCTTTGAAGTTTAATCTGATTTTAAAGTTTCCCACGTTTTTTATTTCTAACACCGCGACGTGTGGCGTCTCGAATGTTCCGTCAATCACAGAAGCGGTTATATGAATGGTAAGACCGAGACGAGCTACCGTGCTTCTCCCATCTAAAATAGCCAATACGTTTGGAGGAGTTTGTATCGCTTCATAACTTGCTCCAAGAACAAATTGCCCTGGTTCCAATAGAAAGTCCTCTCTAGTCAGATCTATTTCCTTATATTTGAGCTCCTGCGCCACCGTTAGACTTATAACCTGATTAGGCTCGGGCAGAAGCAGATTTTTGGCAAGATGGATACGGATACCGACGGGGCGTAGGTTTTTCTTATCAAAGTCAGGCTCAATAAGGATTTTGCCTTCATCAATGTACTTCTCAATTGTTTGATGTGATAAAAACATGAAACGCAGTATGCCACGAAATGTTCCTTTTGCTAAACACGCGGCTGAAGTTTGGTGTCAGGCTGTTGTAGTTCAGCGAAAATGTCACCCCTTTTCTAGTGGGAATCGGTAATTTCGATCTGAAGCGAAAATGATTTGGCATGACGCAATACGCAAGAACGCGCATCGGAATCCGTTCACAAGCCGATCGAATCAACTTCGACAAAGGCTCGGTAGTCACCATCCTTATGGAACACCTCGGTCTGCGCATTGCGATTGATGACGTGATAGCAGATGTCTCCTACTGAGGCTCGGGCCGTGCGTGGCATGGAGCCACTTACGTCCGTCAATGGTCTCAGGGAAGTGAAAAGAAGAATGTCCCCCTTTAATTTTCCCACTGATTTTTTAATTGCTCAGAGTTTGTAAATTAACCGGATTCTGCAAAATTGAGTAGCCGCAACGATTTACAACCTCTCGTCTTAGCAAGAAAATCCACGATGGTAGGTACTACTAATAGCAACTAATGGGAGATTTTTTGGTAAATGAAGCAATATATAGTGCTAAGAGTTGAAATCTCATTTGGAGAACCGCGTGTCATCAGCATATTGTCCTTTGCAACAGTACATTTTACTTGACAGGTGTATAAAAACTTTATAAACGCTGTCGAGTTAGTAACCACGCGACCAGAGGCGAAAGGAGATATCGCCATGGACGACCGACGGGTCTTCGACAATCGCGGAGCAAATCATGGATTTCCGATCAAGCGGGAAATTCTCCCGCCAAACCGGGAATCCATCAACGACTCTTGGTTTCGAAAACGGCTGGATTTTGTGAGACGCTCCTCAAAGAAGGATTTGCTGACGAAAATAGTTCATACCGAGTTAGAGAAATAGACCGAGAGAAGAAAGGGGACAGGCTACTTTCCGTTATAATGTCGACGACGGATCGTATGTTAGAAGCGCTCGTGCCAAGAATTCCTAGAGGACACGGGCGCGCCACGGTATTCCACAAGCCTCAAGATTACGAAGCGTTTTTATCTCTTTTGGCTTACGCCAAGAAACGTCATCGGATGAAGCTTCTTGGTTTTGCCTGCTGCCGAATCATTTTTACCTTGTTCTCGAACCCCCTCATCAAACCTTATTGAGTCAATTCATGCAGTGGTTATTGACGAGCCACGTGCGCCGTTATCACAAACACTATGGAAGCAGAGGACATATATGGCAGGGCCGGTTTAAGAGTTTCTCGGTTCAACGTGATGAACACTTGATGACGGTTTTGCGTTACGTTCTACAGAATCCGGTCCGCACTTTGTCGGAGACAGCGCGAGAATGGCACTGGTCAAGTTTGAAAAGTGGGAGGGCATGGAGTCTGACATAACAATCGTGTGCAGCCAAGGAACTCAAGTCTTTGTTTAACAGTTGATGCAACTGCAACTGGGTGAGATCTGTCAACCATTGATTTGACTCCTTCACAATCTTCATTCGCTTTAGTTCCACGCTCCGTAGGCTCACCGTCCAAGGCGTTAAAGCCGCTCAAAACGTTCAATCGCTGCGCTCTGTTCAAGTCGTTAAACTGAAAACAAGACCGGTCAAAGGTTCATGATCCGACCCTTCGAGCAGCCCCGGGACGGCTAGGCTCATCATCAGCGGAATGTACTGCGCGTGTGCCTTGCGCCCGTACCTCACAATAATTCTGTTCAGGATTATTCAATAGTAGACGGCAATTCGTGCCGTGTCCGGCAGCCTGAATATCAGTAGACTATGATTACTTAACCGAGAGTAAGTCTCGAAGAAGGAGGCAACCATTATTGTCATTTTGCTCAGGCACATATAAGTACGATGTTGTCGCGTTTGTCGGCTCGTGGAAAAAAACGAGATCGAGAAAGTTTGTAACGAGGACTGTTATGTCTGACCTCCGCGTCGTATTGAAGCATCCGGGTGCTTTCGCGGTCCAGACGCTGAAGGCCTTTCGTGCCAATCAGGGACTTCTTTTGGCGGGCGCGGTCGCGTACTACGCGCTGCTATCGATTGTTCCGCTGCTCATTCTTACCGTTATCGCGCTCTCCTATGTTATCGATCAGGCGGAATTGCTCAATACCCTCGGTCGCTACCTGGAGTGGCTGGTTCCGGGGCAATCCAAATTGATCGTGGCTGAGTTGACGAACTTTCTTGACCATCGCGACGTCATCGGCTGGCTGCTATTGGCGACAATGATATTTTTCAGCTCCCTCGCATTCACGGTTCTGGAGAATGCGATGTCGGTAATTTTCATTCACCGGGTCGCCATCCGCAGGCGCCATTTTCTCGTCTCTGCGCTGCTTCCTTATTGCTACATCTTGTTCCTGGGACTCGGCATGTTGCTGGTGACACTTGTCTCCGGCAGCCTGCAGGCGATGGGGCAGGAAAGGGTTGATTTTTTGGGGCGTAACTGGTCCCTTGGCGGCGTTTCTGGCGTGCTTCTCTATCTGCTCGGATTCGGCGGAGAAATCTTCGTTCTCACGTCGGTCTACCTGGTCATGCCGGTCGGACGGCTGTCGCTGCGGCACGCGCTGATCGGCGGCCTCACGGCGGCACTGCTTTGGGAGCTCACCCGTCATGTGCTCCTCTGGTACTTCGCCACTTTGTCGCAGGTCGGTCTAGTCTATGGATCACTGACGACGGCAATCGCGGTACTGCTGAGCTTGGATCTCGCGGCGACCTTGCTGTTGCTGGGCGCCCAGGTCATCTCCGAATACGAGCGCGTAGGCAGAGCCAACCAGGACATACCGCCAAAGCCATTGCGCACCGGCTAAGCGCTACTTTTTGGGGGAAGTTTATGGGTCATTCTTGTTGAGAGTTGAAGAGCAAAAGTCACCATAGCAATCTATACAATCTTGTTTACGAGCGCCGCCATTGTTTAGTTTTCCCACCTGACGCTTCATTCACATCACAGAACCCCGCGACCGATTTGATTTTCCGGAGGTCTGCTCCTGTTGCGATTGATCTCGTTGCCCCTCGCTATTTTTTAGCTCCTTTGCAAAGTCCACGCAGGGACTTTATCCTTTGTAAGCGATTGATTTACGGACAATCCTATTTTTGAAACGGTGCCCGCCCTTTGCCGGCCGTGGAGGTGTCCCAAAGAAAATACTTGGACGGTTTATAAGGGGTAACCGGCGGATTTTTCGATGGGCACTGTGTCTCAGTTTTAGGATACAGTGGCCCGTTTCAAGCGTTCCAATGGTTCGACACTTCGCGCAGCCTCAGGACAGGCAAAGCTTACCATGATCGGAGTTAGTTGTTACGCTGCAGCGCCACGTTCAAACCGTTGAAGACAATTACAAGGTGCAGGGAAAACTCTCGGCGCGTGCGTTGAGCTTGGCGCCAGGGAATCATAGATTATACAGAGCTTGAGCGTTCCTCCCTAAAATTTTGTCAATTGAGGCTGCCGGAATTTTGCCGTCTGCTTTCAACTTTCGCATAGCGTTGATTTCGGATGAAGTATCATTGTGTCCATAATCCGTTCCCAAGACAAGGTTCTCATCTCCCACGTGATCTAGAATATAAGGCAAATCATCACTCGTTTGGCACGCAACATAAATTTGATTCTCGCGTAAGAGCTTCGCTCCCGGCCACTCTTTTCCCTGCCTCTGATAGCCGATCTCTAGATGGTTCATCACGTAAGGGAGCCACTCGGCGCTGACCTCGATAAACCCCCATCTTAGATCGGGAAACTTACGCATAAGCTCTGATGTGATGAGACTCCCGAAAAGATTAATCGGACCGAACTTGAACTGGCCCAGGCTGGCACCCCGGCCAAAAAGATCAAACATGTCCAGATTTCCGGCTGACGCATGGATACAGATGGGCATGCCAAGGCGACTGGCTTCATGATAGATGGGATGAAAATAGGGGTCGGTGGGCAGTTTGTCGCCTTCGACCCCCCTGATGAAGACCCCGCACGCGCCGTTTTCCTTGCCGATGTTCAACTCCTCGATCGCCTTGTCCATAAAATGAAGAGGCGGCATCACGACCCATCGCAAACGGCCATTCCCCGACTTCCAAATCTCTGCCAGCCAGCGGTTATAGCTCTTGCATAATGCGGCGTCGATATGCGGCAGAATGGTCAGTGCGCGCAGAAAGAGACTGGGATAGAGAACCTGGACATGTATGTCCAATTCATCCATGTGAGCCAGGCGAGCTTTGACGTTTTCCATTTCTCGGCTTTCTCGCGAAGTATCATGGCCGATGTTTCGTCCTTTGGCGAAAACCCGGCCGCCGATTTTCCAGAACTCATCGTTGGAACGTTGGCTCGCGCCTGTGCCGCTACAATCTTTGAATACCATTACCTGTGGGGCAAATTGTCTGTCCGCTTCATCGAGAAAGTCCCAGGTCCGTTCCGATTCGACTACATGAGCGTCCGCATCGATGATTTCCATAACTTTCCCCTTTGTGGCAGTCATTGACTATGCACAACCGCCTCTATTTTGAAGCAACGATGGCGCGATTCACTTATACGCGAGTCAGTGCTACGATTCGTTTCTATACCGATTTATAACTATGCTTCACGGAGTTATTCTCTACTGGTCGTAGATCTTAGGTTCCGTAATCTTTAGATTTCGCGGAATTCACTGTACAACCAGTTTCGAGCGCTTGTCTATGGGCTGGTGTCGGTCCAGGGCTGATGTCAGGCTTTCTATTCTAACCAATCTCGACAAGTACAGAACGAAGATTTGTACAGAACACCATTATTCGCCGGGGACCGAACGCCTAGAAAAGAAATCAAACTCTAGAATCACGGTGGAATCGACGATAAAACGGCGTTGCCGCCAACGTCTTGCCGATCAGTGATCTCTTGGCTGAGGAGTTTTCCTTAAGCGTGAAAAAGTAACCAGAGCGAGTGCAGTAAAGAATGTAACGAAAGTTACGAGTAGGAACACATTTACGTGCAGGAATGGCGCTTCCCGCGGAAAATCAGCCAAACGGGTTTGGAACTTTCCCTTATCAAAATCGTAGACATAAGCGTTTTGCCACTCAAAGCAAGTGATGGGCTTTGCAAAGCCAATGTCGTCTCGACGTGTTTCCGTCGGAACATCGATTGCCTTATAGATGCAGGTTTTGAATTCCAGGGAGGCATTTTTTACGCCAGTTCCGGTAACGAACGCCCCGGCGGGGTGATCGGTCAGGTAAACAACCGGAATTGTCGGTTTTTCGGCGCCGTAGTATTTCTGGGTCTCCTGATCATAGGAGCCGGGGTTATTCCACCTTAATAAATAAAACCTGCCGTATTCAGGATCGCTGTTGTATGCGGGATCAGTGTCCTGCGAATCGATCACCCATTGAGGAAAGCAAAGAGGAACACTTTCTCCGAAGCTCGGTACCACATAACTTAAATTTCTAGTGATCTTGCCTGCGGCGTTCTTTGAACTGTCAAAAACGCAGCCCTTTACGAATTGAACAATGGCGTATTTCTCGAGCGCATCCACCGAATCGGTCTCGTATTCCATGATCACGCCGGTGCCGTGAGTGGGATATTTTGGGTCGTCACTGAACCAAACTTCGTAAACCGACTTTGTGAGCGTGAATCTCTTGAGATCGCAGGTGTCGGTCGACCGGCAGTCCGGATTCAAAAAGTCCTGTTTTGTTTCTGAGAACGTGTGCACATGCCCTTTTTCGGTAAAGTGACCATAAGAGTTTCCCGCAAGAAGGGAGATGAGTAATATGAAAGGAAGGCAGAAAAATGTCTTCATCATTGGGTCGGGAACGCAGCCTAGCGGATTCAAAACTCAGGTGTCAACGGGGTCAAGCTATCTCTCAGCAGCCAGTTCCAATGGTTCCAGTCGTTCCATCGCTACGACAAACTACTGCAGCCCGTTCGAAACGTTCAACCGCTCCGGTCCGTTCAAGACGTTCAAATTAAAACCACGGCCCGTTGAACTCTCTTTCGGTGAGCCGGCAGGGAGATAGGCCGAGAGAGAATGCAATTGGTTCGAAGTTTAGAAGGATCGGCGCAAGCTATCGATGGTATCCTTCTGTACCCGAAAGAGCTAGTATCAACACCAGCGATGCGAGAGGGGGTTTTCCCTGAACGGAGGAATTCTTGAGTCAATCATCAAAACGTATGGCACTTGGGTTGGTGTTGGTGCTCGTGTTGTTTGGGATTTTTAGCGTGTTTAGCAAACAATACCGGCGCGAACCGGAAATTGTTTTCAGCGAATTTATCGGGGCCGTGGAGCGCGGCGGCGTTCGAGAGGTCGTGATCCAAGGACAGAATATTCAGGGCAAATACAAGAACGGCGAGCAGTTCAGAACTTTTGCGCCGGATGATCCGGAGCTGGTGAAGACATTGCGGGCTAAGGACGTGAAAATCGCCGCAAAGCCCGAGGACGAGTCGTCGTGGTACATGGTGCTGCTGCTTAACTGGTTTCCAATGCTGCTTCTGCTTGGCGTGTGGATATTTTTTATGCGCCAGATGCAGGTGGGCGGCGGTAAGGCGATGTCCTTTGGCAAGAGCCGGGCAAAACTGCTTACGGAGAATCAACACCGCGTAACCTTTAGTGATGTCGCCGGCGTGGATGAGGCCAAAGATGATCTGCAAGAGATCATCGCATTCCTAAAAGATCCGAAAAAATTCACGAAACTTGGCGGCAGAATTCCCAAAGGGTGTTTGCTCGTGGGGGCGCCGGGAACTGGCAAGACCCTGTTGGCTCGTGCCATCGCGGGCGAAGCCGGAGTCCCGTTTTTCAGCATCAGTGGTTCCGATTTCGTAGAAATGTTCGTCGGGGTCGGTGCATCTCGTGTTCGTGATCTGTTCGTCCAGGGCAAAAAGCAGGCGCCTTGCATCATTTTTATCGACGAAATCGACGCCGTCGGGCGTCACCGCGGAGCCGGCTTCGGAGGCGGCAATGACGAACGGGAACAGACGTTGAACCAGCTGCTGGTGGAAATGGATGGATTCGAGTCCAACGAGGGAGTTATTCTTATCGCCGCAACCAACCGGCCTGATGTATTGGATCCTGCATTGCTCCGTCCAGGGCGGTTCGATCGGCACGTTGTCGTCCCACGACCCGACATCAGAGGGCGAGAAGGTATCCTGCAAGTGCACACCCGCAAGGTGCCGTTGTCAACGGATGTGGACGTCAGCGTGCTGGCGCGATCCACGCCCGGGCTTACCGGAGCGGACCTGGAGAATCTCGTAAATGAAGCGGCTTTGTTGGCGGCTCGGAATGACAAGGAAAAAGTCGAAATGCTCGACTTGGAGCTGGCCAAAGACAAGGTCATAATGGGCGCCGAACGGCGCAGCATGATTATCAGCGACGAAGAAAAACGCAATACGGCCTATCATGAAGCCGGGCACGCCTTGGTGGCGAAGCTCCTGCCGGGCGCCGATCCGATCCACAAAGTCACGATCATTCCCCGCGGCATGGCTTTGGGTCTGACGCAGCAACTGCCCGTGGACGAAATGCATAACTATCCCAGGGAGTATCTGCTCAATAATTTGGTCATCCTGTTTGGCGGCCGCGTGGCCGAAGAGCTTGTGCTCGAGCACATTACGACGGGCGCGGGGAATGATATCGAGAAAGCCACGGATCTGGTGCGCCGGATGGTGTGCGAGTGGGGAATGAGCGAGAGGCTAGGGCCCATGACTTTCGGCAAAAAAGACGAAGAGATTTTTCTGGGAAGAGATCTTACCCAGAAATCAGACTATTCCAAGAACACAGCCATCGAGATCGACGCTGAGATCAGGCGTATTATCCAGGAGAGCTACCAACGGGCTAAGGACCTCTTAACGACGAACCTCCGTCTGCTACATAAAGTTGCGGAGAAATTGCTCGAAAAGGAAGTTCTGGACGGTTCGGAGATTGACGCCATAGTCAGAGCTTTCAACCTTAACGGTGGAGATCCGTTGACACCATCGAGTGCGGCGGCCATTGCTTGAAGGGGCCTGAGCTCACATCAACTGAAGTCGGTTCAAGCCGTTCAAACGCTGCGCTCATTAACTACTGCGGCCCGTTCCAATCGTTCCATAGCTTCGTATCGTTCCAATCGTTACAGGCTAACGCCGGTTCCAAACGTTCCAGGGTTCCAGTCGTTCCAATCGTTGACCGGAATTAAGAAGATCGGCCAGCTTCCACGTTTCGGGAATTCTCGAAACATCGAAACGTTTAAATAGCATAGGACCGATTACCACCAAGCCTCTTATTTTCTTATTCTATATTCTACGGGACCAGCTCTCTCTGCTGGGTATGCTGGCGCGTCCGTGCGTAAGTTCTGACTTGAGCACGGATTTTTAGACTGATGCTGTAGTCGGTGTAAAGCTCAGGCGAGGTTGTTAAATTCGCGGCTACTGAGATCGGCGTTTGGAACGCTAGAAACGTTGCATGCCGAGAATTCCTAGAGGCCGAAATTCTGGGGGACAAATTCTGGAGGGGACACAACATCATTTTCTTGACCCAAGACAGGGATCCTAGGCGTCGCGAGACAAAAAGAATTATGCAGTCTGTATTTGTGTGTGCTCGTCTGCAGCGATTCCAGCCCGCTCAAGTTTTCGACAAGTGCAGGATCTGTATCAAATGATCCAGATTTGCTTTAATCGTTTCGAACGGCACGGTAGAGAAAGCCTTTTCACTTTGTTCATCAACTTCTGCATCCCGTATCTCTTCCCTGACGGTGGTCAATTGGGCGGCTAGATTGGCCTTCACGATCGTCTGCGCTGCCTGAAGGGATGTTTCGGCGAGGGCAAGTTCCTTGATTGCACGTTCGTTCTCCCTCATGGCCTCCGTGAATACCTCAGCGTTGACCACGTGAAATTTTGCTTCGATGAGATCCGTCTCGGCTGGGCTCGATGCGCTAAAGATTCTCCACTGGGACGTGTTGTACTCCATCAACCATTCGTTGAAAATCAAGCCGCGGTGCCACGCGTCATTGAGAACGACTGCTACTCGACTGAACTTTGACTGTAAACTGCCCGGAGATTTCCCTTCCAGCATAAAGCCCAAGCCTTGGGATTCCATTGCGCTGCCGTGCGCTGCAGGCGCAAATACGCTGACCGAATGCTGGATCGCAAGGAGGGTTATCAGGAGAAGGACAAAACACAAATTGTTGAAAGGGTCCCTCCACATAAGAGTCTCCTTTCGTCATATGCCCTCGAGCACGGCATTTGTTAACAGTAGGTACAGATACCAGACCTCAATCGGAAGCGCTAAGGCGTTAGGGAGTAAAAAAAGAAAAACCGGCATAGATTACGTGGGAGTTCATGCCGGGATTACTGTCACCTATATCGGCGTTGGATATATGATGAAACTTGTAGCCGAGCGTCAGCGCTCTTTGCGGCGCGAGAAAAAACTCCACGCCTAAGCCAATTTCCGGGGTAAAATTGAAGCGCGATGAGTGAGGCACCGGGATATCGTGTTGAAAATAGAGAAAACCAACGCTCGCAGCCACAAACGGCTGTATCCAGCTCTGCTGCGCAAAATTGACCTTGAACCCCAAAGGAGAAAGGCCCGCTCCATAAATTGTCGAGCTGCCTCTTCTGACATGATCCGGTTCGAACACGACCGCCGCGGGGAAGATATCCAGAGTGTATTCTAAAGAGACTGATTCCCACGCGGCTAAAACTCGTCCATAGCGGAGCGCGAATAAAAAGAGCTGCCGATCCTCGATGTTGCCGGTGGAGTCCGGCGATCCACCAGCCCAGAGACCGAACTCATTCGTTCCTTTCGTAAGCGCGTAACCAGCGCCGGGCCCCGGCGAAGGTTCCGCGCCATGAACCGGTGTCAAACCGACTAGCGTGCTGAAAACTCCAAGCACCATTGCTCTGATAAGACTTTGCTGCAGGCTAAGAACGTGTCGCCTTTTCAATTGTGACTCCTGAGATCCTATCGGTTCGCCATCCAGTCTACACGAAAAGTAACTAGATGAAAGCTAGTCGGCTCAGTTAACTACTGCCGCCCGTTCCAGTCGTTCAATCGCTTGCTCCGTTCATCACGAAGACCGGCCCGTTCCAGCCGTTTCAAACGTTCGATCGCTTCGCTCCGTTCCAATCGTTTGCCGGATTCAACAACATGGGGAAGTCGCACGTTTCGAGAATTCTCGAAACGTCGAAACGTTGCCTGAAAGCTACAGATGACACCGCGGAGGCGCCTGAGCGCGCGAGATAAGCCGGTAGCGACGACGCGTCGTTATATGGTAAATTCGCTTCTGACGGAGAAAGCTATGGCCTGGATCGTATCAGACGCCGATCATCTTGGAGGCAAACCCCGCGTGCGGGATACTCGCATCTCGGTGACACTGCTTTTGGAATGGCTAGCTGCGGGAATGACAATCGGTGAGATCGCAAAAGAATACCCGGTCTCACGGAAGAGTCGATTCGCGGAGAATTGGAAGAATTAGTCCATTCTGAGTTGTTCACGCCAAGTGAAAATTCCTCGACGAGAACATGCCTGAGTCTCTAGTCGGTGCGCCCTCGAAGACCTCGGTCACGAGGTTGATTCGGGGAATCATCTCGCCGAGCAATATCGGAAGAAAATATTTATGAAAAACAACGATTAGTTGGTTACACATAAGAGTGAGATGTTTCGTCGTGTCGATCTTCCTGCGCGAGTTCCTGGGAGACTGCTGCTCCACAGCATGCCGGGGCGATTTGAAGCGATCGAGAGCGTGTGGCATCAGCTGAGGAGCGAAGCGATTCCACCTCAAGTCCTCTAAATACGCAGAAGCTCTGGAAACCGGGACCGTTCCCTGTTCAGTCCTGCCTTTTGAAATTCGTGAAGGCGGCGTGCCCGAAGACCGGGATGCTTTCTGGGCGCTTGCCAACGATGTAGCAAATCGATTGCAGCGCGGGGAAGCGGTGCTCATTCATTGCGCGGGCGGCGTCGGCCGCACCGCGCTGCTAGCCGTCTCTGTGCTGCTTGCCTTGGGCGAACCGATGAACGAGGCGGAGAGCGTGGTCTCGCTGGCGGGATCCACGGTGGAAACCATGCCGCAGATCGAAATGCTTTCCTGGTGCGCTTCTAGAAAACAGCAGTTCAAAGGTTCAAAGTTTCAACGTTCAAAGTAGTACTTAAGGCTGTTCCAGAGGTTCAAAAAGTTCAAGTCGTTCAACCGCTGCGCTCCGTTCAAATCGTTACAGACAATTACAACTCGGAGGGGAACTTGCCAGTCATGGCGGAGAAATCTATGACTTTGCTCCGGTGAGAAAAATTCGCGCCGACCTCGATACGAGAAAGTGGAAGCCGGCGCCCTAGCAAAGAGCTAGCGAGAAACACAAAAAAGAGCGGGTGGGCATAACAATCATTACAATCTTTCGATTCGCATCTTTTTGCGACAGATAAGTTTCGCTCAAGGTGCGTTAGTCGGATCCCAGCATGTTCGGAGGTTTTGATTGAAGCGATCGAGGATCTGCATATCTTCTACGGTAATTTCAAAGTCAAAAACATCGGCATCTTCGAAGATGCGTCTGCGATTGGCCGATTTGGGAATCACCACCAATCCGTGTTGCAGCGCCCAGCGGATGAGGATTTGGGCCGTCGATTTAGATTCCGAACGGCGGAGCCTATCGACAAGAGGCAATCGCGACCGGGAAGCCGCCGGCTGCGGCCCGGCTTGCGAATATTTTTTGGCGACTGCGACAAGCTTCGGATCATTCAATCGCACCCCCTTAGTCATGGGACTGTAGGCTTCGACGACTATGCTCTTGGCGTCGCAGAAATCCAATAAATCGCGCAGATATAAATAAGGATGAAACTCCACCTGGTTGACTGCGGGGACCGTGTTCGTGGCCGCAAGTAGCTCGGTCAAATGCCTGATCGTGAAATTGCTAACGCCAATCGAACGCGCCTTGCCCGCGGCGCGCAGCGCTTCCAGAGCGCGCCAGCTTTGCCGGCGTTCCCGCACCGGGTAATGGATCAGATAAAGATCCACATAATCCAACTTGAGCTTACGCAGACTCGTGTCCAGCGCGCGCTCGGGATTTCCATGATCGGAATTCCGGCAATTTCGTCGTGACAAAAATGTTCTCCCGGGGAATGCCGCTCATTTCGATGGCAGCGCCGACACTCTCCTCGTTACCATACATGGCCGCAGTATCGATGTGCCGGTACCCCGCTTCCAGCGCGGCAAGCACCGCTGCTTCACAGGTCGCACCCGCGCGAGTCTGCCACACGCCCAACCCCAGCTGAGGCATTAGGTGACCATCGTTGAGTTTTATTTTTGTCTCGATCATGAGTTTCATAAGCGGTATTCTCTAAAGAGACTTTTAAACTGTTGCGTGTGTTTAGATTTCACTATTTAGCTGATTTCCAATACGGTTGCGCGCCAGGCACGAACCTTACGAATCGAATACGACGGCGCACTTTACCACGTCATGTCGTGCGGCAATGACCGCAAAGCAATTCTTATAACTTAAAAGGGGGGAGAAGAAAGGCAGGCTACTTTTCACTGAAAGGGCGGCGGCGCGCGTGCTAGAAGCCATTTGTGCCGGGAATTCCACGAGGACGAGATCACGGGGATCGGCCCGTTCCAATCGTTCCAGTCATTCAATCGCTACGCTCTGTTCAAGTCATTGCAGATAATTACAACTTGGAGGGATTTGCACATTTTGAAAATTATCAAAACGTCAAAATGTTCTCTGAAAGCCACGGATGATTTACTGTCGAGGGCCTTCACTTACCTGCTTCTTAAAAATTCTTGACAGTACTGTCGTCGCAGGATAGCTTTCCCGTTGCTCGTAAGGGATCGAATGACAAACACGAAAGAAGGTCTACCGTGACGGCAATTCAAGATATCATCCAAGTGGGCGTCGGTGTGCCGGATCGCGAAAGATTCGAAAATTTTGCGCGTAATCTGCTGGGATTTACCGCCAGCCAATCGCCGGACGGGAGAGTTACCTACCTGCGGCCGGATCAGTATTCCCATCGCATCGCGGCCTATACGGCTCCACAACCAGCTCTGCAGTACATCGGTTTGGATGTCGGCGGCCATCAACAGCTTGCAGAGTGGGAGACCAAGCTCACGGCCGAAGGCATCGATTGGCGCCGCAGCAGCCCGAAAGAGCGTGCCGAACGACGCGTGACCGATTTCATTGAATTCAACGATCCCGACGGACACGCTCTTGCTTTATCGTATGGCTTCGAGGTCGACAAAGATCCGGTGCGCTATACCCGTGATCTGAGTGTCCTGCGCTTAGGCCACGTGCTGCTCACGGTAGCAGACACCCAGCGCTCGCATGGTTTCTACACCGGCGTGTTGGGCTTTCGCCTGAGTGATTGGATCAACATCGACGACCACATTCGTTTGTGCTTCTTGCGCTGCAACGAGCGTCACCACAGCATGGCTTTCGCGCCATGCATGCCAGGCAAATCTCCCCGGCTGCAACATATCATGTTCGAAGTGGAGTCGCTCGATGACGTCATGCCCTCGTATCATTTCCTGCGCATACGCAAGGCGCCCATTGGTATGGGCCCCGGCCGCCACATCAACTGTCAGACCGTCCACGTTTACGTGCAAACACCCGGCGGATTTGGCGTCGAATTCGGCTGGGGCCAGCGCCGTCTCGATGATGCGCATCAGCCGATCGAGTATCCAGTGGGGAGTCCCATCGATATGTGGGGCGGTGCATTCAGACAGCGGATCACCTCGATGTCACAAACCGAGCGACTATTGAAAAAAGGTGCCGCGTGCTTCGACTATCTCAGAGCCCGGGGAAACGAAAGAAAAGCGATTTTTGCGCGACGATACTGATCGCTCTGGATGGCTTCGGAATGTAAACCAAGAGCTCTCGCTTGTTTGTGACACGAATCACAAACCGTCATATTCAGCAAAATAACGCCATTGTCTTCGCTGACTACCCGATAGGGCTTGCCGATGACTATCTGATCACAATGTTTACAAAAGAACTTCATGATCTTGGTTTAGCAATGCGAATGCCGATGATCGGTTGCCGCTCGAATGACCAGAGGTGACAAACGATGATCGGAAATTCCGCGCGATGTCCCATGCACGCGAATAATGGAAGCGTTCGTGTTTCATGGTTGCGACACATTTTGGCCGCGAAAAAACCGCTCTGGACTAACCATCGCGGATCCCGGTGAACGTCGACCCGTGCGGCTCCTTTTGATTGCTCAGATTCACAACGTGCTCGACGCCCGTTTGAGTGGGTGACGCCTTCCGTGTGCCGCCTGCGACGGTAAGTCGGAGACTCAAACAGCTGAGCGAGCTGAGTAACATGGCTTCGCATCTCGATTGCCCTACCGGTGCTGGTGGAGAGCTTTGATGCGGCGTTCACGGTGGATTCGGTTATCACGTGCCGTTGCGACGACTTCCCTTTCAAGACTATGTTTTATCCGGAGTACCTGAACGAGATAGCCGTCGAACTTGCTCAGTGATTGCGTCAAATCCTCTTCGGAAGCATTGCGAAGTTGCGCTCGCTCTTCAATCAGTTTTCGTGCTTCCTCCTGCAACGGACATACTTCCTTCTGCTTAACTTCGGCCCGTTGGATCAGCAGCTTCTCTCTCGAACTTCCCGATTGCCCGGCGGAAGTATGGAGCATGCGATACTCGGTCTTCAATTCTTCGACGAGCGAACCTATCTGTAATGATTCCGCAACAACACGGTGAGCGGTTGTCGTTAGATCTCTCAGCAGACATTTTCCGCATGTCTGGCTGCCTCGTGTGCCGTAACGGCCGATCGATGGGCAGCACGAGCGGCCCAAACACCTCCAGCGGCAGCGACAAGTCCGGCGGTCGCGGAGATCAAGGTGATGGTCTCTTGTAACATGGCAAGTTGCGTTCAGCGATCGGTGGTCTTCGCAGGATCGGGTTTAACGAACCGTCGGCACCTGATAGCTCGTGTTCTGTCTATGCGTTAGTCTCAGAGGTGAAAAAAAATCGCAGCGCGACAAATCCAGAATAAACTTTTTATCATCGATAGCAAATCAGCCGGCTCGAGATTTGGCGTTATGTTTAAAAGTTAGTTAATTTCTTCCAATGGGAGGTGTCGAAAGCGCTCATTGACTGCTGTGGCCCGTTCAATAGGTCCAAACGTTCAATCGCTGCGCTCCGTTCAAGTCGTTATAGACATTAAATCTGGAGGAGAAACTTTGCACGTTTTGAGAATATCGAAACGTCAAAATGTTCTCGGAAAGGTACGGATGATTCACCGCCGAGGCGCCGAGGACGCGGGGCGGTGAAATTTGCACAGAAAAGACTCGATCCGGAAAGTAGAAACTTCCCGTTACCGTTCGATTTTACGTCTGCTTGAAGCTACCTCGACGCCTCGGCTAAGCCTGCCGTAACTAAGCCGCGGGAGACGAGATCACGAAGGGGTTGAGGGCTTTTTATTGGTGGCGATCAGCAAAGCTAGTAATACTTCTCTGCCCCCGATGTCCTCCCTTGATAAGCTCTGCCAAAGGGTTGATAGTGGTTCAGATAATGACGCCGTGATCAAAAGGAGATTTCTATGAACCGTTTCGGTCTAACGAGCGCACTGGTTCTCTTTTTGGTTTCTTTGGTTGGCTGTGCTACCGGCACTTACAATGTGGCCACTGTTGACAAGCAAGAAACCGCTAGCGGCTACTGTCACAAGAAACTGCAACCTGTTGGTCCCACGGATCCCGCAAGGCCAACGGTAATGGGTGCGGGTGACTACATCGATTACTATGGTCCGTGCGACGGACCGTCCAGTACAGAGCAGATTCAGGCACAAAAACGGTTTGAGCAGTTCCGATTCGGCAGAGACTACATGGATGAAGGTTAATCGCACAAGGCTTAGGCGCGAGGCAATAGTCAAGACTAACGGTTCAAACCGTTCCACCGCTATTTAATACTGCGGCCCGTTCCAAACGTTCCAGTCGTTCCAAACGTTCAATCGCTACGCTTTGTTCAAGCCACTATAGTCAATTACAACTTGGAGGGGACTTGCACGTTTTGGTAATGATCAAAACGTCAAACGTTCTCTGGAGTGGCAAGACTTTACACTTGGAAGTCCATTGCGCTGGGGCGGTTGGCGGAGACGAAAAATAAATGAAACACTCCCTCGTTGGGTCGTTTCGACTAACTCCGTGGGATCGCTGACGATTATGGAGACTGGCGGCGGACGCGGAGGTGAAAACTGCAAAACTGGAGAAATTGTCCTTGTGTTCTACGATCCGGGGGCCTACAGTGATTGGCTATGGCAAGAATAACCGTTGAAGATTGTTTGGATAAAGTTTCGAGTCGTTTTGATCTCGTATTGCTCGCATCAATACGAGCAAAGCAACTCTTAAAAGGTGCCAAGCCGCTCGTAGAATCGAAGAACCGAGATATTGTTATTGCGCTTCGCGAGATCGCCGCAGGGAAAGTGCGCTGGGCTATTCCTCAGACCTGACGCGTCGAAGCGACAGGGTCACTCTTCTCCATCGTTATACGGCGGCCCGTTCCAATCGTTCCAGCCGTTCAATCGCTGCGCTAGGTTCAAGTTAAACTAAGAACAAGTCCGTTCAAAGGTTCAAGGGACAGACTCGGCGCGGGGACTTGCACGTTTTGAGAATTATCAAAACGTCAAAACGTTCTCTGAAAGGTACGGATGATTCACTGGCGAGGCGCCGAGGGCGAAAATGTTCCGGTAACTCCGC
>VBKY01000159.1:19293-34322 GCA_005879255.1 Deltaproteobacteria bacterium
CGTTAATCTTTACTTCCACCGATTTTCCATTGGCTAAATTCGTAACCTTTATTTTGCTACCGAAGGGCAGGGTCCGATGCGCGGCCGTAAACAGCCCTTGATCAAAAATCTCTCCGCTGGCCGTCCTTTTTCCTTGATGTTGCGCCCCATACCACGAAGCTTCGCCGGTTTGTGGCAATTTCCTTTGCTCAGCGGGAGTTTGTTTGATCGGCGGTTTAGCAGTCTCAGGCTGTGCGGTCGTTTCGGTGGACGCGGGAGGACGTTGAAGCATTGCGCAGCCCTGAGAAAACAGCAGACCTAAACACATCGCTAGTAGAAGTGAACGCCTCCCTGAAAAAACGCGCACGATGAATTTTAGAGGCAAAAAAGATAAAACCATCGCGACCTGCACAGATCACCTCCGACCAGTTAGACATTCTCGCCGTGGCTCACGTCGGAATCTTCATTAGCTTGGCAGCGTTGCCGCTGAGGCTCGCGACGCGCTCGACGTCGCTCAAACCGGGCGTCTTGAGGATATGATCGACCGGCCCCTTCACCCAAGGAACCGCGTAATCCGTTCCAATCATGATCTGGCTCGCTCCGTGTTCGTTCACCAGATGCCGGAGTGCCTCGGACGTGAAGACCAGCGAATCGAAATAGAGCTGCTTCAAATATTCGCTTGCTTGTTTCTTCAGGGTCGGACCTTTGCATTGGTCGGGAAACACGGCACAGCCATGATCCATCCGTGCGGCGTAGAACGGCACGAAGCCGCCACCGTGGGCCGCGCAGATTTTCACATTCGGAAAGCGGTCCAGCGTGCCCTCGAAGATCAGGTGAGCGAGCTATTGCCACCTCCGCAATATGGATTGTGTGTTGCCGCCACTGCCATCGAAGCGGCGGGAAGATTAAGTCATACGAATGCCTGGCAGCCGGGATCTTCATCTTGCCCGAAGCGCTACCGAATACCCGGCGTGTTCACGCGAATTTTATAGATGCTCGTCCGCGCCGCGATATAGAGAGTCTTTCGGTCGGCGTCGCCGAATTCGACATTGGCAGCAAGCTCCGGCGTAGGAATCGTGCCCAGATGTTTGCCCTCCGGCGAAATAATCCAGACGCCGCCGGCCGCCGTTTCGTAAAGATTCCCTTTGCTATCGACTCTCAGGCCGTCGGTGATGCCTGGAGTCGGGTCTTTGCTGATGTCGATGAACATCATCCCGTTCGTGAGCGTGCCGTTTGGCTGGACCTCATAACGCTTGACGAACTTGTCGCGGCTGCCATTGGCATAGAGATACTTTTCGTCCGGTGAGAAGGCGAGCCCGTTCGTGTTTGGGATATCGTTGATGACCAGGCTCACCTTGCCGTCCCTGAGCATGTAAACGCCGCCGTGATCTAACTCCTTTCTCGGATCCTTTTCCCTGAGGCGCAGGCCGCCAAACCCGTCAGTGAAATAAATCGATCCGTCTTTCTTCACGACGACGTCGTTGGTGCCGCCGAAGCGCTTTCCTTCGTAGCGATCGGCGAGGACGGTGCGCTTACCGTTCTTTTCGATGCGATCGATCGACCGGCCTGCCCATGTCGCGATGATGAGTCGGTCTTGTCGGTCCAACGCAAGCCCGTTCGACCCGATCATGGGAAACTCCTCGAACAGCGGGTCACTTCGATCCTTCCCATTCGTCTGCATGAATCCCACACGCCAAATGTCCTGTCCGGTATAGCCGCTGTGGTCCAGATAGACGGACATCTTGCCGTCGGGCGTCCACTTGTAGATCACGTTGGCGGGCATATCGCTAAACAGCAAATACCCGCTCTTACCTTTGTGAACCCAGAGAGCTCCCTCGGTAAATCCAAAGCCGCCTTTCACCAGTTCCAACTTGGCGTCGGGAGACACGAGTGCATCGAGCGCCGGATCCAGTCGGACGATGGGTTTGCCACTGGGCTTTTGCGCTGTTGCCAGGCCGACTCCCATGGTCACGACGAGCAAGACGACGATAGCCATCGACCATTTTTTCATGGCGAAGCCTCCTCAAACCGATTGTCCCGGATGAACGACGTTCGACCGTCAAGTAGCGGCTCTTGGTTGGCGCTTGAAGGCCACGCGCTCGGTCTGCTAGCGGCCAACCTGGGCCCTGAACGCCGCAATCTCTGCTTGGGTGCGTGGTGTTAAGACACGGTCAGTTTAAACACCGTCCTGGCATTGTCCTCGAAGATCTTTTTGCGATCCGCTGGGCTGAGCCACTCGATGTTCTCGATCATCGCTTTTACGTTGTCCATGGAGCGGCCGGTTGCCGGGTCAACGGATGATCCTATGCCCGGGCACTCGGTGCCGAATAAACAGCGGTCAACCCCGGCGGTTTTTATCAGCAGACGCAACGCCTCTTCGGTATACAGCACGGTATCGTAATAGAGTTTGCGCATGCCGTCGGAAAATCGTCCGCCGGTGCCGCGCCGCAGTGACGGCGCTTCAAAACGGCCCAGCTGGTAAGGCATCGCGCCGCCGCCGTGGCTGACGACGATCTTGAGATTGGGGAAATCGTTGAAGACGGTTGAATTGACGAGGCCGAAGACCGCGATGGATTCCTCATTGATGAAGTGCACGGAATAGGGACTGCGCTCCGAGCGCGAGCCCGTGCCATGGATATGCGCCGGCACGTCGAGCTCGCAGAGCTTTTCATAGAGCGGATACCAGTAGCGGTCGCCGAGCGGCGGCGCTTCCGTGCCGCTGTTTTCGTACGGGTCAGGATTCAAAAGACAACCGACAAAACCGAGCTGCTTCACGCAACGCTCGAGCTCGGGGATCGCGTTCTGAATCGGATCGCCCGCCGTTTGCGGCAGGGCGCAAACGCCGATCCACTTGCCGGGGAAAAGTTTCATCTGTCGGTGGATGATGTTGTTGCATTCCTCGGTGAACCAGTGGACGATCTTGGTCGGCTTTTCCGACTGCATCAACTGAAACGGCCGCGGCGAAATCAGCTGGACGTCCGTGCCGTGGTCGCGCATGTAATCCAGGTGGCCTTTCGCCCAGTTTTCTTTGCGATTCGCCGCCGCGCGGATCTCGTCATCCGATACATTGACGCCGCCGCGCCCGTGCGCGCCGCGGGCCGAAAGTAAGTTCGCCTTGTACGCCCACAATTCGGTTGGGGCTGAAACGTGGCCGTGGACATCGATAATCATGGCTTATGTTCCTCGCATTCTGCCGGACGGCTTAAACCCATTAGGCAAACCGAGCGCCGCCTCCGGTGCCGGCTGGCACGGTACGTAGTTGATGAGTCGCATTTGCAGCGCGGTTTTTTTCCATGGCGCTTGCGAGAACGATCCGGGTCTGAGTTTCCGATCTGCCCGATTGACATTTGGCGTTCGGCCAGTGGCATATCCCGGTCGCGGTTCTTGCTTGCAAATCGTAAAACGCCGAAGCACTCGACTGCATATCAACGTTGCGAGAGAAAATAAATAGGGATAACTGCGGCGTCTGACATAACAATCGATTCTGCTGAAAAACCCAGCGGTCATCCCTCGAGAGTCTCAGAGCCAGTCCTGAGCTTGCGAAGGAACGAATGGAGGGCCGGTGGAAATCATCGGAGATTTTCCGTTCTACCGAGCTTGCCGAAGCATGAGCCTAGTCGAAGCATTCCTAGGGTTTTTCAGCAGAATCACGATCATCGCCACCTGGATGCATTTCTAGTAGCGTGTCGAGGCAAGAGACAACTTGACAATGTCGCGTTTAGTGACGAACATTCCTTCACAAATAAAAATACCTGTCCGTATGATTCGTAACCTGAGGATATTATTTCACTCGTGGCTCTGTGCGGGTTTCTAATTAGCTGCGCTCCGACAATGTTACCCGATAGGCCGCCGGAAACTTACAGGGGGCCGATCGCGGAGCGGCCGGTACTACAGCGAGGAGACTACTGGGTTTACCGGCGCGGAGACTCGACGAGAACAAAAACAACCGCTATTGCGCCGAATGTGGGTTTTCCTCTCTGGATTGGTAAAATCTGGAACTACGACAGCGAAGCGTTGCCGCGAGGACGGAACGCTCCGACAAGCCAGGCACCACGCACCCCTACGCGAATCGATTGCCAGGTGACAACCTTTCGGCAAATCGTGGTGACAGCCGGAACCTTCGGTGCGTTTGAATGTGAGTGCCAATGCAAGACCATCAGCGTCGCATACGAACCGGAATGTGGAAAATGGACATTTTGGTACGCCCCGGATGTTAAAAACATCATTCGGATAAATACGGAAGGCTCTACGGCAACGATGGAATTGAACGAATACAAGGCATCGCCTTAAGGCGTTGATCCGGTGGTTCACCGCTGTGCTTCGTTCATCACGGGGATCGGTCCGTTCCAATCGTTCCAGACGTTCAACCGCTTCGCTACGTTCAAGACGTTCTAGACCTCACGGCGGTTCAAGCGTTCAAACGTTCAGATGCGCCGGTAAAAGCCAGCAAGGTGTTGTGAATGAAAGTTTCATACAGTGAAGGACTAGCGATCCACACTGGCTCCGAGTCATGTACCTTCATTCGTAAGGGTGAAGGTGAAGCGTTGACAGGGGTGCGTGCAGGCCAGCCATTGAGCCGCGAAATTGAACCACCATCGCACAAGCGGTGGCCACTCCTTGGTGCCGACGCTCTTGAACTAAGCGAAAGGCAAAACTGGGAGCGTCGATATCGCGAGACGCTTTTGGACCTCGCGCGGTCTGAGACCCTGCGCATGCACGCAAGCACCTTGAGCGGAAACCGGGAGATCCCGTGACTGTCTGTGAGGAAAGTCACAGACCGCGTCGGAAAGTCCAAGGACGCACCCCGACGATGTACGGTGACGGGAAGTCGCACAGTCCCATAATACCTGCGAAGCCGCCGAACGAGGCCGAGCCTGAGGCCAAGGAGGCAGTGGAGGAAAGGGGACTGGCCAAGGGGAAGACGCTCGAGCGCAACAGGTTCCGGACTCAGCGCCGGCAGATCCTGTCCAATACGCTGGAGCGGATACGCGAGGGAGAGGAAGGGAGTGAGCATCGCTATCATTCCTATTCTTCTGCTACATCGGCGTTATGACCCAAGGCAAGAGCCGGATGCGGCAATTCCGCACGTCCGGATCCGTGCGGGGGGTCGCCCGCGAGGGCGATTCCTACCGCGACAGGGACAGATTCGGAGCGGGAGCATATTTGGGAATTCTCAAAATCTCAGAAAGTTTTCGCATCGTGCAGTTGTAACCTGCTGGTCGACCACCCACTGATGATGTTTTGATTGGAATGACAACCGTGGAATTAAGTAGCGCGTTCGAGCGCTTCTTTCGCTGCGCGCGGAACCAGAACTCTGACCAGGTCGAGTTTATATTCCGCAGAGCCGCGGTTATCGTCCGTGGGATCGCATTCCGTCGCGGCGACTTCGCCCATTTCCTGGAGAGCGGTATCGGTGATGGGTTTTTCACGCAGAACTTCTTCGGCTTTTCTGGCGCGCACGATCGTCGAAGCGACGGAATTGAGCCCTATCCGAACATCCTCGCAGGTGCCGTTATTGGCTTTCAAGGTAATCGCAACGCCGACGGTCGCGAAATCTTCAATGCTGCGCGGCGTGAATTTGATATGTGACCAACCCGGTCTCTGTGGCAGCGGGACATGGATCTCGGTCAGCAATTCACCCGGCTCCAAAGCGGTTTGATAATAGTCGATGAAAAACTCGTCCAACCGCAGCCTTCGTTGGCCCTTGCTGCTAGTAAGCGTCACTTCCGCATCGAGTGCAAATAAACTGGCTCCCGGATCGGTCAAGGGATCACCGCCGGCAAGGTTGCCGCCGACCGTGCCCATGTTGCGGATGCGCGGCTGAGCAACTTTGCGAAAAGTTTCGTGCAGCAGGGGATAGTGCTTGTGCACGGCGGCGGAAAGCTCGATATCGCGATGACGCGCGCCGGCGCCGATGCGCAGGCCGTCTTTGTTGTTGTAGGTGATTCGATCGAACTTTGGAATACGCCCCAAACTGATCACGACCTTAGGCGTGAGCAAGCGCTGGCGCATCATGATGATCAAAGCCGTTCCGCCGGCCATGACCCGCGCGTCGTCGCCGTATTTTTCCATCAAGCTGAAGGTTTTTTTGAGAGTGGTCGGTTCTTGGTAATCGAATCGGATCATGGGTTCTCCAGTAAGCAGTGAACAGTTTTCAGTGAGCAGTCTAAAACGGCAGGAAAATGCGAGGATCTAAGAAAGATTTCTCCCTTCGGTCGAAATGACGATCGGCTTTACTTTGCGCCTTTGCGCGAGATATTCCGACTTCTGCTTGCGCGCTCTACGGGCGTTCAGGCTACTTTTCTCTCGCTTTCTCCCGCAGCGCGCGCAGAATCTTTTCCGGCGTGATCGGCAAGGTTTTGATGCGCACGCCGACCGCGTCGAAGATCGCATTATTGATGACTGCCGCCGTTGGATCCATGTTGAGCTCGCCCAGACCCTTGGCGCCGAACGGCCCCGTCGGTTCATAGGAATCGGCGAAGGCGTGCTGGAGCGGCGGCATGTCGCGCATGGACGGGATGCGATAATCGGAGAAATTCGGATTGATCGGTCTTCCTTCGTCGATCTGCAACCCTTCCGTGAGCGCGTAGCCAATGCCCTGAGCCAGCCCGCCTTCGACCTGGCCTTCGGCGCCGATCGGATAAATCACCGTGCCGCAGTCCGACGCAACCGCAAAACTGAGGACTTTGACCTGTCCCGTTTGTGGATCGACGTGGACCTGCGCGGCTTGAGCGCCGTAATTGTAAGCGCCGGACTCGTTGCCGAAGCGGGTGCTATCGGGCAACACCGAATCGGCATCGAAACTACCCGAGCCAACGATCGGCGCGCCGTTGTGACGGAACAGCCGCGCGCGCGCGACGTCGGCAACGGTTACCGACTTGCCTTCCGCGCCTTTGACAAAAATCTTACCGTCACGAGACAAGAGATCTTGAGGATTGGCTTCGAGCATCTCGCCCGCTTGCTCAAAAAGTTGCTGCTTGACGTTGGTCGCAGCGTTCTTCACCGCATTGCCGCTGACATAGGTGAGCCGGCTGGCAAAAGCGCCTAAACAAAACGTCGTGAGATCGGTGTCGGCGCGGGAAATCTCCACATCTTCAACTCGCACGCCCAGTTCTTCGGCGGCAATTTGGCACATCGCCGTGTGCACGCCTTGGCCGCACTCACCCTCGCCGCTCAAGATGAGCGCTTTGCCGTCTTCATTGATCTTGATTGTGGCGGAGCTGCCATCATAATCGCCGAAATGACGTTTGCCGCTGACATGAACGGTGCAGGCCAAACCTAATCCGGTATTCGGCTGTTTGTTGGCGCGCTTGGTTTTCCAGTCGATCATTTTATCGACCATGTCAAGACACTGCTTCAGCTCGCAGCTCGTGACGCGGTTGCCGTGCGGGGAGACGTAGCCGACTTCGGCGGCGTTGATGCGAGCGATCTCGATGGGGTCGATGCCCAGCTCGTGGGCGCCCAGGTCGATCGCCTGCTCGACCGCCCATTCCGCCGAGGGATTGCCGAAGCCGCGAAAGGCTCCGGTGGGAACCTTATTAGTATAAACCAACTTGGCGTCGATCTTTACATCGGAATACTTATAGCAGGTGTCATGGCGCATCGTCGCGACGCCGGTGATCGCCGGCGCCTTGGCCGAGTAGGCGCCGTTGTCGGCGATGACTTGCAATTGTTTGGCGCGAATCCGGCCATCTTTCTTGAAGCCCATCCTGACGTTGATCTTCATGAAGACGCGCGGCCGGCAGCCGGCGAGAAATTCCTCTTCGCGGGTATTGATAAGTTTGACCGGCTTACCGGCTTTTTTTGCCAGGACTGCGGCAACCAAGGCGTTGTTGTCGTCGCAGGATTTGCCGCCGAATCCGCCGCCCACTGCGCTTTGGATAATGCGCACATCCGATTCGGGCACCCCCAGTGCCGCGGCGATGCGAAGGCGCGCGCTAAACAGCGTCTGGGTGTTCATATATATCGTGTATTTGCCGTTGGCGCTGTATTCCGCGACGCTGCCGATGGTTTCGATCGAACAGTGCCACTGCGGCATGCTCGTAAAGGTGTCTTCGACGATCACGTCGGACTCGGCGAAGGCCTGGGCGATGTTGCCTCGCTCGATCTCCATGGTCATCGCGATATTATTCGGCTTGTCATCGTGCACCAGCGGCGCGCCGTCTTTGATCGCCTCCTCGGCATCGAAGACCCCGGGGAGCGGCTCCCAATCCACTTCAATGAGATCGATGGCTTCTTCGGCGATATCGGGATCGACGGCCGCCACGGCCGCGACTTCCTCGCCGACATAGCGGGCTTTGCCGACGGAAAGGATATATTGATCGGCGAAGAAAGCTCCCCAGGGACGTTTGATGGTGTCTTCCGCCGTGACCACCGCGCGCACGCCCGGAAGCTTTGCCGCTTTGCTCGTATCGATATGGCGAATCCGCACGTGCGGGTAGGGGCTTCTCAAAACCCGCCCGATCAGCGTGCCGGGGAGTTGGATATCGGCGATGAATTTCGATTCGCCGGTAACCTTATCGAATCCTTCAACGCGCTGAACACGCCGTCCGACGACCGAAAATTTTTCTGCTTTTGCCATAATCAGTGTTCTCTGTGATTTTCTAATTGAACAAGACGTCTAATTAAATTTTCTCGCGCCAAGACCTTAAGTGCACATTGTCATTTCGACCGAAGGGAGAAATCTTTCTTAGATCTCTCGCATTCGCTCGAGATGACAGCTCTGGGCCCGTCACTTGTCGCGCTTTGCGTCCCTTCGACTTCGCTCAGGGCATGCTTTGCGCGAGTCATTTCTATTCGGTGAATCAAAATTCATCTGCAGGGATCAGGTCGTTTTTGCAACCGGTTTATAAACGTCCAGGCTCTGAATTTTGGCGGTTTGGTCGCGCTTGCGAAATTGGAAATTGGGATCGATCTTGTCGTTCACCACAGCCATGACGGATTCGAGGATCTTATAATAGCCGGTGCAGCGGCAGAGATTCCCCGACATCCATTCTTTGACTTCCTCTTCATTGGGTTTGGGATTTTCGTCGAGCAACGCTTTTGCGGCCATGATTTGACCCGGCGTGCAAATGCCGCACTGAAAACCGCCGTATTCGATAAACGCCTGTTGCAGCGGATGGAGCTTGCCCTCTTTCGCGAGTCCCTCGATAGTTTCGATCTCTTTCCCGGCGCAACCTGCCGCCAGGGTCAAACAGGAGCTTACCAAACGGCCATCGACGATCACGCTGCAGGCGCCGCAAACGCCGATGCTGCAGCCTTCTTTGGTACCGGTCAAGCCGAGGTTGTCTCTTAGCACGTGCAGCAAAAGACGATTCGCTTCCATCTCAACATCGTACGTTTCACCGTTTACCTTAAACGTTATTTGCTTTTTCATTTTCCTGCCTGGGATGAATGGAATTTAGCCGGCCCAACGCGTCAGTCGATTATCGAGCATTTCAACAAGGGCGTTGCTGGCGAGGCCGATTATAAGAACAACCATTGCTATAGCAAATACTTTGGTGGCATCAAACTGAGCGCCGTAGCGCTGCGCCAGCGCGCCAAGGCCGACGAAGGCGATGAGCATCTCGCCGTTGATCATTCCCTTGACCGCGCGCCCCATGCCAAGACGGATGCCTGCGAATACCAGCGGTAAAGACGCCGGCAATAAAATCCTCGTGAATATCTGGCGCTCGCGGCAGCCGAAGGAGCGGGCCATCTCGACCAGCGACGGATCGACGGTGCGGATCGCGGTTGCAGTATTGATAACGATGACGAACATGGAATAGACCACGATGATCGCGATACGAGATGCGTCGGACAAACCGAAAATAGCAAAGAAGATCGGCGCGAAGACAATCGACGGGCAGACAAAAAGCGCGTGCACATAGACATCGAGCGCCTTTTGAACATAGCGATAACGACCCATGAGTGAGCCCAACAAGAGTCCCAGAATCAAAGCGAGACTGAAGCCGACTATCAATCCCTGCAGGCTTGACCCCACGTTGGCCCGAATGACTCCGCTGCCGACGAACTGGGCGAGCGCTTCCATCACTTTCGAAAATGGTGGCAACCACTGCAGCCCCAGGCTCCAACCCAAGACCTCCCAAAGCGCGGCGCCCGTTAGAAGAGCCAAAACCTCAGGCGCGTTTTCGCGCGTGAAACGCCGCAGGGCCGGTAGTCTAGCGACCGTTGGCGCAGCGCTTGATTTGACAGCGGCTTTCCCGACGGTTTCCTGTTTCACGATTCACCCACCTGCATGGCGCGCAGGTTCTCCCAGAGATATTCTTTGATCTCGACAAACGCGCCGGATTTTTCTACCTGCGGCGAGCGTGGTCTCTGCAGCGGCACGTCGATCATTTCCTTGACCTTGCCGGGACGTGGCGTCATCAGCATGACCCGATCGCCAAGCATGACCGCTTCATCCATGCTGTGTGTGACAAATACCACCGTTTTGCGTTGTCCCTCCCAAAGCCGGAGCAGTTGTTCCTGCAGAAGCCGGCGCGTCTGCTCGTCCAAGGCGCCAAAGGGTTCGTCCATGAGCAGAATCTGCGGGTTGACTGCCAATGCGCGGGCCAGACCGACGCGCTGCTGCATCCCCCCCGACAGCTCTTTAGGCAAGCGTTTCTCGAAGCCTTCGAGGCCGACGAGCTTGATGAGATGCCGAGCTTTGTCTCGGCATTCATCCGGCGGCGTGCCGCGGACTTCAAGCCCAAAAGTTACGTTGGCAAGCACGTCGGCCCACGGCATCAGCGCGAAGTTCTGAAACACCACCGCGCGTTCCGGTCCAGGTCCGGTAATCGCCCGGCCGTCGATGGCTACTTCGCCGTGGTCGTAGGGAATCAGTCCCGCGATGATGCGCAACAACGTGGTCTTGCCGCAACCGCTCGGGCCGATGATGGTGACGAATTCATTGTCATGGACTTCGAAGTCGATGTCAGTGAGCGCGAGCACGCCGCCGCCGTTATCGCGGGTGCCAAACTCTTTGCTCAAGCCACGGACCCGTATCATCGCACCTACCTAGCCGATCGAGATGTCCGGCGCCCAACGGGTGATCCTTTTTTCCAACGCTTGCATACCCGCCAGCAGGGCCAATGCTTCAATAATCACGGCAAGCACCGTGGCGAAGACCAGATCCGACTGCATGCGGCCGGAGAATTCCAGTAATAACCTGCCTAGACCGCTGGCGACCAAGATCAGCTCGACCATGACCATGCCGGTGACGGCGCGGCCGAGACCGATGCGCATGCCGGCAAAGATGGCCGGCATCGCTCCGGGTATCACGATCCTGCGCCAGATCTGGCCCTCGCTGGCGCCGAATGATTTGGCCATTTCGATGAGCGAGGCTTCCACGCCGCGCACACCGGCGCGCGTATTGACGGTGATAAACACGAAAGCGAACAGAACGACGATGAACACTCGCGCGGCGATTCCCAATCCCAAGGCGATGATCACGATCGGGATCAGCGGCGCCACCGGCATGGTCAACAGCGCGCCGACATAGGGGTTGAGAACGCGATCCATCCAGCGAAATCGCCCGGCGAGCAGTCCCAACGGAATTCCTAGGACGACTGAGATGGCGAAACCTAAAATGAGCGCCTGATTACTGATATAAAGAGCCTCCCAAAACCTGGCTTCGAAAAACAATAGACGAAAGAGACCGCTTGCGACGTCGGTAAATCGCGGCAAAAGAAAGTTCTGCGAGGTGCTGACAAAAAACTCCCACAGCCCAACCGCCACGATAAAGACCGCGAGCCTGAGACCCCAATCCAGGAGGATGCGTTTCTTCATGGAGCTAGGAACCCCGCTTTTCAATCAGAGCCGCTAAACCTCGGGTGGACTGGGCGATCGCCGGACATCTCAGTGCGCCAAAATGCGCTGAATCCATTTTCTCTAACGCGCGCCGGCGATTTTGCCGACTTTGCTCAGCGCGCCGGCGAGAATTTTCGAGTCGACGAGCTCCTTTGTGTTCACGGCGGTCTTTAGCTCACCATTGTCGGTAAAAAACTTGACCGTATCGTCGAGGATCGAGGTGTCGCCGCCGTTTTGCGGCCAGGCGCGGACAATCTCGATGTAGGCCTTGATCGCGGGAGCGATGATGGTTTTCGGCATATCGGGCAGATGCTTCGCTACCAGGGGTTCGAGTATTTTGGGATTCGCGTGAACCATACGGAAGCTCTTCAGTAGTTCCGCGATATACGCAGTCGCGACCTCGTCGTTTTTGCGCAGCCAATCCACATTCGCCCAAAAACTCGCGCCGCTGATATTGAAAAGGTTGCCGGTTCTGATGATGTGGTAGCGGCCCGGCGCCTTGGCATCGAGATTCAGCCAGTCGCCCAGCTGGACCAGGGTGGCGTCGATCTGATTATTCTGCAGCGCGACGATACGGTTTTCTCCGCCCGGAATCACCATAATATTTGGCTTGACCTTACAATCGTTGAGCAGCCAGAGTTTGACCGCAAGGGACGTGGTCGCGGCTTCGCCATGGATGGCGAATCTTTTGCCGTCGGTTTCTTTACAATCTTTGATGTCGTTTTTGGCAATCATTACGAACTCGCCGCCGTTATTCTCCATGATGAAAGAGAGCTTGGCGCCCTTTTGCGCCGCGCGCACCGGATCCATGACTTGCGAGTTGGCGAACTGAATCGTTCCTTGCGCCAATGCCTGGACGTTGAGATCGGTGCGGGTAAACTCGACACTGGAAACATTCCAGCCGTTGCGATTCAACCGTTCATGGGTCAGCACCGCCGGCATGTCGTAGAGTGAAATCGATGAGGGATGGCCGAGCTTGATCTCGAGATTGCCCTTCGGCTTCAACACCTCGACTTCCGCGCCTCGCGCTGTAGTTACGAACAAAAACATCGCCAGGATCGGAAAAGAAATTCTTGTCATCTGATATCCTCCTCTTGATCTCACTGTGATTAAAGTCGCCATAAGCGAGCTAACAGGTTGTTGAAGAAAATAACTTCATGCTTCGACGGGCTCAGCATGAACGGACAGTTATCAAGTGGTTTCTGCACGCCGTACACCCAAGATATAGTTTTCTTGCTCGAACGCGTTTTTTTGCAAAAATCATGCGGCTACGATGTCGGGCGCGCCGCGTTGGAGCCTTCACCGCGCAATCGCGCCGCGGCGTCCAGCACCGCATCCTGAATTTTGTAATAACTCCCGCACCGGCATAGGTTTCCCGCCAAGTAATGGCGGATTTGCTCTACCGTCGGGCTGGGATTCTCCGCTAGGAGGGTTTTCGTGCTCAAGATAAAACCTGGCGTGCAATAGGAACACTGAAACGCATTGTGATCGATAAAGGCCTGCTGAATCGGATCCAATTTGCCGGGTTCACTAAGTCCCTCAATGGTGACAATCTCTCTGCCTTCGGCCAAGGCGGCGAGGAGAATGCAGGAACTGGTCGGTTGGCCGTCGATGAGTACGGTGCACGCGCCGCACATGCCGATACCGCAGCCCTCGCGCGCGCCGAATAGTTTGTACTCGGCGCGCAGCACATCGAGCAAAGTATGATGCGTGTGTACGGCCTTTTCTTCCTCAGCGCCGTTGACCTTGAGCTTGATGATTTGTTTCATTGTCTCCTCGATGCCGAATATCTGTCATTCCGAACGTATGTGAGGAATCTAACAAAAAGATTTCTCTCTGCGGTCGAAATGACACCTAGCCCACCGTAAACATAGTCATGTTTTCCGGAGTCCCCGCAATACCTTTTCAGCCGTGAGAGGAAGATCGTGAATGCGCACGCCGACTGCGTTGTAGACCGCATTGCCGATAGCCGCCATGACCGGTGGCAATAAGGTCTCGCCGACGCCGTGAAGATCTTCCGTTCCATCCATGGAATGTCCTCGAAGGAGGGGATGTTGTAGTCGCCCAGGTTTGGATTAACCAGTTGCCCATGATCGCCGTAAGTCATCTCTTCGAACAACGCCTGCCCGAAGCCAAACACTGCGCAGCCTTCCAGTTGCAACTCGCATAAGCGCGGATTGACGACGCGCCCGGCGAAGACGACCGGAGCCAACTGAAGGACTTTGATCTTGCCGGTCTCGACATCGACTTCGACTTCACAACCGATAGCCCCCTGATGCCAGTGAACGGAGCCGATACCCTGTCCGGTCTCGAGATCCAAGCCGCCGCGCGTGCTGAATGCGCCGCGGCCGATCAAGTTACCTTGATTGCTGCGCAGCGCAATCTCTCCATAGGTGAGCGAACGGCTCGGGCTGCCCCGAACCGTCACTCTGCCTTCTTCCAAAAGAAGATCAGCCACCGACACTTCGAGCAACTCGGCGGCGTACTCTGCTAGTTGTCGCTTGAGATCGGCAGCGGCTTTGCCGATCGCGCCGCCCATTGAATAAGTCGTACGGCTCGAGCTGGTTTGCTGGTCGTAAGGGGTAAGGTCCGTGTCCGGATTCGAAACCGAAACGCGAGCCAGCGGCGATTGCATCGCTTGCGCGGCAATTTGCGCCAACACGGTTTTGGCACCCTGGCCGAGCTCGACGCTGCTGGTTAAAACATTGAGGCTACCGTCTTCGTTCAGTTTCAGCGCCGCCACCGAAGTCGAGGGTGTAATCGTCGCCTTGATCACCAGAGCCAGTCCCTTGCCGCGGCGCAACCCGCTTTGCCGGGCCGGGGCGCCATCTTGGTTTAACCAGCGCGCGTCGCTCGATGACCAGTTCACCGCTGCCGCGGCGCGTTCCAGGAGCTCGTCGTAATGTATATCGGCTAACTTTTCGCCGGTGGCGAAGAGGTCGTCATCACGCAGCAAATTTTTCCGGCGGAATTCTACGGGATCGAGACAGAGCTCTTCGGCGATCCTATCCATTTGGGTTTCGTAGGCCCACACGGCTTGCGGCACGCCAAAGCCGCGCAGCGCCCCCGCCGGCACAACATTGGTCCAAACCGCGCGGGAGTCGATGCGCACGTGAGGAATTTTGTAGGGGCCCGACATCGCCGAGCCGCCATTACGCGCGACGACGGGACCGATATCGCTGTAGGCGCCGGTATTAAAGTCGGCGCTCACCTCGCGAGCCATCAGGGTGCCGTCTTTCATCACGCCGGTTTTGATCCGG